>JALXBP010000024.1 GCA_026991395.1 Anaerolineae bacterium | reverse complement strand
GGCGGGGGCTTGTCGGGGGCAGGAGGAGCAGGCCGCAGAGCGCGAAGCTCAGCCAGAAGAAGAGCCAGAACCAGCCGTGCCCGTCGGCCCGCAGGAGCAGCAGCCCCGTCAGGTAGGTGAGCAGGGCGAGGAGGACGAAGGTGCGCTGCACGCCCAAGGTCGGCACGAGGAAGAGATTGGGCAGGAAGGCCCCCAGGAAGCTCCCCGCCGTCGAGATGGCGTAGATGCGCCCCGCCGTCGAGCCGGAGGCGTCCACTTCGTCCAGGGAGAGGCGGATGACGAAGGGGGAGATGCAGGCCAGCAGCGTTACCGGCAGGGCGAAGAGGATGAGGACGGCGAGGAACGGCCCGACGACCAGGCCGACCTCCAGCGAGGCCATGCCCCGCGTCGCCAGGCGCAGGACGGGACGGGCGACGAAGGGGATGATGGCCGTGCTCACACCGGCGGCGATGAGGATGAAGGCCAGCCGCGAGAGCCGCGGCGCACGGTCGGCCCAGCGCCCGCCGACGACGTAGCCGAAGGCCAGGTAGAGCAGAATCAGCCCGATGATGGCCGACCAGACCGGCTCGGAGGTGCCGAAGGTGGGGGCCAGCAGGCGGGCGGCGGCCAGTTCCAGGGAAAGCGAGACCACGCCGCCGACGAAGGCGGTCAGGTAGAGCAGGCCCTCTCGTCGCACATCCTTCTTCACGATCGCCTCACTCCTTGCGGGAATGGGCGCATTATAAGCCGGATCGGCCTCGCGGCTACCGGCGCGCTTTCTGGTGAAAAAACCTGTCTTGAGTACAATAGCCCCGACGATCTCGCTTTCCGAGGAGGCACGATGCCCAGATTCAAACGTCCCACCGGCACGCAGGATATTCTGCCACAGGAGCAACCCTACTGGCACCACGTCGTGCAGACGGCGGAGAGGCTGGCCTTGCGCTACGGCTACGGGCGTCTGGATACGCCTATCTTCGAGGAGACGGCGCTCTTCGCGCGGGGCGTCGGCGGCGCGACGGACATCGTCGAGAAGGAGATGTACTCCTTCAAGGACAAGGGCGGGCACGATCTGACGCTGCGCCCCGAATTCACCGCCGGTGTCGTCCGTGCCTACATCGAAAACGGGATGCAGAAGCTCCCCAAGCCGGTCAAGCTCTACTCCATCGGCCCTATCTTCCGCTACGAGCGCCCGCAGGCCGGTCGCTTCCGGCAGTTCCACCAGTTCAACGCGGAGATTTTGGGGGTGGCCGACCCGCTGGCCGATTTGGAGACGATGCTCCTCGCGTGGGACCTCTACGAGCATCTGGAATTCGGCGGCCTCTCCTTCCAGTTGAACTCCACCGGCTGCCCCACCTGCCGCCCCGGCTACATCGAGGCGCTGGTGGCCCACTACCGCGCCCATTACGATCAGATCTGCGACGATTGCAAGCGCCGACTGGAGACGAATCCGCTGCGCGTGCTCGACTGCAAGAAGGCGCAATGCCAGCCGGTCATCGCCTCCGCGCCGCGCATCACCGAGCACCTCTGCGACGACTGCCGCCTCCACTTCCAGACGCTGCGCGGCTATCTCGACACCTTGGGGAAGCCCTACACGATCAACCCGCGCCTGGTGCGCGGCCTCGACTACTACACCAAGACCGTCTTCGAGGTCTGGGCGGAGGGGATCGGGGCGCAGGCCGCCGTCTGCGGCGGCGGGCGCTACGATGGCTTGGTCGAACTGCTCGGCGGGCCGCCGACGCCCGCCGTCGGCTTCGCCGCCGGTATCGAGCGCGTAGTGATGGTGATGAAGGCGCAGGGTGTCGCCGTGCCGCCGCTGCCTGCGCCGACCTTCTTCATCGCCTGGCTGGAGAAATCGGCGCGTCCGCTGGCCGTGCGGCTGCTGGTGGAACTGCGGGCCGCCGATTTGGGTGTGCAGATGGCGATGGGCGGCAGCCTGCGGTCGCAACTGCGACAGGCCAATCGGCGCGGTGCCCGCTTCGTCCTCATCGTCGGCGGCGATGAACTGGCCCGCGGCGAGGTCGCCTGCAAGAACCTGCTCGACGGCGGTCAGGAAAGCTTCCCGCTGGAGAACCTGGCCGAACGGCTCCGCCGTTTGGAGGCGGGCGGGTGAAGTCGATCGGCCTGCTCTACAATCCGCGCTCGTCCGAAACGCGCCCGCTGGGCGAGGCGATCTGCGCCTGGCTGGCGGAGCGCGGTCGCTCGACCTGGCTCGTATCGACGTTGGACGAGCCGCCGGAGCCTGCGCTCCTGCGGGAGACGGAGTTGGTCATCACGTTAGGCGGCGACGGGACCATCCTCCGCGCGGCGGCCATCGTCCTGCCCCACGCCATCCCGCTGCTGGGGCTGAATCTTGGGCGCGTCGGCTTCCTCACCGAGGGCAATCCCGCGACGTGGAAGGCGTTGCTGGAAAACTACCTGGCCGGACGGGGGTACGTGGAGCGCCGCTCGACCCTGGCTGTGCGCACCTTTCCTGCCGCGCGTTTCGGCAACCGGCACGAGGCCGTCGCGCTGAACGAGGCGGTCGTGGGGCGGGGGCCGCTGGCGCGTACCATCCGCCTCAGCGTGCGGGTGGAAGATGTCCCGCTGACCGACTACGTCGCCGACGGCCTGATCGCTGCGACGGCGACCGGTTCCACCGCCTACGCCTACGCCGTCGGCGGGCCGATCCTGCCGCCGTGGATGGAGGAGATCATCCTCGTGCCCGTCGCGCCGCATCTCTGCCTGGAGCGTCCGCTCATCCTGGATCGTCAAACGGTCATCGAGATAACCGTGCGCAGCCGCAGGGGCGGCATCCTGACGGTGGACGGGCGGCTGGTGGCCGAACTGCGCGACGGCGATCGCGTGCAACTCTTCCGGCATCACCAGGAGGCGCTCTTCTGGCGGATACGCAAGCGGGAGGACTTCTATCGGTCGCTTGTTGAGCGGCTGACGCCGCGTCCGATCACTCGAGCGGGAGGAAATCGTGAACGAGACGGATGAAGTGCTGCATTGTCGATGGCATCCCGAACGGGAGACGATGCTCCGCTGCTACCGTTGCGGCGCGCCGATCTGTTACGAATGCGCCCGCCGCACCTCGGTTGGCTACCTCTGCCCCGACTGCGTCAAGGCCGCCAAGCGGCGCTTCGAGCGGGCCGGTATCGGCGATCTCCTCATCGGTGGCGGGCTGGCGCTCTTCTTCGGCTTCATCGGGGCGTTGATTGCGCCTCACCTTTCGTGGTTCGTCATCTTCCTCGCGCCGCTCTACGGCACGTTGAGCGGCAACGTCATCTGGTATGCCGTGCGTCGCCGCTACAGCGAGCGCCTGTGGTGGGTCGCCGCCGCGGCCTTCACCCTGCCCGCGCTGCCCGGCGTCGTCTCCCTCGCTCTGGGCGGTGATCCCCTCGCCCTTGTCTGGATGCTCGTCTATCTCGGCCTGGCGCTCAGTTCGATAGCCTACCTGCTCCGCCTGCGATGAGCCGCCCGCGCCTCTTGATGCTCACGCCGCAGCTCCCCTGGCCGCCTGCGCAGGGGACGGCGCTGCGCAACTGGGGGCTTTTCCGCGGCCTGAGCGCCTGCGCCGATCTGACGCTTCTCTCTTTCGTCGCCCCCTGGCAGGAGCCGCGCGTGCCGGAGGCGATCGCCGCCCGCGCCGAGCAGGTCGTCCTCGTCGAGCAGCCACACCGCAGCCGCGGCGAGCGCCTGCGGCAACTCCTCAGCGAGCGCCGCCCCGATTTGGCACTGCGGCTGCGCAGCCGACGCTTCGCCGAGGCACTGGCCCGCCTCCTGGATGACCGTTCCTTCGACTGGGTGCAGGTGGAAGGGCTGGAACTGGGGCTCTACCTGGAGCAGGCCGCCGCTCACCCTTCCGCGCCCCGCATCCTCTTCGACGATCACAACTGCGAGTACCTGCTGCAAAAGCGCGTCTGGCAGGTCGATCGCCGCCATCCGCGGCGGTGGATCGGGGCGGCCTATTCCGCCGTGCAGTGGCGGCGGCTGGCACGCTACGAGGCGGCGCTGATGCGTCTGGCCGCGCTGACCGTGGCCGTGTCGCAGCCCGACGCGGCGGCGCTGCGGGCCATCGCGCCGACGGTCGAGCCGCTCGTCATCCCGAACGGCATCTTCTACGAAGCCTATGCCGGGGGCGGTCCCCGCGCTCCGCTGGAACCCCCCGCTTTCGTCTTCACCGGCACGATGGATTTCCGCCCAAATGTCGATGGCCTGCTCTGGTTCGCCGATGAGGTCTGGCCGCACATTCGTGCCAGGCTTCCCTCGGCACGCTTCTACGTTGTCGGCAGGCGGCCCCATCCCCGACTGCAGGCGCTGCACCGTCGCGAGGGCATCGTCATCACCGGCGAGGTGGACGATGCCCGGGCCTACATCCGCGCGGCGACGGTCTATCTCATCCCGCTGCGGATGGGGGGCGGAACCCGGCTCAAGGTGCTGGAGGCCGCGGCGATCGGCGTCCCCATCGTCTCGACCACCTTCGGCGCGGATGGCTTCCCGGAGGCGGAAACGGCCCTCCTCCTGGCCGATGAGCCGCGGCACTTTGCGGAGCAGGCCGTCCGTCTGGCGCAGGATGAAGAGGCGCGTCGGCGCTGGGCTGCGCGTGCGCAAGCCTTTGCCCGCCGGTACGATTGGAGCCGTCTGCTACCGCCTCTCTATCGACGGCTGGGCTGCGCCTGAGGCGAGGCCGACCGTACCTTCCTCGATGGCCTTATTTGGCAAAGGGGTGTACAATAAATCCGGATCGATCGCGTAGTGTTTACTGAGGGAAGGAGGGATGTATGGACGGAATGCGTTGGGTGCCGATCTTGAAAGGCTGTCTTTGTGCTTCGTTGCTCCTCATTGTGCTCATCCTGGTGATTTGGTGGCTGCTGGGCCGCCAGGAAAAGGAGTCGCCGTCTGAGCGGCGTGGTGAGGCCCGTATGTCGCCGAGCCGGCCGCAAGGACCGGGCGCTATGGCCGAGCCGAAAGTCGCCGCCGTCGATGCGGAGGGCGTCGCCGTCGAAGCGGAAAGCGTCGTGGCTGAGGTAGAGAGCGCCGCCGTCGAGGCGGAGGGTGTCGCGGCTGAGGTAGAGGCTGCGGGCGGCGAGGCCGTCTCCGGCGGCTGGGAATCCATCCAGGGCGGCGAGGAGCCGTCGGGGGGCTGGGAATCGCTCGGTGGAGAGGAGAGCTCCGCGGCGAAGGCGGAGCCGGGTGCCGGGGAACCTTCGGCCATCCAGGGCGAAGCGCCCGCGGAGGCGGAGGCTGCGGGCGGCGAGGCCGTCTCCGGCGGCTGGGAATCGCTCGGTGAAGAGGAGAGCTTCGCGGCGAAGGCGGAGCCGGGTGCCGGGGAACCTTCGGCCATCCAGGGCGAAGCGCCCGTGGAGGCGGAGGCTGCGGGCGGCGAGGCCGTCTCCGGCGGCTGGGAATCGCTCGGTGAAGAGGAGAGCTTCGCGGCGAAGGCGGAAGAAGCGCCCGCCAGCCCGGATGACCTGACACGCATCGAGGGGATCGGCCCGAAGATCTCCGGACTGCTCCACGAGGCCGGCATCACGACCTTTGCGCAACTGGCGGCGACGGATGTGGAGACGCTGCGGCAGATTCTCGTTCGCGCGGGACGGCGTTTCGCTATGGCCTCGCCGGAAACCTGGCCTGAACAGGCCGAACTGGCTGCGAAGGGCGCGTGGGATGCGCTCAAAGCGCTGCAGGATCAGCTCAAGGGGGGACGCAGACGGTAGTTGATCCTCATTCTCATCTCTCGAAAGGAGGGAAACGATGTTCAAGGAGTTCAAGTCGTTCATTTTGCGTGGTAATGCCTTCGATATGGCCATCGGTATCATCATCGGTGCAGCGTTCGGCAGCGTCATCAACTCGTTGGTCAACGATATCTTGATGCCGCCGATTGGCCTCTTGCTCGGCGGGGTCGATTTCACCAATCTGTACATCGTGCTCAAGGCCGGCACGCCTGCCGGTCCCTATCCATCCCTGGAGGAAGCGCAGGCCGCAGGCGCGGTTACCATCAACTACGGCCTCTTCATCGGCGCTGTGGTGGCTTTCCTCGTCGTTGCCTTCGTTCTCTTCCTCCTGGTGAAGTCCGCGGAGCGCTTCCAGCAGGAGGAGGAAGCACCGGCTGCCGCGCCGACGACGAAAGTGTGTCCCTACTGCCATATGGAAATTCCCATCGAAGCGACGCGCTGCCCGCACTGCACCTCGCAGTTGGCGTAAGTTGGAAGGTGGGCCGATGACGGGGAGGTCGTGATGATCGTGCATGTGGGTGAGATGCATCTGTTCCGTCTTCCGGAGGGTGATGATCTCCTGCAGGCACTCGTGGCTCATTGCCGCGGTGCGGGCATCGAAGCGGCGTGGGTGCATGCGATCGGCGCCGTCCGCGCCCCCGTCATCGGCGCGTATGACTTCGCCACGGGGCGCTATCGCCGCGTGGCGTTGGAGGGCGACTGGGAATTGCTTTCGCTCAGCGGGAATGTCTCCCTGGCCGAGGGGCACGACGGCCCCTTTGCCCATCTGCACGTCCTGCTGGGCGATCACGAGGGCGGAGTGCGAGGCGGCCACCTCTTCGCCGCCGAGGTGCGGGTGGCCGAGGTCGGCCTGCTGGCCCTGAGGGGCGGCGCTCCGCAGCGGGTGCCCCAGGCGAACGGATTGTTGCTCTGGCCCTTGGCCGGTGAGGAGGGAGGATGATGAGCGATTTCGGCTTGCCGATTCTCCTGGGCGCGGTGATTCTGGTCATCATCGTGCTGAGCGCCTGGCTGGCCCTGACACTGTCGAAACGCGGACGCCCGCCGACTGCTGCCGAAGAGTCCTCGCCGCGTCGGACGGCGAAGGAGCCGCGCACGCTCTTGCGGCTCTACCGCGATGAGCACGGCCTGTGGGTCGTCGAGGTGAAAGGGCGTCCCTACCGCGATCTCACCGAGGTGGAGGATGCCGCGTTGCGCGACGAGGTCGTGGAGAGCGTCCGCTTCCTCGCCGCCTTCGTCAAGCCCGAACTGACGCGGCGTCAGGAGGGCAGGGCGGAGCAGGCACAGTCCGCGCCGCCGGAGGAGCGGAAACCTGCTGCCGCAGCGCCTTCCTCGCTCAAGCCGACCCTCTCGCTCGTCTACGGCGACCGGGAGGATCGCCGCCCGCGGCGTCCGGCGATGCGCCCCGCGCAGCCGCCCGTCCTCCTGCCGACGATCGATCTGGCACACGAGATCGGGGAGATCGTCGAGGCGATGCAGGCCGACCATCCCGCGCTGAAGGATCGCCGCATCCGCTTGCAGAATGGCGTTGACGGCGGCGTGCTCTTCGTCGTAGATGGCGTGATCTACGAGGCGGTGGAGGCCATTCCGGACGGGGAGGTGCGGGCGCTCATCCGTGCGGCGACGCGGGCCTGGGAGGAGCGGATCGACTGACGATGCGCCGGTTGCGGATGGCCTTGGCCGCTTGCCTGGCCGTGGCGCTGGCAGCGGTGATGGGCTACGCACTCCTGGGGCCTTATCTCGACGGACGCATCCTTCCGGGAACGAGCGTCTGGTCGGTGCCGCTGGGCGGCCTGACGCCGCCGGAGGCGGTTGTGCGCTTGGCCGAGGCATCGCTGGACGGGCAACCTTCCCTTGGGGTGGAAGGGCCGGAAGGGCGGCTGTGGGCCTTTTCGCCGCGCGAGTTGGGGCTTTCGCTGGATGCGGCGGCGACGGTGCAGGCGGCCTATGCCCCGGGCCATGAGAACCTGTCGAGGTGGAATCTCCTTGCGGCGCGATTGCGCCTGCTGCTGGTGAGCAGGGCGATCGCGCCGCAGTTCGTCTGGGATGAGGACGTGGCGTGGTCGAAGTTGCAGACGGTCGCAG
>JALXBP010000023.1 GCA_026991395.1 Anaerolineae bacterium | reverse complement strand
TCCCCCGTTTTTGCGTGGGGGTGCGGCGTGTGGCGGTCGAACGGACCTATCCGGGGCGGAGGCTCACGTCGCCGACGAGGAAGCTCCGCTCCCGACCGTCGGGAAGGCGCAGACGCAGCGCGCCGTCTTCGCGCACGCCGACGGCGACGCCGTGGACGACGCCCGTCGGCCCCTGGAGGATGACCGGCTCCCCCATCCAGGCCAGCGCCGCTTCCCACTCGGCCAGCGGATTCGCGCCGCCCCGCACGGCCTCGTAGCGCCGTTCGAGGCGGGGCAGGAAGGCATCGAGGAGCGCCGTGCGCTCGATGGGACGCCCCGTCTCGGCCAGCAGGCTGGTCGCCTGGGGGGCGATCTTCGGCAGGAGGGCAGGGGGGATGTTGACGTTCAGCCCGATGCCGAGGGCGAGGAAGGCAGGGCGGCCCTCCTCCTCCCCGATCTCGCTGAGCATCCCTGCCAGCTTGCCCCACCGTCTCCCCTCGACGATGATCAGGTCGTTGGGCCACTTGAGCGCGGGGCGCACGCCGCCCACCTCGGCGATGGCCTCGCGCAGGGCGAGGGCGGCGGCGATCATCGTGCGGAAGGCGCGGGTGGCGAACGGCTCCCCCGGACGGAAGAGGAACGTCATCAGCAGCGAACTGCCCGGCGGCGCTTCCCAGCGGCGGCCAAGCCGACCGCGACCGGCGCTCTGCCGCTCGGCGAGGACGAGCAGCCCTTCGTCGGCCCCGGCCTGCCCCGCCGCCAGCGCCACATCGTTGGTCGAGGCCGTCTCCTCGAAGTAGCGAATCTCGCGCCCCACCCATCGGGCAGGGCTTCGATAGTCGGCCAATCGGCTCATTGGGGCGGTGCGGCGCTTCCCTCGTGGGGCGGGAGGGGGAAGAAGGCCCTGGTCCACTGGAGCGCGTTGACGGGGATGCCGCTGACCCACATCTGCCAGTGGAGGTGCGCGCCGGTGGAAAGGCCGGTATTCCCCACCTTGCCGATCACCTCGCCGCGGTGGACGAGTTGCCCCACCTCGACGTCGATTTCCGAAAGGTGCCAGTAGCCCGTGAGCACCCCCCAGCCGTGGTCGATGACGATGGCGTTGCCGCGCACGAAGAGGGGCTGGGCGAGGACGACGACGCCGTCGGCGGGCGCGTGGACCGGCGTCCCCGTACCGGCCCGAAAGTCGGTGCCGCTGTGGTAGCTGTTGAAAGCTCCGCCGTAGGAACGGCGCGAGCCGAAGTAGGAGGAGACGGCAGCGTGGACGGGGTAGTCGAAGGGAAGGTCCCAGTAGCGCGTCTCGGTGCGCCGTGCCGCCAGCGCGTCCAGCGTGGCCAGTTCGTCGCGAATCTTCTGTGCATCGAGCAAGTTCTGCCGGTCGGCGGGGACGTCGATGCGTTCGAAGCTGAAATGTCCCGCGGCGACGACGAGGGGGAAACTCAGATCGAGCACGCTCCCGTCCCGGGGCACGAGTTCCAGCGTAACGGTGTAGCTCTGCGGTTCCAGCATCGGCGAAACGCTGAGCATACCGATGAGATGCCTTTCGTCCTCGTGGTAGCACGGCTCGACGCGCTCCAGGTAGTGGAGCGTGCAGTCGGCGCTCACCGTGGTGGTGATGGCGAGGATGGCCGAATCGCCGCGGATGAGCGGCTGCGGGGCCAGGTCGATGGCGACGATCGGCGACGGCAGGAAGGTCGGGGCGTCTTCGCCCTCCCTTGCCGGGAGCACGGCGATGGCCCCGCCGTAGAGTGGCCTTGGGTTGAAGGTGGCGATCGTCCAGAAGGGCAGGCCCGTCTGCATCGCCAGCGTCATCCGCGTCTCCTCCGGTGCGACGAGGTCGAGGCGGGTCGCGCCGACCCTCGGCGGCAGGAGGAGGGAAAGCCCCGGCAGGAGCGACTGCGGGCTGAGCAGCCGGTTGGCCGCGCCCAAGGTGGGCCACGGCACCCCGGCCAGCCTGCTGAGAAGCTCGGCATCCTCGCCGAGCCGGAGCCGATGGCTTTCCCAGCGGCTGAGATCGGGCATCCCCGTGGAGGGAGCGATGCGCAGCCGCTGGCCGACGTAGATGTGGCGCGGGTCGGCGATGGCGTTGAGGCGGCAGAGCGTCTCCACGTCGGTGCCGTAGTGCCGCGCGATGGAGAAGAGCGTCTCCCCCGGCTGGACGATGTGCTCCGGCGCGACCTCGTAGGGCGGGGCGACGTTGTGCGCCGCCAGCGGGATGGCGGTCAGCGCCATCACCAGCATCCACGCGATGAAGAGAGCGAGCTTCGTGCGCATAGTGGCCCTATTCTACCCGTGATCGCCGCGCTGCCCAGTGCGAGGGCGCGGCGTTCCCCTGCCTGCGCTACCGCTCCTTCGCCACCTGCAGACGGCACCAGGCGTAGAGGGCGTCGTACACCTCGAACTGGCGCTCCAGATTCTCCAGATCGTCGGGGAAGCGGAGGCTGTAGCCGACGGCGATCGCTTCCAGGCCGGGGGCGATGGGATCGGCCCCGCGGTCGGCGTGGACATCGGCGCTGTGGACGATCCGGGCCAGGCGCAGGAGGGCGGGATCGGTGAGCCGATAGTGCTCGATGATCGTTTCGAAGGAGCACTTGCCGTCGTGGTGGCCGAGTTCGACCCCCGGCGCGTCGAAGGGGATGGCCCCCGTCTCCTCGGCTACGCGCTCGACCTGGCTCTTGGGGACGAAGATGAACTCCGCATCGGAATCGACAAACCGGCTGATGAGCCACGGACAGGCCACGCGGTCAACGTGGACGTGAGAGCGGGTTACCCATTTCATCGATAGCTCCTTTCTGGTTCGTGGGGTCGGTGGACGATGGCGGTCGTCCATCGTCGTACCGGGATTATAGGGCTTTTCCGCGCTCGCGGCAATGGCGGGATTGACGAAAGGCCCTGCGCCCGTAGAATGGGCTGTGATACCGACAGGAGGATAGCAATGTCAACGCTCGAGATTGCCAAAGGCATCGACTGGGTGGGGGTCAACGATCGCGTAACCCCCCGTTTCGAAGGAATGTGGCCGATCGAGGCCGAGGGTATCTCCTACAACGCCTACCTCGTCCGCGGCGAGCGGATGGCGCTCGTCGATGCGGCCAAGGACTGGACACTCGACACCTTGTTGCTCCGTCTCGGCTCGCTGGTGGACCCGGCCAAACTCGATTACATCGTGGTCAACCATATGGAGCCGGATCACACGGGCGTGCTGCGGGCCTTGCTGCGCATCGCACCCAAGGCCCAACTCCTCTGTTCGAAGCGGGCGGTGAAGATGCTCGCCGCCTACTACGGGATCGCGGAGCGCATTCGCCCCGTGGCCGACGGGGAGGAGATCGACCTGGGGGGCAAGCGGCTGCGTTTCGTCGATGCCCCGATGCTTCACTGGCCGGAGACGATGATGACCTTCGAGACGACGCAGGGCGTCCTCTTCTCCTGCGATGTCTTCGGCAGCTACGGAGCCTTCCAGGGGGCGCTCTGCGACGACCGCTGTCGCCGCCTCGATTTCTACGAGCGGGAGGCGCTGCGCTACTACGTCAACATCGTCTCGCTCTTTCCCAAGGCGGTGCTCAAGGCGCTGGGCAAGCTGGAGACGGTGCCGGTGCGGGTGATCGCCCCCTCGCACGGCCTCATCTGGCGGCAGTCGCCTCGGCGGATTATCGAGCTTTACCGCCGCTGGGCCGGTTACGCCCTGGAAGGGCCGCCCGCCGGTGTAACGCTCGTCTACGGCACGATGTACGGCAATACGGAGAAGGTCGTCGATGCCGTGGCGACCGGTGTCTCGAAGGCCGGCCTGCCGGTCGAGGTTTTCGACATCAACCGCCACCATCCCAGCTACATCCTCCCCGCCATCTACACGCAGCGGGGTGTCGTCATCGCCGCGCCGACCTACGAGGGCGGGCTTTTCCCGCCGGTGGCCCACTTGCTCGATCTGGTCGAGCGCAAGCACATCGCCGGACGCCGCGTGGCCTACCTGGGCAGCTACGGCTGGGGCGGCGGCGCACTGCGCGAGGTCAAGCGCTGGGCGGAGCGGCTGAAGTGGGTGATGGAGGAGAGCCTCGCCTTCCGCGGCGGCACGACGCCTGAAATCATCGAGGCGGCGGAGGCACTGGGCCGTCGCTTTGCGCAGACGCTCTCGGAGGAGGCCGCGTAGCCGATGACGGAGGCGCTGCGAGACCCCTTCGCCCTCCCGTGGACGAACCGCCGCTACCTCGATGCCGTCCTCGACCACGTCGTCCTCTTCGACGGCGCGATGGGGACGGAGTTGCAGAAGTACCCGCTCACGGCGGAGGACTTCGGCGGCGTGGCGACCGAGGGGCTGATGGAGATGCTGGTGCTCCACCGCCCGGCGTGGGTGCAGGCCGTCCACCGCGCCTATCTGGAGGCGGGGGCGGAGGTCATCGAGACCGACACCTTCCGCGCCAACCGCATCACCTTCGCCGACTTCGGGCTGGAGTCGCGCGTCGTCGAGATCAACCGCCGCGCCGCCCGTCTGGCCCGCGAGGTGGCCGACGCGGTGGCGGCGGAGACGGGGGTGCCCCGCTACGTCGCCGGTTCGATGGGGCCGAGCGGCAAGCTCCCCTCGCTCGATGACCCCGACCTCTCCGACATCCCTTTCGCCGAGTTGGTGGCGGTCTTCGCCGAGCAGGCGCAGGGCCTCATCGAGGGCGGCGTCGATCTCCTCCTGCTGGAGACGCAGCAGGACCTGCTGGAGCTGAAGGCCGCCGTCCTGGGCATCTGGGAGACCTTCCACCGGATGGGGGTGCGGCTTCCCGTCCAGGCGCAGGTTACGCTCGACGGCGGCGGTCATATGCTCACCGGCCCGGATATCGACGTGGCCGTCGTGACCTTGGCCGCGCTGCCCGTCGATCTCATCGGGATGAACTGCTCCACCGGCCCGGACGAGATGCGTCCTTCCGTGCGGCGGCTCGTCTCGCTGAGCAACCGCCCGGCCTCCGTCCTGCCCAACGCCGGGATGCCGCGCAACGTCGGCGGCAAGGCGGTCTACGACCTCGCGCCGGAGACCTTCGCCGAGGCGATGACCGAGTTCGCCCGCTGGGGCGTGCGCGTCGTCGGCGGCTGCTGCGGCACGGAGCCGCAGCACATCCGCCGCCTGCGGGATCGCCTGGTCGAGGCGGGGCTGCGTCCGCTGGACGGGGCGGGGCGTCCGCTCCCCACGCCGCCGCCCTCCGCCTGGGGGACGGTGGCGCTGCCCTATGCGGCGAGCAATATGCGCATCGTCTCGCTCCACCAGGAGCCGCCGCCGCTGCTGGTCGGCGAGCGGATCAACACACAGGGGTCGCGCCGGGCGCGGCGTCTGGTGCTCGCCCGCGACTACGAGGCGTTGCTGGCGCTGGCCGAGCAGCAGATGGAGTACGGGGCGCACCTCCTCGACCTCTGCGTGGCGCTGACGGAGCGGAGCGACGAGGCGGAGACGATGCAGCACGTCGCCAAGCTGCTGGCGCTCAACGCCGCCGCGCCGCTGATGTTCGACACGACCGATCTGCCGACGATGGAGGCGGCGCTGACGACCTGTCCGGGGCGTCCGGTCATCAACTCCGTCCATCTGGAGGGGGGCGAGGCGCGGGCGCGGCGCATTCTGGAGATGGTGCGGCGTTACGGCGCGGCCATCGTCGCGCTGACGATCGACGAGCAGGGGATGGCGAAGACGGCGGAGCGCAAGGTCGCCGTGGCCCGCCGTCTCTACCGCCTGGCGGTGGAGGAGATGGGGCTGCCGCCGCACGCGCTCATCTTCGATGCGCTCACCTTCACCCTCTCGACGGGCGACCCGGCGTTGGCCGATTCGGCCCGGGCGACGCTGGAGGGCATCCGCCGCATCAAGGCGGCCTTCCCCGGTGTCCTCACCAACTTGGGGGTGAGCAACGTCTCCTACGGCTTCTCGCCGCCCGCCCGCCGCGTCCTCAACAGCGTCTTCCTCTACCACGCGGTGCAGGCGGGGCTGGATATGGCGATCGTCAACCCGGCGCAGATCACGCCCTACCCGGAGATCCCTGCCGAGGAGCGCGAGTTGGCCGAGGCGCTCCTCTTCAACCGCCACGCCGAGGCGCTGAGCGACTTCATCCACCACTTCGAGGGGGTGAGCGCAGCGCGGGAGGAGGCGGCGCAGGAGGAGGCGGGGACGCCCTCCGAGCGGCTCTACCGCGCCATCGTCCACCGGCGGCGGCAGGGCGTGGAGGCGCTGGTCGAGGCGGCGGTGGCGGAGCGCGGCGCGCTCGCCGTGCTCAACGAGGTGCTCCTCCCGGCGATGAAGGAGGTCGGCGACCGCTTCGGCGCGGGGGAACTGATCCTCCCCTTCGTCCTCAAGTCGGCGGAGGTGATGAAGGCCGCTGTGGCGCGGCTGGAGGCCTACCTGGAGCGCGACGAGACGACGACGAAGGGCGTGGTCGTCTTGGCGACCGTCTTCGGCGACGTGCACGACATTGGCAAGAACCTGGTGAAGACGATCTTCGCCAACAACGGCTACACGGTCGTCGATTTGGGGAAGCAGGTGCCCGCCAGGCGGATCGTCGAGGCGGTGGCGGAGCACGGCGCGGATGCGCTGGGACTGAGCGCACTGCTCGTTTCCACCAGCCGCCAGATGCAGGTGGTGGTCGATGAGTTGCGTCGGCGCGGGATGGCGGTGCCCGTCCTCATCGGCGGGGCGGCGATCAACCGCGCCTTCGCCGAGCGGATTGCCCGCGACGAGGCAGGGACGCCCTACGCGGGCGGCGTCTTCTACTGCAAGGATGCCTTCGAGGGGCTGCACATCCTCGATGGGCTGGCAGAGGGGAGGGCGGATGTACCCTCGCCGTCCCTTCCGGCGCGCGAGCCGGTGGCGAAAGCGGCGGAGACTACGGAGAGTGCGTGCCCAACCTGCCGCGTCGTCGTGCCGACCGTGCGCCCGGTGCCGCCCGATGCGCGACCCCGTCCTCCTGCCTGGGGCTATTGGCGCATCGACCCGATCCCGCTGGATGCGCTCTGGCCGCTGCTGGACCGCAAGAGCCTCTACCGCGTGGGGTGGGGCGCTCGCGGGGCGCGGGGCGAGCGGTGGGAGGCCATCGCCGCCGAGTTCGATGCCCGCCTGGCGGCGATGTGGCGCGAGGCCGCCGACTACCTCCATCCGCGCGGCCTCTACGGCTACTTCCCGGCGCAGTCGCAGGGCAACGACCTGATCGTCTACGACCCCGCCGACCCTGCCGCACGGCGCGAGATCGCTCGCTTCACCTTCCCGCGCCAGTCGAAGGGGCGGCGGCTCTGCCTGGCCGACTACTTCGCGCCGGTGGAGGAGCCGCAGGTGGATGTGGTCGTCTTCCAGGTGGTAACCGCCGGGGAGGGGGCGACGGTGCGCTTCGCCGAACTGGAGGCGGCGGGGGCCTACAGCGAGGCCTACTTCGTCCACGGGCTGGCCGCCGCCGTCGCCGAGGCCGCCGCCGAGTGGCTGCACGGGCGCATCCGCCGCGAGTTGGGGCTGCCGCCCGACCGGGGGAAACGCTACTCGTGGGGCTACCCCGCCTGCCCCGATCTGGAGCAGCACCGCATCCTCTTCCGTCTGCTGCCGGTGGAGGCGGAACTGGGCGTCCACCTTTCGCCCGCTGCCCAGCTCGTGCCGGAGTACAGCACGGCGGCGATCGTCGTCCACCATCCGCAGGCAAGCTACTTCGTCGTGAGGTAGGGTATGCGCAGGTGGGAGCAGGCCGGTGCGTGGCTTCTGGCGCTGCTGCTGGGCGGATTGCTGCTGCGCCTGGTCGGCGGAGGTGCTGCCGCGGCGGTTGAGCTTGCTTCACCGCCTGCATCGCCGACGCCGTGCGCGACGATCTCCGTTGCGGTCGAGGCGATGCCCGCGTCCACACCCACACCGGCCCCTGTCGCGCCTTCCC
>JALXBP010000022.1 GCA_026991395.1 Anaerolineae bacterium | reverse complement strand
ACGACGATGGGGCTGGCCGTCGGCGCGTTGGCCATCACCGTCGCCCTCTCGCTGGGCGCGACCGTGCAGACTTTCGCCAGTGATCCCGTCGGGATGGGGCTGACCCCCGATGCCGATGTGATCGTAACGGCGGACGAGGGCATTTCGCCCGATGCGCTGCTGGCCGCGCTCCGCGATGACCCGGATGTGCGTGCCTACGCCTGTGAGGGGCGGCTCACCGTGCGCGTGCAGGGCGATGATCAGGACATGTGGCCCCGCCTGGTCTGCGGCGATCTGAGCCTCTACGCCAATACGCTCCTGGAAGGACGACTGCCGCAGGCCGAGGACGAGGTCGCCGCCGCTTACACGATCGCCCATCAGCACGGCTGGCAGGTGGGCGATGAGATCACCATCGCCTCGAAGGGGCGGACGGCGACCTTCCGCATCGTGGGCATCTATCGGGACATCGATAACCTGGGGCATATGCTCATCATCCCCGCCGATGCTTTTCTGGAGGGAACGCCGCCCCTCTTCTTCGTGCGTCTCGCGCCGGGCACCGAGCCGCACGCCTTCCTGGAGAAGGTGAAGGCGCAGTTCGACGGTCGCGTGGATGGCAAGGTGGTGGCCGAGATGTTCAGCAACAGTGAGTCGGGGATGGATGCGGGCCGGATATTGCGCAGCACCGTGCTCATCCTTTCCTCTCTCTTGGGACTGCTGACGGCGGTGGGCGTGCTGGGCAGTCTGAGCCTGAACGTGTACGAGGAGCGGCACACGCTGGGCATCCTGAAGGCGCTGGGGATGACGCCCGCCCAGGTAGCGCTGGCGGTAATCTGCGCGGCGGTGGCGATGGCGGTGATGGGGTATGCGGTGGGGGCACCCGCGGGCGCAGCGGTCGCCCGGGCGCTCTTCGGTGCGCTGGCCAGGATGGTCGGGCTGGGGCCGGTTCCTGCAACGATCGACCGCCTCGGCGTCGCCTTGCTGCTGCCCGCGCTGTCGCTGATGGCCGCCTTGGGGGCCTATCTCCCGGCACGGCGGGCCGCCCGCTTGCCCGTCGTCGAGGTGCTGCAGGAAGAATGAAGGATGCGGCTCGGACGAGAGGGCGTGCCCACGGCACGCCCTTTTTCGTGGCGCGGTGATTGACATTTTGCCGCTTGCCTATAGGCTGGAGGCAGAGCATCTCCGTCCGAAGGAGGTACGATGGAGCTGGAGGAGGCCCGACGACGTATCGAGGCTTTGCGGCGCGAGATCGACTATCACAACTACCGCTACTACGTCCTCGCGCGACCGGTGATCAGCGATGCGGAGTACGATGCGCTGATGGACGAACTGCGGGCGCTGGAGGCGCAGTTCCCGCAGCTCATCACGCCCGATTCGCCGACGCAGCGGGTGGGAAGCCGCCCGGCGGAGGGCTTTCGCAAGGTGCGGCATCCCGTTCCCGTCCTCAGCCTGGACAAGGTGACGAACCGCGAGGAGCTTTTCGCCTGGCATCGGCGCATCCTCAAGCTGCTGCCGGAGGAGCACCCGCCGCTGGCTTACGTCGTCGAGCCGAAGTTCGACGGGCTGACGGTCGTCCTCCACTACGAGGGGGGGCGATTCGTCCTCGGTGCGACGCGCGGCAACGGCGAGGAGGGTGAGGACGTCACGGCCAACCTGCGCACGGTGCGCACGGTGCCGCTGCACATCCCGCTGGCTCCCGACGGGCCGCAGCCGCCCCCACACCTCGTCGTGCGCGGCGAGATTCTGATGCGCACCGACGATTTCGAGGCGCTCAACCGGCGGCTGGTGGAGGAGGGAGAGCCGCCCTTCGCCAATCCGCGCAACGCCGCTGCCGGTTCGCTGCGCCAACTCGATCCGCAGGTTACCGCCGGGCGTCCCCTCTTCCTCTACGCCTACCAAATCCTCCTCGCCGAGGGCGGGGAAGTCCCGGCCACCCAGTGGGAGACGCTCCACTACCTCAAGGCGCTGGGGTTCCCCATCGCCGAGGAGGTCATCCGGCGCTACGAGGCGCTCGATGCCGTTGCCGATCACTGCGAGGCGATGGCCGACGTCCGCCGCACGCTCCCCTACGAGATCGACGGGATGGTCATCAAGATCGACGATCTGGCCACGCAGGCGGCGCTGGGCGTCGTCGGCGGGCGTCCGCGCGGCGCGATTGCCTACAAGTTCCCCCCGCAGGAGGCGACGACCGACCTGCTCGACGTGGAGTACTCGGTGGGGCGGACGGGAGTCATCACGCCGACGGCGATCCTCGCTCCGGTGCGCATCGGCGGCGTTACCGTGCGGCGGGCGACGCTGCACAACTTCGACTTCATCCGCGAGCGGGATATCCGCATCGGCGACCGCGTCAT
>JALXBP010000021.1 GCA_026991395.1 Anaerolineae bacterium | reverse complement strand
TCGAAAGGGAAGGCCGTCTCTGCATTCCGGCGACCGTGCGCATCGTCGAGGCAGCGGGGACGAGGGAATCGTCCTGGCCCTGCAGCGAGGCACGCCAGACGCTCACCATCAGCGGCGAGGGGATCAGGGAGGTGCTCATCGATCCGCAGGAGACGATCCCGCTCGACCTGAGTATCGGCAACAACGGCCTCGCACTTCGGACCGACCTCCCGCTGCAGGCGGGAATCTGGGCCTACCTCCTCCATGCCGTACAGATGATCTTCGCCGTCGGGAGCGGAGTATGGTGAGGAAAGCGCTGCGCCGTCTGTGGCAACGTCCACGCCCGCTCATCCTGCTCTACCTGATGGTCTCCGTGCCCGCGCCCTTCTTCGCCGTGCTCTTCGAGGCCGCCGTCGCCCCGCTGAGCCGCTATCCGGCCTTGCGCACCGCCATCGCGCGCCACTCCCTCGATGCCTGGCTCGAACTGATCACGATGTTCCCCCGGCAGATGCCGCAGGGCATGCAACACAGCTTCTGGACGATCGGGATCGGTCTGTGTGGCCTCCTGCTCGTCCTCCCGCTCTGGCCCTTCGCGCGGCTCTTTCTGGAGGGCGGCATCCTGTACAGTTACGCCGCGGAGACCAAACCCGACCGGCGGGCCTTCTTCCGCGCCGGACGCCGCTACTTCGGCCTCTTCACGCGCCTCTACCTGCTGGAAATCGGACTGGTCATCGTGCTCTCCGTGCCCCTCGCGGGCATCGGCTATGCGGCCTCCCGCCTCGACCCTGTGGCGGGCAAGGTGGTCGGGCGGGCGGGCGTAGCGCTGGTGCTGCTCCTGCTCTTCATCATCGAGATGGCCCGCACCTTGGCCGTCGTGGAGGGGACAGATCGTGTCGGCGCGGCCCTGAAAGCCTCGCTCCGCTTCCTCCGCCATCGTGGCGGGGCCTTCCTCCTCATCGTCCTGCTGTGGGGACTCGGCTTCGGCCTCCTGCGCCTCGCCTGGAGACATCTCGCCGCGCACCTGACGGACGCCTGGCTGCCGATCCTCCTCGCCGGGCAGGCCCACCTCGTCCTGCGCCTGCTCCTCTACCTCTGGCGGCGGGCGATGGAGGTCATCGCCGCCGAGCCATACCTATCGGAGGCCCGAGAATGACGCCGACGACCTACCGCAAGCCCAGGAAATACGGTTTCTGCCCCGGCTGTAGCCACGGGCGCATCCTCGACGCGCTGGACCGGGCCTTAGTGCGCCTCGGCCCGGACCCCGCCGAGGTGGTCATCGTTACGGACATCGGCTGCGTCGGCCTCTCCGACCAGTACTTCGCCACCAGCGCCTTCCACGGCCTGCACGGGCGCAGCCTGACCTACGCCACCGGCATCAAGACCGCGCGCCCCGACCTCCACGTCATCGTCCTCATCGGCGACGGGGGCTGCGGGATCGGCGGCACCCACCTGCTCAACGCCGCACGGCGCAACGTCGGCATCACGACCATCGTCTTCAACAACCTCAACTTCGGGATGACCGGCGGCGAGCACAGCGTCGCCACGCCGCCGCAGATGCGCACCACAACGACCCCCCGCGGGCAGATCGAGCGCCCGCTGAATATCGCCGAAACCGTCGCCCTCAACGGCGCGGGGTACGTCTGGCGCGGCACCGCCTTCGACGACGATCTGGTGGATCGGCTGGAAGAGGCTCTGCGCCACCCCGGCTTCGCCCTCCTGGAGGTCTGGGAGCTTTGCGTCGCCTACTTCGCCGCGCTGAACAAGGTCTCCGCACGCCGACTGCAGGGGCTGATGGAAGACCTCGGCTTCCGGCACGGGCTGCTCCGCAACGAGCCGCGCCCGCCCTACGAAGCGCAACTCCAGGCGCTGATGCAGGCCGAAAGCGGGACAGCCCCGCTCCCCACCCACCCCATCGAGGCGAGGTTCGCCCCCACGCTGGACCGGCGGCGCGCACTCCTCATCGCCGGTTCCGCAGGGGGACGGGTGCGCACGGCGGGGCACCTTGCGGGGATGGCCGCCGCCCTCTCCGGCCTGTGGGCAACGCAGCGGGACGACTATCCGGTAACCGTGCGCTCCGGCCACAGCCTCAGCGAGGTCATCATCGCCCCGCAGGAGATCCGCTACACCGGCGTGGAGCATCCCGACCTGCTCATCCTCCTCTCGCAGGACGGCTACCGCAAGAGCCGCCACCACCTCGCCTCGCTCTCCCCCGAGGCCCATCTCGTCACCCTCCCGGCCTTCGCCGACCTCGCCACTCCGGCGCAGAAGCTCATCATCGACCCGGCAGCACTGGGCGCGCGCGGGCGGCAGCAGACGGCGATGGCGACGACGGCCTGGGCCTTGGCCAAACTCGGCTACTTCCCCGCCGAGACACTCCTCGTTGCCGCCGAGACGCTCCATCCGGCCTATGCCGCACAGAACCGCGCCCTCGTCGAAAAAGCGCTGGCGGCGCTCTGAGCCTGCGCGGCTTCTTTGCCTTCCCTCGAAAATTGTGCTAAACTGCGCGTGAGCCATCGAGCTTCGCGCAGAAGCCACCGCGTGGTGGCACAAGGCGCAGAGTGCGCCTATCTTCACATTTCAAGGAGGATGCAGATGAACCGTCGAGTGTTGTGGAGTTCGCTCTTACTGCTGGTCATCGTGGCTATGCTGGCCAGCGCCTGCACGCCCAAGCCCGCCGAGGAATCCAAGGAATTCGTCTTCGGCGTCGTCCTCGTCGGCCCCTACAACGATCACGGCTGGAGCCAGGCCCACTACGAGGCGGGCAAATACGTGGAGGCCCATCTGGAAGGGGCGAAGATGATCTACATGGACAAGGTCAACCCCGCCGACCGCCCGGAGACGACGCTGGAGCAGGTGGTGGACGATTTCGTCTCGCAGGGCGCGAAGCTCATCTTCACCGCTTCCGACGATTTCCAGGATGACACGGATGCCGTGGCGGAGAAGTACCCTGATGTCGTCTTCATCAACCTCTCCGGCGACCACGCCAAGGACGGCACCGCGCCCCCCAACGTGGGCAATTACATGGGGCAGATGGAGTTCATGAAGGCCGTCGCCGGATGCAACGCGGCGCTGGCGACGGAGACGGGACACATCGGCTACGTCGGCCCGCTGATCAACAACGAGACGCGCCGTCTGGTGAACTCCGTCTATCTGGGCGCTCGCTACTGCTACGAGCACTACCGCGGCCTCAACCCCGATGACCTCAAGCTGACCGTGACCTGGATCGGCTTCTGGTTCAACATTCCGGGCGTGACGCTCGATCCGACCGAGGTCTCCAACGATCTCTACAACGCCGGTGTGGATGTCCTCCTTTCCGGCATCGACACGACCGAGGCGATGGTCGTCACCAAGCAGCACGCCGACAGCGGCGAGCGCGTCTTCACCATCCCCTACGACTACCGCGACGCATGCCAGCAAGCGCCGGAGGTCTGCCTCGGCGTGCCCTACTTCAACTGGGGGCCGGGCTATCTGGAGATCGCCCAGCAGGTGAAGAACGGCACCTGGAAGCAGTCCTGGGTCTGGGCCGGGCCGGACTGGAACGACATCAACAACCCCGACACGAGTGCCGTCGGCTACGTCTTCGGGCCGGCGACGAGCGACGACTGGAAGGCCAACGTCGAGGACTACATCCACTACCTCGGCCAGAAGGGCTGGGCCGGTCTCTTCGTCGGGCCGCTGAACTGGCAGGACGGCACCCCCTGGCTGAAGGAGGGTGAGGTCGCGACCGAGGATGCCATCTGGAGCACGCCGCAGTTGCTCGAAGGCATCGAAGGGCCTTCGCAGTAAGCGCCATCGAGGGGTGCGTCTTCCCGTTCGGGGGACGCACCCCTTTTTCGCCGCCGCGTTGTCTGACAACCCGTTTGACATTTTCCAACCTCTGCCTATCCTTGGGAAGAGGAACGTTCACCGTGGAGGCGCAGGGGACGGAGAGGCAGCCTCGGCCTTCTCTGAAATCCGGCGCTTCCACGCGGGGCACATTCAATGAGGGAACAGGCCATCGAAAGTCCCAACCTGCTCATCCAGGCTGACAATCTCACCGCCCTGAGGTGGCTCATCGAAGAGAAAGGTCTGGCGGGGCAGATCGACCTGGTGTACATCGACCCGCCTTTTGCCACAGGCGGGCGGTTCACGGTGGATGGGACACGCGCGGCCACGATCAGCAGTTCGCGGAGCGGACGGCTGGCCTACGAGGATTCGCTGATCGGCGAGGATTACCTGGCGTTCCTGCGGGCGCGGCTGCTCCTTCTGCGGCCATTGCTTTCCGAGCGCGGCTCCATCTACGTGCATATCGACGACAAGATCGGCCATTACGTCAAGGTGCTGATGGATGAGGTCTTCGGCATCGAAAACTTCCGTAACGACATCACGCGGATCAAGTGCAATCCCAAGAACTTCCGCCGCAAGGGGTACGGGAATATCAAGGATATGATCCTCTTCTACACGAAGGGCGACGATTTCATCTGGCACGAGCCTTACGAGCCGTACTCGGAGGCGGATTTGGCGCGTCTCTTCCCCAAGCGCGATGCCCAGGGCCGACGCTACACGACCGTTCCGCTCCACGCGCCGGGGGAGACGAAGCGCGGCCAGACGGCACAGCCCTTCAAGGGACAGCGTCCTCCCAAGGGTCGCCACTGGTGCACGGATATAGCGACCTTAGAGCGATGGGACCGCGAAGGACTGATCGAGTGGTCCTCCCGTGGGGTGCCGCGCAAGAAGATCTATGCGGACGAGCGCCGGGGCAAGCGGATGCAGGATATCTGGGAGTTCAAGGACCCGCAGTATCCGGTCTATCCGACCGAAAAGAATGCCGACCTTCTGGATTTGATCGTGCGCACCTCCTCGGATGAGGAGAGTTATGTCCTGGATTGCTTCTGCGGTTCCGGCACCACGCTGGTCGCCGCTCAAAAGCGAGGGCGCACGTGGATCGGCATTGATAGCTCGGCTTTGGCCATCGAAGTCGCGCAACGAAAACTAAAGGCCTTGCCGCGAACCCTCTTCTCATCGGAAGTCACGTTCGAGTTGTATCGAATATAGCGAGCGAGAAGCGGGCGTCGAGGCAAGGAGACGAGCGAGGTGATGATGCGCGTAGAGATGCGACAGATTCACAAATCCTTCGGCCCCGTCCACGCCAACGCAGGGGTGGACCTGACGCTGGAAGCGGGGCGGATCCACGGTCTGCTGGGCGAGAACGGCGCGGGCAAGACGACGTTGATGAAGATTCTCTCCGGCTACCAGAGCATGGATAGCGGTGAAATCCTCATCGACGGGAAGCCGGTTACCTTCGCCTCCCCCGCCGAGGCCATCCGCGCCGGTATCGGCATGCTCCACCAGGACCCCCTCGACTTCCCGCCGATGACGGTGTTAGACAACTTCCTCCTCGCCTTCGACGACCGCCTCATCCCCGACCGCAAGCGCGGCGAGGCGATGATGCTGGAACTGGCCCAACGCTTCAACTTCCCGCTCAACCCCCACGTGGCCGTCGAGCGGCTCACCGTAGGCGAGCGGCAGCAACTGGAGATCATCCGCCTGCTGGCCTTGGGCGCGCAGGTCATCATCCTCGACGAGCCGACGACCGGCATATCGGCACCCCAGAAGGTGCAACTCTTCGCCACGCTGCGCCGACTGGCCCACGAGGAGGGCAAAGCCATCGTCTTCGTCTCCCACAAGCTGGAGGAGGTGGAGGCCCTCTGCGACGAGGTTACCGTCCTGCGGCGCGGCAAGGTAACCGGCCACAAGCCGATGCCGGTGCCGATCGACGAACTGGTGCGGATGATGTTCGGCCAGAGCATCGCGATGCCCGACAAGCCCCCCGTCCCCTTGGGCGAGATCGTCCTGCGGGCGGAAAAGCTGCTGATCACCGGCCACCGCCTGGAGATCCGCGACGCCTCGCTGGAAGCCCGCGCAGGCGAGGTCATCGGCTTCGCCGGTATGGAGGGGAGCGGGCAGTCCCTCTTCCTGCGTACCATCGCCGGCCTCATCCGACCGAAGCGCGGGCACATCTTCCTGGACGGCGAGGAACTCACCGGCAGGCCCTACCGCGAATTTATGCGAGCGGGCATCAGCTTGCTGCCCGCCGACCGTATCGACGAGGGGCTTGTGCGCGGCCTGACCATCGCCGAGCACTTCCCCCTGCGGCGCGAGACGCCCTTCTTCATCGACTGGGAGGAGAACCGCCGCTACGTCGAGAAGATGATCGAATTCTACAACATCAAAGGACGACCGGAGACACCGGTCGAGTCACTCTCCGGCGGCAATCAGCAGCGCGTACTCCTCGCACTGCAGCCCCCCAAGCTCAAGGTCCTCATCATGGAACATCCCACCCGTGGACTGGACATCGGCTCGGCCCGCTGGGTCTGGGAGCAACTGCTCAAACGGCGCGAGGACGGGACGGTCATTCTCTTCACCTCCGCCGACCTGGACGAGATTATGACCTACAGTGATCGCGTCGTCATCTTCTTCAGCGGTCAAATGTACCCGCCGATCCGCGCCACCGACCTGACGGTGGAGGAATTGGGCTATCGCATCGGGGGGCGTGCCGCCCCGGACGCCGAGGCTTAGGAGGTCAGGATGTCACATCAGCTCAAGGAACGGCTGCAGGCGCTCGCCTGGCTGATACTGCCGATCATCGCGGCGCTGCTCTTCACGGCGATCGTGCTCCTGCTGGTCGGCGCACAGCCGCTGCAGGCTTTCTGGGAGATCGCACGGGGTGCCCTCGAAAGCCCGGCCAAGTGGGCCGATGTCCTCACCGCCTGGGTGCCGCTGGCGCTCGTCGGCGCGGGGATGAGCCTCACCTTCGCGGCGGGACTGTGGAATATCGGCGCGGAAGGGCAGATCATCGTCGGGGCGATCTTCGCCACCTGGGTGGCCCGCAACGTCCACCTGCCGCTTTGGCCGACGCTCTTCCTCGTCATCGTCGCGGGGATGGTCGGCGGGGCATTCTGGGGCTGGCTGACCGGCCTGCTCCGCGTGTACGCCCGCGTGCACGAGATCTTCGGCGGCCTGGGGATGAACTTCATCGCCACGGCGCTCATCATCTGGCTGATCTTCAACCCCTGGAAACCGGCGCGCGGCGCGACGATGTCGGGGACGGAACCCTTCCCGCCCAATGCCTGGGTGCCGAGGCTGGGCCATACGCGCCTGCCGCCGCTGGCCGTCCTGATGGCGATCCTGGCCGTCCTGCTGGCCTACTACCTGCTCAAGGGGACCCGTTACGGCCTGGAGTTGCGGGCGATGGGCAAGAATATGCGCGCAGCCTTCCTCCAGGGCATCCCCACGCACCGCCATATGCTTTCCGCCTTCATCCTCTGCGGGGCGATGGCGGGACTGGCCGGGGCACTGCAGGCGACGGCGGTTTACCACCGCCTCATCCCGCGCATCAGCGGCGGTTACGGCTACGCGGGGATGCTGGTCGTCATCCTGGCCGGATACCGGCCCGAATGGGTGCCCGCCGTGGCGCTCTTCTTCGCCGCTATCGGCGTGGGTAGCCCGCGCCTGGAGTTGAATATGCAACTGGACGCCTCGCTGGGCGGCGTCCTGGAGGGGGCGATCGTCCTCTTCGTCCTGCTGGCCGCCGGTCTGCGCAAGCGACTGGCGCGACGATCCTCGTAGGAGGCGGCTATGGACCCCTTCGTCATCAACACGTTGGCTTCGATTGTCGCAACGGCGGCTCCCCTCGTCTTCGCGGGCGTGGGGGAGACGCTGACAGAGAAAGCGGGCGTCGTCAACCTCTCGCTGGACGGGACGATCCTCCTCAGCGCGATGGCCGCCTTCGCCGTGGCCTACAACACCGGCAGCCTCTGGTTAGGCTTCCTCGTCGCGGCGCTGATCGGGATGGCGATCGCCTCCATCGTCGCCGTGGGGAGCATCGCGTTAGAGCAGGAACAGGTCGCCATCGGCTTCGTCCTCACGATGATGACCGCCGACCTCAGCTCCTTCTTGGGCAACCCTTACGTCAACCTGCCCGGCCCCTACGTCGGACAGCAGCCGATCCCCTTCCTGGCCGACATTCCGCTCATCGGCCCCGTCTTCTTCCGCCAGAATATCGTCATCTACGCCAGCTATCTCCTCATCGTCCTCGCCTGGTGGTGGATGATGCGCACACAGCCGGGGCTGAAGATGCGCGGCGTCGGCGAGCGCCCGGCCTCCGCCTTCGCCCGCGGGGTGGACGTGAACGCCGTGCGTTACACCTACACGGCCTTGGGCGGGGCGCTGGTCGGCATTGCCGGGGCGACCTACTCCCTCGTCGTCAAGCTGGGCTGGAGCCACAATCACACGGCGGGCAACGGCTGGATCGCGCTGGCGATCGTCATCTTCGGCGGCTGGGACCCGTGGAAGGTGGCGGGCGGGGCCTACCTCTTCGGCGCACTCAAGGCGCTGGGCAGCGTCCTGCAGCGCAACCCCGCCTTCCAGAATGTGCCGACGCAGATCTTCTCCACCGCCCCCTTCGCGATGATGATCCTCTTCCTCGCGCTCACCAGCAGCGGCCTCACCGACCGTTTCCTCGACCTCTTCTCGCCCAAGGTGCGCAACCGGCTGGAGGCGATCATCCGCGGGCGTGCGCCCGCCGCCCTGGGGCAGCCCTTCCATCGGGATTGAAAGCGGAGACGATGAACGAGCAGGCGCGGGAGATCACGCTCTATCAGGCCGACAGCCGCCGCATGGTGGAGTTGGACGATGCCTCCATCGACCTCATCGTTACTTCTCCACCTTACTGGCAGATCAAAGATTACGGCGTCGAGGGGCAGATCGGCTACGGCCAAACCTTGCACGACTACCTGCGCGATCTCTACCGCGTTTGGGAGGAGAGCTTCCGCGTCCTGCAACCCGGACGGCGGCTCTGTGTCAACATCGGCGATCAGTTTACCCGCGCCTCCATCTACGGGCGTTACAAGGTTATCCCTCTGCATGCCGAAATCATCGTTCAGGCTGAGCAGATCGGCTTCGACTACCTGGGAGCCATCATCTGGCAGAAACGGACCACGATGGAAACGACGGGGGGCGCAACGATTATGGGGTCCTTCCCCTATCCTCCCAACGGCATCGTGGAGATCGACTACGAATACATCCTCATCTTCAAGAAGCCGGGGAAGAGCAAGCGGCAACCGGCAAGCCTCAAGGAAAGCTCCCGTATGACCAAGGAGGAATGGAAAACCTACTTCAGCGGTCATTGGCGGTTCGGCGGAGCGCGACAGACCGATCACGAGGCTACTTTCCCCCTCGAATTGCCGCGCCGTCTGATACGCATGTTTTCTTTCACCGGCGAAACCGTCCTCGATCCTTTCGCGGGCAGCGGGACGACGTTGATTGCCGCGCTCCAGCTCGATCGTCACGCCATCGGGTACGAGATCGCCCCCCATTTCACGAAGCTGATCCAGCAGCGGGTAGAGCAGACTTTCCCCCCTATGTTTGGGCCTCACATCGCTTTCCATCGCCGGGAAAATCCTCTCCCGCCCCTGCCGCCTGTCGCTTACCATCCCGCCATTCAGGATATCTCTCCCCCTCCACCCAAGAACAAACCCCCATCGCCCACTCTCCACCGCGTAACCGGCATTGAAGGAAGCTGGCTGGTCCTGGATACAGGGATGAAAGTCGGGCTACGGGGGATCGAAATTACGCAGAGCAGCCTCTTCGAGCGTTATGCCCGGCGCTACTTGCTCGGCAAGCAGGTCTTTCTCAAGGAAAGAGAGCCGACGACCGCACAGGCTCGGCGGACACGGGCTTATGTTTACCTGAAAAACCGCATCTTCGTCAATCGCTACCTGCTCAAGGCAGGGTTGGCCCGCGCCACACAAGAGGAACATCGCTTGAAGGCAAAGTTTCTTCGGTGGGAGAAGGAAGGACGGCAAGATGGCCAAAGAATGGATCCTTAATCTGGCAACCAATCGGTGGGGGCTTAACAAAAAGCACAAAGTCGGCCCCGTCTCGGCATGGATACGAGAGGCCAAGCCCCGCACCGTGGAGGAGTGGGAAAAGAGCTACTACGAGCACCTCTCCCGGATGCTCAAAGAGCGCGGCGTTGAGATGACACCGCAGGCATACCTAGCTTCCTTGGGCGAACGCCTGTATGTTAAAGTTACCGAAGTTGTGCGCGCAGAGATCGACGAGGTTACGCTCGAAGCCTGTATCGCCTATATCCATAACCTGGTCATCGATCGCACCTTCGAAGGCTATCGCAGAGAGATAGAAACGATCTACGGGCAGCTATCCGAGTATGTGGAAAGTTTCGGCCTGGCCATCAAGCCCGCCTCCGACGAACTGGACAGGCGCTACAACGTTGACTTCATCATCGAGGTTGGGAAGCATCTCATCGGCATTCAGATCAAACCTGTGACCTATCGCCAAATGCCCCAACTTCACCAATGGCGCACCTGGATGGAAGCCACCCACCGGACCTTCACGGAGCGTTTTGGGGGTCGGGTCTTCATTGTCTTCTCAGCACGAGAAGGCCGCAGAAAAGTGATCGTTAACACGGAGGTTGTCGAAGCGATACGAGAGGAAATCCAGAGGTTACAGCGGGAAAGTCAATCATCACATCCTTAACCACCTTGCCCTTGGCAAGGTAACTCACAGATTCAGGAAAAGGAGGATTCACAATGGCCGATCTGACGACGAAACTTTTTGGCTGGACGCTGGCCAATCCGCTGATGCCCGCCGCCGGGCCGCCCGTGCGCGACGCCAAGGCGATCAAGGACTGCATCGATGGCGGCATTGGCGCGATCGTCACCAAGACGATCTCCACCACGGCGGCTCCCGTGCCGCAGCCGAACATGGCGGATTTCAAGACCTACTTCCTCAACACCGAGTTGTGGTCGGAGCTGCCGCCGGAGCAGTGGCTGGAGGAGGAGTATCCCAAGGTTCGCAAGATGGCCGACGAGGCGGGGATGCCAGTCATCATCAGCATGGGCTACACGGCGGAGGAGATCGCCGAGCTGGCCCCCAAGGTCAAGCCCTTCGCCGATGCCGTCGAGCTGAGCACGCACTACATCGCCGACGACCCCAAGCCGATGCAGGATGCTATCCGCGCGGCGAAGGAGGCGCTCGATGTGCCGGTGCTGGTGAAGATGAGTCCCTTCCGCGAGCCGCAACCGGCGGCCATCGCCGCGCAGGAGGCCGGGGCGGACGGAATCGTCGCGACGAACTCCTTCGGCCCCGCCTTCGGCATCGACATCAATCGGGGCGGGCGTCCGTGGATGGGCGGCAAGGGCTACGGCTGGATCTCCGGCCCGGCGCTCAAGCCGATCTCGCTGCGGATGGTCTACGACATCGCCCAGGTGGTGGACATCCCCATCATCGGCGTCGGCGGCATCACCAAGGGGACGGACGTGGTGGAGTACCTGATGGCCGGGGCCTCGGCGGTCGGCATCTGCACGGCGGCGATCACCAAGGGGCCGAAGATCTACGGCAAGATCGCCAGGCAGTTGAACAAGTGGCTCGACGACCATCACTACGCCTCCGTCGCCGACATCCAGGGGCTGACGCTGCGCCAGCAGATTCCGGTGATGGAAAAGCCCCCCATCCTCATCCCCGAAAAGTGTACCGGCTGCAACCTCTGCGTGATAAGCTGCGTTTACGATGCGCTCTACTTGGACGAGAACCGCAAGATCGCGATCGTCGAGGACAACTGCTTCAAGTGCGGTCTCTGCATCAGCCGCTGCGCCTTCGGTGCGCTGGAGCCGCCCTACTGAGGCCGCGCCGCTCCGGAGATACCACGAGGCCCCGCGCGGTGCGGGGCCTCGTTCGTGCTGAAGCGGCTCATTCCACCTCGTCTTCGGTGAATTTCTCCACCTGGTAGGTCTCGATCTGCACGCCGGGCCAGCGCCAGGCATCGGGCGGCAGACCCGCCTTGTAGGCCAGGTTGCCGAGGAAGTCGCGCGGATCGGGCAACTGCTCCCACACCTGCGGGAGGAAGGTCGCCCGCCGTCCGCGATAGTGCAGGACGACGCCGTCCACGCCGGGGCGGAGCTTGCGCAACAGCTCCTCCGGCCCCTCGAAGGCGAGCGGCTGCGGCTGGGAGAGGATGGAGATTTCGATCTCGATGCGCCCGAACTCCGCAGGGGTCAGCGGCGGGAAGCGCGGATCGTGGAAGGCGGCGGCGATGGCGTTCTGCTGCACATCCTCGACCAGCGGGCGGTAGGCCTGCAGCGAGCCGATGCAGCCGCGCAGCCGTCCACCGATGGTCAGCGTCACAAAGGAGGCCCCCGGCTTCCAGAGCGTCGGCGGGATCGCCGTCCGGTCGAGCCGAGGCTCCGGTCGTCCCTCCAGCCGCGAGCGGATCGCCTCGCGGGCCACCCGGAGGAGGATACGCCGTTCTTCCTGCGTCGTCATCGCTCACCTCCTGCCGTGTAGGCGACCGAGGCGTAGCCGACCACCTGCCGGTGGTCGCCCGCCGTGTCGCCGGAGTTGCGGTAGTCGAGCAGGTGCGGCTGCCATCCCCGCGCCTCCGCCAGCGTCATCAGCGTGAGGATGGGAAGCTGGCCGCAGGCTTCGCCACGCGCGACGCCCGCCACATCGCCATCGAGGAGCGCCTGCAGGAAGGCGGTATCCAATGCCCGCGCTCGCTCGTAGGGGTAGTAATGGCTCAGGTCGGAACTCACGACGATCAGATCGTCAGGGCCGATGAAGGGCGCTAACTCCCGTGCAACGGCTATCGGATCGACATCGCCGAAGAGCAGCGGGACGATGGGCGGCACGTCGCCATCGTAAACGACCTGCAGGAAGGGCAACTGCACCTCCAGGCAGTGCTCATCCCGATGGGCCACCGGCAGGGCGTGGATGAGCGTTGCGGCGCTCAGGATGCGGTCGAGGTGCACCACATCGACCGGCACATCGCCCAGGGGCGTGCGGAACGCGGCGTAGGTCCCCGCCGCCACGCCCCTCACCCAGACGCGGTGTGCCGGCCCGAGCAGGTAGATGCGGCGTGGCCGCGTCTCCTGCATCATCAGCAGACGGTAGCCGTAAGCGGCGATGGGGCCGGAGTAGATGTACCCGGCGTGCGGCGAGATGAGCGCCCGCACCCCCTCCAGCCGGGGCGGCGAGGCCGCCTCCAGGAAAGAGACCAGCATCTGCAGCAGGCGTTCCTGCTGCGCCGGATAGAAGGCTCCGGCGACGGCAGGCTGCCGAATGCCTGTACCAACCGCATAGGTCGTCATCGTCCCTCACCTCCTCACTGCCAGCGACCGGCAATCTCCGCGCCGCAGTGCGGACAGCGTCCGGGTTCGCGCCACAGCGTCCTGGTTCGATAGCCGTGCCGCTCGATGAGCAGCGCCCCGCACTGCGGACAGTAAGTGCTCTCCCGTTCCGGCTTGTAGATGTTGCCTTCGTAAACGAACTGCAATCCCGCCGCCTTGCCGATTTCGTAAGCGCGGTCGAGCGCCGATGGCGGTGTCGGCGGACGATCGGTCATCTTGTAGGTTGGATAGAAAGCCGTAACGTGCCACGGGATCGTCGGCCTGACCGACGCCAGCCATGTGGCAATAGCACGCAGTTCCTCATCGCTATCGTTGAGATCGGGGATGATGAGCGTCGTTACCTCGATCCAGATCGGCGTCTCGCGGGCGATGTAGGCGATGTTGCGCTTCACCGGCTCCAACCGCGCCCCTGTGTAGCGGCGGTAGGTCTCATCGCGGAAGGCTTTCAAATCGACGTTGATGCCGTCCAGGTAGGGCACCAGCGCATCGATGACCTCCCGCGTCATGAAGCCGTTGGAAACGTAGATATTCTTGATGCCCGCTTCGCGGGCCAGCTTCGCCGTCTCCAGCGTGTACTCGAAGAAGACGGTCGGCTCGTTGTAGGTGTAGGCAATCGATTCGATCCCCTCGCGTTGGCAAATGGCCACGAGCTGCTCCGGCGGCAAGTAGTCCCCCGCATATTCTCGCTGCGGGTCTTTTTGCCGCACCTGCGAGATGTCCCAGTTCTGACACCAGCGACACTGCATGTTGCAGCCGAAGGTGCCGATGGAAAGGGCGCGGCTCCCCGGCAGGAAGTGAAAGAGCGGCTTCTTCTCCACCGGATCGACGTGGACGGCCACAGGCTGCGCGTAGACGGTCAGGTAGAGCTTGCCGTCGCGGTTGACGCGCACACCGCATTTGCCCCACTCCCCCGGCTTGAGCGTGCAGTAATGCTCACAGACGCGACACTGCACCGCCTGGTAATTCCGCAAGGCTCGTGCGAACATCGTCTCGTGATACATCGTCCACCTCCCGGGAAAGAGCGATCCAGCTTCACTTTAGCACAGGATAGTTAAAGAAAAATCAGCGGGGACGTGTGCCCCCGCCGATTTGCAGCCACCTCCTCACCCCGTGGCCGGTGGCTGCCACGTTTCCACCTGCTTCACGCTGAAGGCCACACGGCGACGCGCCTGATCCAGCCCGATGATCCGCAATGTGAGCACCATCCCCGGACGCAGGCGCTGCATCGTCTCGCCGTCCATCTCCGAGCGGTGAATGAGCCCTTCGATCTGGGGATAGACGAGGGGACGGGCGAAGGCACCGAAGGGCACAAGGTTGACGATCTCCGCTTCCACCAGGGCACCGACGGCGATGGATGGGGGAAGATTATCCCACGGATCGGGATAGAGCCGCTTGAGGCTGAGGCTCAGACGGCCCCGCTCGAGATCGACGCCGAGGATGTACACTTCCAGTTCCTGGCCAACATGCACGATCTCCGCCGGATTTCGCACCCGCCGCCAGGAAAGCTCGGAGATGTGCAGCAAGCCGTCCACACCATCGACGTTGACGAAAGCGCCGAAGTCAACGACGTTGCTCACCACGCCGTGCCGGGTCGTGCCGGGCTTCAGGGCGGCGAGAATGGCCCGTCTTTCCTCCGCGCCCCCGCTCACCGCCCGCTCCGAGAGGATGAGGCGGTTGCTCGCCGGTGTTACCTCGATGATCTTCAGCGTCAGCACCTCGCCGACAAGCGCCGCCCACCGCCTTTCCGGATCGCCGTCCGGGCGCTGCATACTCCGCCATCGAGGATGCAACTGCGATGCGGGGACGAAACCCCGCAACCGATCGACGAAGACGATGACGCCTCCCTTGTTGCTGGCCCGCACCTCCAGGTGGAGCGTTTCCCCCCGTTCCATCAGTTCGCGGGCGTGCTCCCACTGCGAATGCTGCGCGGCTTTGCGCAAGGAGACGAGTAGCGGTTGCCCCTCTTCCCCGGGATCGAGGACATAAACCTGAACGCGGTATCCGGGCTGCAGGCGGCGCAACTCGGTGGTGCTCATCTTTTCCACTTCCTGCGGATGGACGATGGCATCGCACTTGCCGCCCACATCGATGAGGACGACAGAGCGACTGGCCGTGATGACCGTCCCATCCAGCACGTCGCCCGCCTGACAGGTAACGGGCACACTGTACGAGTCCAACAGCGCATTGAAATCGGCGGGGTCTACGGGCGAAGCCTCTCCTTCCATCTACTCGCTCCTATCAATGATGCAGCAGCCGGGCTGCTCATCCTCATTATAGAAGGGATTGCACCAGCTTTCAAGTGGAGCGGAGACGGCGTCCGGACTTCTCTCCGAATCTCGGGGGCCGAACAGGCAACCACCCGCAGCGAGGGACTGCGGGTGGTGCGTCGTCGGCCAGGCTAAACGAGCACGAAGGCCAGCGCGATGAGCAAGACGAGCATCACCAGCGCGAGAATGCCGATCCGCTTCAGGTCGGTGAGGACGTAGCGGTACTCCTCGGCCAGCTCCTCCTCGGTGGGGATGTGATGCTTTACCTGCACGTTGCGCCGACGCCGCGTGCTCTTCACAGCCACCTGGGGAGCACGTCCCTCGGCGGGGCGATAGGTCTGCGCCGCCGAAAGACGACGCTTCTTCCCCTTGTTGCCGTACTTGCGCTTCGATTTCTTGGCCATAGTTCCTCCTTCTCGATATGCGTTCGCCTCACGGTTCCAGCGAGGCGATGACCACGATACGGTGTGAATCCACGCCGTAGGGATAGCAGGAGATGAGCGTGAGCACCGGCGAACGGGTCGGGGCCATCACGCTCACCTCGGTCGGCGCGATGATGCGCGTCTGCTGGACGACGTAACGGTAGCGCTGCGTCGCCGTCTCGACGATGATCTCGTCGCCGATCTTCAGCTTGGGCAGGTCGCGGAAGATTTCGCCATAGACATCATCGTGCGCCGAGATGACGCAGTTGCCGCGCTCACCCGGATTGGCGCTGCCGATGTGGTGCCCCGCGCCCTTCTTCAAAGCCTCCCAGTCGTCTCCCTCCACCACCGGCGCATCCACGCCGATGGCCGGGATGATGATGCGCCGCGCCTGCTCCGGGCCGGGTGTGGGCACGGGCAGCGGCGTGATCGCCTCGACGAGGGGGCGCAGGTGCGGCGGAATCTCCTCCGGCTGCGTATTCCCCGAAGCGTCGGGCGGCGTATGGCCGCCCGGCAGCAGGACGCCGATGACCGGCGTCGGTGTCGGCGTCGGCGCGGCCATCGCCGAGGCGCTCTCCTCGTTCAGTTGGCGGAGGGTCAGGGCCAACTGGACGAGGATCACCACCAAAGCGATCACCGCCGCCACTTCGACCCAGCCAAGTAGCCGGTTGCCCAGCCGCCCCCAATCGACCCGCCGCCGTTCGCGAGGCCCGCCGCCCTCGACAGCGCCGAAGCGTCCGCCCGCCCGCGGTACGAGCGGCGGCTTTGCCTCATCGAGCAGCTTCCCCTGCTTGCGCAAGCGCTCCAACCGCGCCTGTCGCTTGCGCAGGCGGAGGATCTCCTCCAGTTCCTCGATGGTCAGCTCATCGACCGTGCGTCGGTCTTTCATTTTTCGCCCACGGCAAAGACCTCACGCTGGAAGAACCAGCGAAACGGCGGAAGGTTGAAGAGCACGAAGCGGGCTATGCGGAAGGGCCATCCTTCGCGGCGATGCTGCTCCGGTGTGCTCAGCCAGACCTTGACGCGGCGGAAGCCCGCCCGGCGCAGATTGCGCCAAAGGCTCAGCGCCGACTGCTCGTTGACGTGGACGTGGGCATTCTCTGGCACGAGGAACTCGCGCGGGTTCTTCGGGTAGCGGTCGCCTTGTCCCATCAGGATGCGGACGAAGCGGACGACGGGATAGGCATAGCGATCGTACCAGACGTTCGGCGCGGTGTGGACGATGATCCGCCCGCCGGGCCGGAGAACGCGGTAAGCCTCCGTCAGTGCGCGATCCAGTTCGCGGGGGTAGAGGTGCTCGACGATGTCGAGCATCAGCACACGGTGGAAGCGATCATCGGGGAAAGGGAGGCGCTGCGCGTCGGCCTGGTAGATGCCGATCGCCCCATCGACTGCCTCTATCGTGCGTCGGGAAAGGCGCACGGCAGCCTCGGCGTAATCGATCCCCAGCGGACGCCCGCCCAGATTGTGAATGTGCCGCAGGATTTCGCCGCGCCCGCAGCCGATGTCGAGAACCTGCATCCCTTCGGCGATGCCCGCGATGCTCAGCGCCTCCGCCAATCGACGAGAGAGGTACTCCCCTTCGCTGGAGAGGAACTCGCTGTAGCCTTCGCAGGCGCTGAGGAAGTAGCGCTCATCGTAGAGCACGGAAGGGACGGTGCGTTTCTCTTGCTGCGCCAACGGCAACCTCCTCGGTCATCTGCGGCGATTATAATGCAGAGCAAAGGGATTTCAACGCGGCGCGGTTGCTCCTCCGTGCAAGCGGCGGTATAATTCAGAGGCAAGAGCATCAGACCGCGGCACGTGGGGGATGAACAGGAGACGATGAAGAGACCGGCGAAGGGCGCAGAGGCGGAGGAGGCAGGCGGCAGGCTTCCAGCGGAGCTTTTCATCACCGCCGCAGACGGTGCGCCACACCCTATGGCCATCCTCGATCGTGCAGGGACCTTCGTCTACGTCAATCGCCGCCTGCAGCGCATTCTGCAGATCGTCCGTCTCCCCCCTCACCGCACTATCCACGACTGTTTCGGCGTGCTGGAGGGGGAGGCCGCCCGGACCTTCGCCGATTGCTGGGCGCGCATCTGGGACGAAGATGCAAGCGGTCGTCCCTGCAAAGGCACCCTCCAGGTCGGGAAGGGGGCCGCCCAGCGACATACCTGGACCTTCCAGTTTCTCCGCCTCGACGAGGCCTACGTTCTGCTGAACCTGATCGACATCACCCACGCCATCCGTTCCGAAGAGCGCTACCGGCGGCTGCTGGAGACGCTCAACCGGCGCAACACCCAGCTCCAGGCCACGGCGGAGGTCGCCAAGACGGTGAGCCGCATCCTCAACCCCCAGCAACTGATGGAGAAGACGGTGCAGCTCATCCAGAAGCGCTTCGATGCGCTCTACGCGGCCATCTTCCTCGTCGCCGAGGAGAGCAACGACGCCGTGCTCTATGCCGCCTCCGGCGAGCAGACGGGCGATCACCTGCGCCACGGCCATCACATTCCCCTGGATACCACCTCGACCGTCGGCTGGACCATCACACAGGCGAAAGCCCGCGTCTATCGCGCCGGTGAGCACTCGCTGCAATGCTCGACGACCACCTGTCTGACGGAAGACGCCGTCGAACTCGTCCTCCCCCTCATCAGCCGGGGACGTTGCATCGGGGCCCTGACGATGCAGCGCGCGGCGGAAGATGCTATGGACGGCGGTGACATCGCCATCCTGCAAACGATGGCCGACCACCTGGCCGTCGCCATCGAAAATGCCCGCCTCTTCAAGGCCGCGCAGCAAGAGCTGGCCGCCCGCCGCAAGGCCGAAGCTATGCTCCTGCGGCGCAACCGCAAGCTGAACTTGCTCAACCGCGCCAACCGCACCTTCCTCGCCACCCTGGATTCCCAGCACCTGCTCCACAACATCCTCCTGGAGGTCAAGCACCTGCTCGACGTGGAGGCGGCTTCCATCTGGCTGGTGGACGAGGAAAACGGCGAGGTCGTCTGCCGCGAAGCCTACGGCCCGTACAAGAACATCGTCCACGGCTGGCGGCTCAAGGTGGGACAGGGCTTCGTCGGCTGGGTCGTGCAGCACCGGAAGACTTTGCTCACGGGCAACGCGGCCGGCGACTCCCGCCACTACCCCGGCATCGACGCCCTCACCCGCACGATGCACTCGGCGCTCACCGTCCCGCTCCAGGTACAGCAGCGGGTCATCGGCGCGCTGCAGGTCCTCGACCACCTGCCCCATCGCTTCGACGAGGACGACCGGACGCTGCTGGAATCCATCGCCATCACCGTGGCCATGGCGCTGGAAAACAGTCGGCTCTACGAACAGGCCCGCCAGGATGCGATGACGAAGTCCATCCTCCTGCGCGAGGTCAACCACCGCGTCAAGAACAACCTGATGGCCATCATCGGCCTGCTCTACGCCGAGGAGCGCCATGCCAAGGAAAGCGACCAGGCCGCCTTCCACGAAGCGATGCAAAACATCATCCAGCGGCTCCAGGGACTGGCCACCGTTCACTCCCTCCTCTCCGCCTCCGACTGGGCTCCCCTTCCCCTCTCCAAGCTCATCCGCCAGATCGCCCAGTCCACGCTGCGCACCATCCCGCGCGACCGCATCGTCACGCTGCGCGTCGGGCAGACCGATGCCCTGGTAACACCCGATCAGGCCCACAATCTCTCGCTGATCATCAACGAGATTATGATGAACACCATCCGCCACGCCCTTGGCGACCGCAAACAGGTCAGTGTCGATTTCACCATCACCGCCGACGAGGAGACGATCACCATTCGCTACCACGACAGCGGGGAGGGGTTCGCCGAGGATGTCCTGCAGCAGCAGCGCTTCAACGTCGGCCTGGAACTGGTGAACAGTCTCGTCCGGCGCAGCCTGAAGGGTCAGATCGAACTGAGCAACGACGATGGTGCCGTGATCACCATCACACTCCCCAACGAGGTACCCCAAACGCCCTAAAGCGAAAGCGAGCCAAACGCTATGAACATCATGCATCCAAAAGCGACCCGCGTCCTGATCGCCGACGACGACTTCCTGGTGATGATGACCATTCGCAGTATGCTGGAGGATGCCGGTTACATCGTCGTCGGTGAGGCTTCGGGGGGACGGGAGGCCGTGCAGAAAGTACAGGAACTCCGGCCGGACGTGCTCATCCTCGACCTGCGTATGCCGGACATCGACGGCCTGGAAGCGGCGCGGATGATCTACGAATGCTGCCCCATCCCCATCGTGATACTCAGCGCCCACGAATCCGCCGAGCTGGTGCAGGAAGCGGGCGAGGTCGGCGCGGGCGCTTACGTCGTCAAGCCGCCCTCCATCCACGAACTGGAGCGGGCCATCCTCATCGCCCGCACCCGCTTCGACGATATGATGCGCTTGCGGGCCGCGAATGCGGAACTGCGGGAACGCAACGAGGCCCTCGACGCCTTCGCGCGCATCGTTGCCCACGACCTGAAGAACCCCCTGCAGATGATCGTTGGCTTCGCGGAGATGCTGGAGAACTACGGGGAGACCCTTTCGGCGGACGAGCGACGCCACTCCCTTTCGGCCATCGCCAAGAATGCCCGCAAGATGGGGCACATCATCAACGAACTCCTCCTCCTGGCCCAGATGCGCCAGGACCAGGTGGAGCGCTACCCGCTCAATATGGCGGAGATCGTCACGGCGGCGACGGAGCGCCTGCAGGACTTCGCCATTCGGCGGCGTGCTCACATCGTGACGCCCGATGGCTGGCCGTCGGCGCTGGGGTACGCCCCGTGGGTCGAGGAGATCTGGGTCAACTACATCAGCAACGCCATCAAGTACGGCGGCGAGCCGCCGTACATCGAACTGGGCGCCGATCTCCCCAAGGAGGGCATCGTCCGCTTTTGGGTGCAGGACAACGGCCCCGGTATCCCGCAGGAAGCCAGGGACAAGCTCTTCCATCCCTTCCAGCGGCTCCACCCGCAGCGCGTTACCGGCTACGGGCTGGGGCTTTCCATCGTGCGCACGATTGCCCAGCGCCTCGGCGGCGAGGTCGGCGTCGATGACGCCCCCGGCGGAGGGGCGGTCTTCTGGTTCACCCTCCCCGCCGCCGACGATGACCTCCCCTGAGCGAGACCCCTCTCACTCGTAGCGCAGCGCCTCGATCGGGTTCAGCCTGGCCGCCCGCTGCGCGGGATAGATGCCGAAGAAGAGCCCCACCGCCGCGGCAAAGAAGGTCGCCAGCATCACCGAACTGAGCGTAACGACGGCGTGAAACCCCTGTCCCTGCATCGCCAGCGAGATGAGGGCCGAGGCACTCCAGCCGAAAAGGACGCCGATCACCCCGCCGGTCAGCGAAAGCAGCATCGCTTCGATGAGGAACTGCCAGAGAATATCGCGCCGCCGTGCGCCCACCGCCTTGCGCAGGCCGATCTCCCGCGTCCGCTCGGTAACCGAAACGAGCATAATGTTCATAATCCCGATCCCGCCGACGAGGAGGCTGATCCCGGCGATCGCCCCCAGGAAGATGGTGAGCACGTCGGTGATCTGCTCGAAGGTGCCGATGAGGTCGGACTGCGTGATGATGGTGAAGTCATCCGGCGCACCCGGAGCCAGATGGTGGCGCTGCCGCAAGGCGATGCTCACCTCCTGACTGGCCAATCCCATCGACTGCTCGTCCACCGCCTGCACGTAGATGATGGAGAGCCGCAACTCGCCGCTCGGCGTGCGCATCTCCCAGAGGCGCGTCAGCCCCGTCTGCAGGGGGATGATCGCCACATCATCCTCGCTGCCGAAGCTCGTCCCCCCGCGCTCCTCCATCACGCCGATGACGGTGAAGGGAATACCGTCGATGCGTACCCGCTGTCCGACGGGATGGGGGTTGTTGGGGAAGAGCCCCTGCGCCGCGATCGTCCCCAGCAGGACCACCCTCGCGCCGGAGCTATTCTCCGCCTCGGTGAAGAAGCGCCCGACAGAGGGATACCAGGAGCGGATGTCGGCATAGTCGGGCGCGACGGCCCGCACCTCCACACGCCGCTCCTCGCCGGGCGTGGTGAGCGTCGCCGTGCGGCGCACCGCCGGACTGAGGCGCAGGACATGCGGCGTCTTCGAGCTATCGCGGAGCGCCTCGGCATCCTTCAGGGTGAGGTAGGCCGGTCGGTCGAGATCGACCTCCATAGAACCGGGCATCACGAAGAAGATATTGCTCCCGATCGCCTGGAACTGCTCGGTGATGTACCGCTGCACCCCCTCGCCGAGCGACATCAGCGTAATCACCGCGCCGACGCCGATGATGATCCCCAACATCGTCAGCAGGGAACGCATCTTGTTGGAGACCAGCGCCCGCAGGGCCAGTTTGAGGTTCTCCCGCACCTTCATGGACGCACCTCCACGCCGGAGGCATCGGCGGGCGAAGCCACCCTCTCGCTGCGCTCGATCCGTCCGTCGAAGATGTGCAGGATGCGGTCGGCATAACCGGCAATGCGCGGATCGTGCGTTACGAGGATGATGGTGATGCCCTGCTCGCGATTCAGGCGCTGCAGGATGCCCATCACCTCCTCGCCGGAACGGCTGTCCAGATTGCCCGTCGGCTCATCGGCCAGGACGATGGCGGGATTGTTGATCAGTGCCCGCGCGATGGCGACGCGCTGCTGCTGGCCGCCGGAAAGCTCATTCGGGAGATGGTGCATACGCTCGCCCAGGCCGACCGCCTCCAGCATCGCCCTGGCCCGCCGACGGCGCTCCCTCGTCGGCACACCGGCATAGATCAGCGGCAGTTCCACATTCTCCATCGCCGACATCCGCGGCAACAGGTTGAAGTTCTGGAAGACGAACCCCACCTTCTGATTGCGGATGAGGGCCAGCGCATCGTCATCCAGGGTGCTCACATCCTCCCCGTCCAGGTGGTACGTCCCCGCCGTCGGCTGATCCAGACAGCCGAGGATATTCATCAGCGTGGACTTGCCCGAACCCGACGGCCCCATAATGGCGAGCATCTCCCCGCGCGCCACCCGCATCGACAGGCCGCGCAGGGCGTGCACCTCCACGCTCCCCATGCGGTACACCTTGGTGATCTGCCCGGTTTCGATGACCCACTCAGCCGCCATCGCCGCCCCCTACCCGCCGCGGCGCATCGGGCCGCCCTTGGAGGGGCCGTTCATCTGGAAGAGATTGTGCTCCTCGTTGATGAGCACGACCGTCTCGCCCTCCTGCAGGCCGTCGAGCACCTCGCTGAAGGTCTCGTTGTAGGCCCCGATGGTGATCGGGCGGCGACGCGGCACCCCCTCTTCGAGGACGAAGACGTAGAGGCCGTTCTGCGCATCGTTGCGGATGGCCCAGTTCGGCACGAGGAGGACATCGGCTATCCGCCGGGCGAAGATCGTAACGTTGGCCGTCATCCCGTCGCGGATGGCGACGCCCTCCTCCGGCTCGATGCTGATGCGCACGGGGTAGGAGACGAGACCGGAGATATCGCTGGCCGCGGGCGAGATGCTCTCGATCGTCCCGTGGAGCACGCGGTCGGGATAGGCATCGAGGACGATCTCCACCGCCTGGCCTTCGGCGACCGTGCCGATGTCGGTCTCGTCCACCGTAACCTCCACCTCGTAGCGGCTGTCATCGACGAGGGTTACCGCGGGCGCTCCGGCGCTGACGCGATCGCCGACGTGCACCTCCACATCGGCCACGACGCCATCGAAGGGGGCCAGCACCTCGGCGCGGGCGAGATCGTCCTCCGCCTGCGCAAGGGAGAGCCTGGCCGTTTCGACGTCCAGTTCGGCGCTGCGCAGGTCGTCCTCATCGACGCCCTCCCGCAGCGTCTCCAGCGCATCCTTGGCCTCGACGTAGGCGTCCCACGCCTGCCGGAGCCGATTTTCCGCCTCCGTCCGCTTCAAGGCGGCCTCCTGCTGCATCCGCACCCAGGCCCAGTAGGCATCGTCCGCCGCCTGCCGGTAGCGATCGCGCATCGCATCGCCGATCTCCCCCTCCTCGAACTGCTGCTCGGCGACCCCGTACTGCGTCTGCGCATCGCGGAAGCGATCCTCGGCGGCCTGCAGTTCCTCGTTGAGCAGGCCGCTGCTGAGGACGGCCGTGTAGTTCAGCTTCGCCGCCTGATAATCGTGATAGGTCTCGGTTACGCGGTGTTCCGCCCTGGCGATCTCCTCCTCCGTCGCCGGTTCCTGCAGTTGCTGCAGGCGAAGCTGCGCCTTTTCCAGCGAAAGCCGGGCCTGTTCGACGTTCCGCTGCAAGTCGTCGGCCTCGAGGGCGACGAGCAGATCGCCTTCGTGGACGCGGTCGCCGATCGAAACGGGCACCTGCGCCACCGTGCCGCCGACCTCGAAGCGGAGGAGGCTCTTCTGCTCCGCCATCACGTTGCCCCCGGCGGCAATGGTGATCTCCAGGTCGCCACGCTGCACCTCTGCCTCCCGCAGGATGAGGTCGCTGCTCGCTGCAGCTTGCCTGCGCTGACGGACGAACAGCAACCCGCCCACCAGGATCACCACGACTGCGATCGCGATCCACCACCACTTCTTCATCCCTCACCTCCAGTTGAATGACCTGGGTCAAAATTGACCACGGTCATTTTACCACAGAGTGCCGAAAAGGGCAACCCCGCCCACGAAAAACGGCCCGGCGATTTCACCGGGCCGCGCAGTGCGTTAGCCGACTTAGATCTTCTTGTGGCAGAGCCACCAGTCCAGACAGCCCTCCTTGCCCTTGCGCTCCATCGCCGTCTCGATGTCGGCGGCGGGAGGCACAATGACATCGCTGCCGAAAAGCTCGTTCTCCGGCCAGTTGGCGGGCAGGGCAACGCCGTACTCGTCGGAGACCTGGAGGCCCTTCACCATGCGGACGATCTCGTCCATATTGCGCCCAAGCTCGGCGGGGTAGTAGAGAATGGCGCGGATGGTCCCCTTGGGATCGACGATGAAAACGGCGCGAACGGTATTGGTGCTGTTGCCCTGGATCAAGCCGAGCCGCTCCGCCACCTCGCCGGTATCGGCGATGATGGGGAATTCGATCTTGGCACCCAGGTTCTCCTCGATCCACTCTTCCCACTTGATGTGGGAGAAGACCTGATCGACGCTCAGGCCGATCAACTCGGTGTTCAATTCCTTGAACTGCCCGTAGCGCTTCTGGAAAGCGTAGAACTCGGTCGTGCAGACAGGCGTGAAGTCGGCGGGATGGCTGAAGAGGATGAACCACTTGCCCTTGAAAGCCTCAGGGAGGGTCATCGGACCCTTGGTCGTGTGAACTTTCAACTCCGGAAACGACTCGCCAATCAAAGGAATACCGTACTCCATCTCGAACCTCCTTAGGATGTGATGTTAACGAAAAGCCGATCAAAGTTCGCAGCCGCGGCCTCAGCCCGTCGCTTTCGTCGCCTCGCGGCAAGCGGGGCAGAGACCGTAGACATCGAAGCGATACCCCAGCACCTCGTAGCCCATCGTGTGGGCCATACGCTGCGTCAAGGCCGCCTGCTCCGCGATGAGCGCATCACCGACATCGGCATCGACGATGCGGTGGCAGCGCACACAGATGAGATGGGGATGCGGGCGCGGGTTCATAATGTCGTAGTGAACCTCTCCCCCGTTGCCATGCAGCTCCAGCACCTCCCCCATCTTCATCAGGACGGCAAGCGTCTTGTACACCGTGGCGAGGCTGGTCGTCGGGAAATGCTCTTGCAACGCAGCGTAGATCTGCGCCGCGCTGAGATGCTCTTGGCTTTCGATCATGATGCGCAACGTTGCCATCCGCTGCGGCGTAATTCGGTAGCCCTGCCGACGCATCTTGTCGATCAACTGACGATAACGATAATCGCTCATCGCACCTTTCCGATAGTTATTCTCAACTACGAAAAGTATAACAGAAGGGTGGAAATTGTCAAGAGGCGCACTTTGCACCTGGAGAGAAGTTTCTATAATGAGAGTAGCCCCGCTACGCACAGAGGAGGGAAGAGATGAACCGAAAGAGCCTGCTCGTACTGCTCCTCGTATTCACGCTCGCCGGAAGCGGCTGCGCCTCCACGACACCTGCTCCCACCCCTACCCCCACCCGCACTCC
>JALXBP010000020.1 GCA_026991395.1 Anaerolineae bacterium | reverse complement strand
GGGCGGGGCGGCGTAGGCGGGGCGGATCCACAGCCAAGGCACAAGGGCGGCGACGAGCAGGAGCAGCAGCCCCAGGGCGGCGCTCAGCGGCAGACGCCACCGCGCGGGCAGGAGCGCCCGCCAACCCAGCGCCATCAGCACGCCGACGGCGCTCAGCGCGGGGAAGAGGAGCCGCCCCTGCGGATAGCGCATCTGCGCCCAGTGGAGCAGCGCCGCCAGCAGGAGCAGCGTCCAGCCGACGAGGAGCGCCACCTGAGGGCCTCGCCCCTCCTCGCGGCGACGGAGGCGGAGCAGCAGCCCCGCCAGCGGCACCAGCGTCAGCAGCGCGTAGAGGCCGTAGAGCCACCCCGGCAGCGTGAGGTTGAACCAGCCGAAGACGCCCCAGAAGGAGCGCCAGACCCCCTGCCATTCCAGCCAAAGCTCGCCCAGACCGGGCGGACGGGTGCGTTGCGGCAGGATGGCGAACATCGCCGGAAGCCCCAGCGGATCGCCGTAGAGATGCCAGTTGCGCCAGTACCACCATCCGCCGACGAGCAGCGCCGCCCCCGCCGCCAGAATGCCTTCCTCCACGAAGGTGCGCCAGGAACGCCGCCGCCAGGCCGACCAGGCGATCGCCACCGCAACCGGCACCACCGTCAGCAGGCCGCTCAGCTTGCTCAGCGCCGCCGCGCCCGCCAGCGCCCCCAAGAGGAGCGCATCCCGCCTGCGCAGCCGCTCCGCCCGCATCAGCACCAGCGCCCGCCAGAGAATCAGCGCCGAAAGTGCCGTAACCAGGTTGTCGTTGTTCACCGCAGCGCTGAGGAAGAGGAACTGTGGGTTGAAGGCGACGAAGGCCGCCGCCAGCAACGCCGTCGCCTCCTCGCAGCGGAGCGCACGCGCCGCCCCCCAGGTCGCCGCCACCGTCAGCGCCCCCAGCAGCAGCGAGACGAAGCGGGCCAGGTGCGCGGCGAGCACCGTCCCCCGCCATGGCCACCGTTCGGCATCGCCGTGCAACATCACATTCCTGTTGTCCACCGCCTGCGGATCGCCCATCGCCGCGTGGGGATTGTAGCGGATGACCTGCGGCGCATCGTCGGTCGGGATGGGCGCGGTGAGGAGCGCCGCCAGCGCGTAGTAGAGCGGCGGCTGGCTCCCTTCCTGGTGCCACGGCGCATTCCCCACCTCCTCCGGCGTGGGCAGCCCGTGCCCTTCCGCCAGCCAGCGGACATACTCGTAGTGCCAGACCTCATCGGGGGCCTCGAAGAGCGGGTTGAGCACGCTGTAGCTTCCGCCCACCATCAGGTAGAGGAGGAGGAGCCACACCAGCCACCGCCTCCCGCGCACCTTCCGCCCCTCGCGGCGAGGCGCGGGCGAAGCGGCATGCGCCGCCGATTCTGCGTCGGAACGGGAGCGCCACGAAAAGAGGAGCAGGGTCGTGCCCCCCAGGAGCGCCGAGGTCGCCACCGTGAGGAGGTTGACGGTGAAGCCGCTGAGGATGGCGGTGTCGCCCTCCATCCCCAAAAGCGAAAAGCCCAAAGCCCAACCCGCCTCGTGCGGGCCGAAGCCGCCCACGGTGGGCAGAAAGGGGATCGATTTGGCGAGCACGGCGAAGGTCGCGCCGACGACGACCTGCGGGAAGGCGTAGTCGAAACCGAGGGCGCGGACGAAGGCATGCAGCCAGGCGAAGAGCGTCAGCCAGATGAGGAGCGACCAGCCCAGCGTCGCCAGGTAGCGGCGCGGTGAGCGCAGCGCCATCAGCGCCTCGACGGCGCGTTCGGCGAAGGCGAGGAGTTTCTGCCCCCAGCCCCGACTTTCCAGGCGGAAGCGGGCGGCCATGCGCCGCAGGAGTATCAGCGAGCCGCGTCCGGCCCACGGCAGCAGAAGGAGCACCGCCAGCCCCAGCGCGAGCACGACGGCGGTGAGGCGGATGACGGTGGAAGCGGTCGCCGTGAGTTGCGCCCGCTGTCCCAGCGCGAAGAGGACGAAGAGGGCGGCGACGGCGACGAGGTCGAAGAGGCGGGCGACGAGGAGCGCGGCACTGCTTTCCCCGACCGAGAGGCCGTGCCGCGTGTGCATGAAGTAGGGGAAGGAAAGCTCGCCGCCGCGCGAGGGGAGCGTGTTGTTCAGGAAGCTGAGGGCGAACATCTCCGGCAGGAGCCGCCATCCGCGCGGCAGCGAAAGGAGCGTGGCGAAGCGCATCGCCCGCCAGAGGTTGGTGACCACGTACCAGGTTACCCCGGCCAGCAGCCAGGGCCAGGCTGCGCCGCGCAGCAGGAGGAGCACCTCGCCCAGCCGCAGGCGGCTCAGCAGCCAGGCGAGCAGCCCCAAGGTGATGAGTGGCGGCAGCCAGCGGCGGAGTCGTCGCTTCATCGCCCCCCGGCCTCCCGGGAGGCGGCCAGCCTTGCGGCGGCGATGGCCGCCTGTCCGCAGGCGATGCCGCCGTCGTTCGTCGGCACGCGGTGATGGACGAGTACCTCGAAGCCGCGCTCGGTCAGGGCGGCGTGCAGCCCCTCCAGGAGGAGGCGATTCTGGAAGCATCCGCCGCTGAGCGCGACGGTGCGCAGGCCGGTCGTCCCGGCGGCACGTTGCACCGCCTCTACGGCGGCGGCGATGACGGCCGCGTGGAAACGGGCGGCGAGCACGGCGGGCGGCTCCCCGGCCTCCTTCGCCGTCCAGAGGGCGCGGATAAGGGGCAGCGGCTCCATCAGCCAGCCGTCGCCCTCCGCGCTCACCGGCACAGCGAAGGGCGGCTGCGGCCACGCCTGCGCGGCCAGCGTCTCCAGTTCGATGGCCGCCTGTCCCTCGTAAGTGATCTCCGCCCGCAGGCCGAGGAGCGCGGCGACGGCGTCGAAGAGCCGCCCGCAACTGGAGGTGAGCGGCGTGTTCAGGCCGCGCTCCACCTGGAGCGGGACGATCGCCGCCTCCTGCGAGGTGAGCGCAGGCAGCGCCCCCTGCGGCAGTTCGCCCAGCGCCAGCAAGAGGAGGGCGGCGGCCAGGCGCACGGGTCGGCGGATGGCCGCCTCGCCGCCGGGGAGGGGGAAGGGCCGCCAATGCGCCAGTCGGCGGAAGGTGCGCAGGTCGGCCAGGAGCAGTTCCCCGCCCCAGATGGTGCCGTCCGCGCCGTAGCCGGTGCCGTCGAAGGCCAGCCCAAGCACCGGCCCCTCGCGTCCGTTTTCGGCCAGGCAGGCGGCGATGTGGGCGTGATGGTGGTAGATGGGCATCGCCTCCAGCCCGTCGGGATTGCCCATCGTCGCCCAGAGGGTGGTGGTGAAGTCGGGATGGGCGTCGTGGGCGAGGAGTTGCGGCTCGATGCCGAAGAGCGAGCGGTAGCGGGCGATGCTTTCGCGGAAGAAATCCCAGGTCGCCAGGTAATCCATCTCGCCGATGTGCTGGCTGAGGAAAGCCTGATCGTCCTGGACGAGGGCGAAGGTATTCTTCATCTGACTGCCCAGCGCGAGGAGAGGGCGCGGCGCGGCGACGGGGAGCGGGAGGGGCATCGGGGCATAGCCGCGCGAGCGGCGGATGGGCATCGCCCCCAAGCGGCTGACCATCCAGACGCTATCGTCCACGCGGTTGTGAATCTCGCGGTTGTGCCAGAGGAAGGCATCGGCGATCGTCCCCAGCATACGGCGGGCGTCCGCGTTGGTGCGGGCGATCGGCTCGTTCTGACGGTTGCCGCTCGTCATCACCAGCGGGCGGCCCACATCCCGCAGGAGGATGTGGTGGAGCGGCGTGTAGGGCAGCATCACGCCTAAGGTGCGCTGTCCCGGCGCGACGTTGGCGGCGATGGGGGAATCGGGGCGCGGCGCGAGGAGAACGATGGGCGCGGCGGGCGAGGTCAGCAGCGCCTCCGCCGCTTCGTCGAGCCGACAGTGCCGCCGCACCATCGCCAGATCGGTCATCATCACCGCCAGCGGCTTGTGCGGGCGCGGCTTGCGGGCGCGGAGGCGGGCGACGGCCTCGGCGTTGGTCGCATCGCAGGCGAGGTGGAAGCCGCCCAGCCCCTTGATGGCGACGATCGCGCCATTCCGGAGGAGCGCGGCGGTGCGGGCCACGTCATCCACGCCGGGCAGTCCCTCGATCGCCGCGCCGTTCCCCTCCAGTTCGACGGCGGGGCCGCAGACGGGACAGGCGTTGGGCTGGGCGTGGAAACGGCGGTCGAGCGGGTCCTCGTACTCGGCGCGGCAGTCGGGGCACATCGGAAAGACGGCCATCGTCGTGTTGGGACGGTCGTAGGGCAGGGCGCGGATGATGCTGAAGCGCGGGCCGCAGTTGGTGCAGTTGATGAAGGGGTAGCGGTAGCGGCGGTCGGCGGGGTCGAGCAGCTCGCGCAGGCAATCGGGGCAGGTGGCGACATCGGGGGAGACCAGCGTGAAGCCCCCCTCATCCTCGCTGTGGAGGATGACGAAGGCGTCGCGCGGCTCCGGCGGGGCCTGCAGCGGGGCGCGTCGCAGCACGGTGATGCGGGCCAGCGGCGGCGCTTCCGCCTCCAGCGCCTGCGCGAAGGCTTCCAGCGCGTCGGCGGGGCCGCTCACTTCGATATCGACGCCCAGGCTGCTGTTGCGCACCCATCCGTGCAGCCCGTAGCGGTGCGCCAAGCGATAGACGAAGGGGCGGAAGCCCACCCCCTGAACGATGCCATCGATGTGGATATGTTCAGCGGCCACGCAAGAGGCCTCCGATTCGCGTCGCAGAGAGGACGATGGGCGGCTCGGTGGCCTCCCCTACCCCTCCAGGAAGGTGCGCACCTGTTCGCGCAGCCAGTAGTGGAATTCGACCAGCCCCTCGCCCGTCTTCGCCGAGAGAGGGAAGAAGGCCAGGCCGGGATTGAGCACCTCCACACCCTGGCGGAAGTAATCCATATCGAAGTCGAAGTAGGGCAGGAGATCGATCTTGTTGAGGGCGATAGCCTGAACGCCCCGGTACATCTTGGGGTACTTGTAGGGCTTGTCGTCGCCCTCCGGCACGGAGGCGATGAGGAAATTGATGTGCGCCCCCAGCGGGAAGCTGGCGGGACAGACGAGGTTGCCGACATTCTCGATGATCAGCAGGTCGGTCGCCTCCAGGTCGAGGTGTTCGAGCGCCGACTGCACCATCACCGCGTCGAGATGGCAGGTGCCGCCGGTGTTGACCTGCACGGCAGGGATGCCGGTTGCGGCCATCCGATCGGCGTCGAGGCTGGTTGCCAGGTCGCCGTCGATACCGGCGATGCGGAAGTAGGGCTTGAGCGCCTCGATGGTGCGCAGGATGAGCGTCGTCTTCCCTGCACCGGGCGAGGCCATCACGTTGACGACGAAGGTCTTGCTCTCGTCGAAGCGGCGGCGGTTCGCCTCCGCCAGCGCGTTGTTGCGCTCCTTGATGCTCTCCTCTACGGTTACGAGCTTGGTCATAGAACCCCTTTCTCACTCCACTTCGATGCTTTCCAAATTGAACTCCTCACCCTGGATGATGGCCACCTTGCGGCTGCCGCAGTTGGGACAAGCGAGGTGCTCCCCATCCAGGCGGAACTGTGTGCCGCAGTCCCAGCAGCGCAGGAGCGCGGGGATGCGGCGGAAGCGCAGTTCCGCCCCTTCGGCGATGGTCCCTTCGCTGATGATGTCCCAGTAGTACTGGATGGTATCATCCACGACGGTGGAGAGTTCGCCGACGACGATCTCCAGTGCGACGATGCGCGTAGCCCCGGCCCGCTCGGCGTGTTCCAGCGCCACACGGAGGATGGTCTGGGCGTAGGGCAGTTCGTGCATCAGGCGGCAGGCTCCACAGGGGTGATGCCCCAGCTACGCAGAATCTCCTCGGCGCGGCGGATCATCCGCGGGATGGCCGCCCATCCCTCCATCGAAGGCTCGGTGCCGATGCTCAGGTCGGCGGGCTGGATGCCGAGCAGGTAGAGGTGTTCCGGCAGGTTGCCACGGGCCAGCGCAAGCCCCAGCACCTCCTGGAAGGTGGACTGGTGCAGCGAGAGCTTGATGCCGGTGTAGAGCGGAATGTCCTCGCCGCGCAGTTCGACCAGTTCGCCCGGCTCCTTGCCCGCGTCCACGGCGTCGAGGATGATGAGGTGGGTCGCCGTCTCCACGTAGGGGAGGAGGCGCAGCCCCAGCGTCCCGCCGTCCACCAGCTCGACATCGGGGGGCCACTGCTTGCCGCTCTGCTGCATCTGCCAGAGGGCGTGGACACCGATGCCCTCATCCTTGTTGAGGATGTTGCCGAGGCCGAGAATGACCACATGCCGAGGTTTGTTCATCAGATCAACCCCTTGTTCGGAAGATGTCCAACGCGAGCGTTATAGCTCAAAAAGGAAATGGGGCAAACAAAGTGCAGAGGACACGGTTTCCCGTGCCCTCTGCAAGCCTTCCGTCCGAGACGGACTACTTCTTGAAGTCGCCGATGGTGAAGGTGGGGTCCTTCAAAGCCGCCTGGGCCTTCACCTGAAGCTGGACGATGGTGCTGGGCATCACCGTCGTCGTGCCGATGAGCTGATTGTGCGCATCCACGAGGTGGACGGCGCAGGCCATACAGGGGTCGAAGGAGTGGATGGTGCGCAGAATCTCCACCGGCTGATCGGGGACGGCCAGCGGCGTGCCGACGAGGGAGGCCTCGTAGGCTCCGGGCTGATCCTTGTGGTCGCGCGGCGAGGCGTTCCACGTCGTCGGGACGACCTGCTGGTAGTTGCTGATCTTCCCGTTGTCGATGACGACCCAGTGGCCGAGGCCGCCGCGCGGGGCCTCCATCGTGCCGACCCCTTGCGCGTGCTTGGGCCAGGTGGAGGGATCCCACTTCTCGCCGTTGAAGGTCTCGTAGTCGCCCGCCTTGATGTTCTCGATGAGCGCCTGGTAGTCCTTCTTCATCTCGTCCACGAAGATGACCGACTCCAGTGCGCGGGCGGCGGTGCGGCCCAAGGTGGAGAAGAGGGCCTCGACGGGCGCATCGAGCGCCTTGAGCGTGGAATCGACCAACTCCTTGGCCTGCGGATCGCCCTTGGCGTAGAGGATGAGCACGCGGGCCAGCGGGCCGACCTCCATCGGGTGCTCCTTCCAGCGCGGCGACTTGAGCCAGGAGTACTTTTCCTCCACGGGGAGGAAGTCGTAGGGCGGCGTGGGGCCACTGTAGTTGAGTTCGGTCTCGCCCTCCCAGGGGTGCAGCCCTTCCTTGTCGCCCTTGCTGTACTTGTACCAGGAGTGGGCGATGAACTCCTTGACCTGCCCGAAGTCCTTGGGATCGACTTCATGGACGGTGGAGAGGTCGCGGCCCAGGATGGCCCCCGCCGGGATGCGGTAGGAGGTTGTGGGGTTCTGCTCATCCTGCGGCAGTTCGCCCCAGCTCAGGAAGTTGCCCAGCCCCTCACCCAACGCGGCATAGTCCAGGTAGTAGGGGGCGATGGCCAGCAGATCGGGGACGTAGACCTGCTTGACGAAGGCGTCCATCTTGTCGATCGCGCCGCCGACGATGGAGAGCATGTAGGCGTTGAGCGCCATATCGCTGTTGGGGTCGATGGGGAAGGGCACGCCGCCGACGACGAAGTTCGGGTGCGGGTTCTTCCCGCCGAAGACGGTGTGCACCTTGACGAAGTCGGCCTGCGCATCCAGCGCCTCCAGGTAGTGGGCGACGGCCAGCAGGTTGATCTCCGGCGGCAGCTTGTAGGCGGGATGGCCCCAGTAGGCATTGGCGAAGATGCTCAACTGACCGCTTTCCACCAGCGCCTTCACCTTGTCCTGGACGCTCTTGAAGTAGCCCGGCGAGCTGTTCGGCCAACTGGAGATAGAGCGGGCGATGGCCGAGACCTCCTGCGGGTCGGCGTCCAGCGCACTGACGATGTCCACCCAGTCGAGGGCGTGCAGATGGTAGAAGTGCATCACGTGGTCGTGGACGAACTGCTGGGCGATCATGATGTTGCGGATGAGGTTGGCGTTCTTGGGGATTTTGATCTTCAGCGCATCCTCGACGGCGCGGATGGAGGCGAAGGAGTGCACCGTCGTGCAGACGCCGCAGGTGCGCTGGGTGAATGCCCATGCCTCGCGCGGGTCGCGCCCGCGCATGATGATCTCGATGCCGCGCACCATCGTGCCGGAGCTGTAGGCGGCCTTGATCTGACCGTCCACCACCTCGGCCTCGATGCGCAGATGGCCTTCGATGCGGGTAATCGGATCAACAACGATTCTATTCGCCATGGTTCTCCTCCTAATCGATCAATGCCTTGGCAACCATCTCGACCAGCCCAACGGCTTCCTTCTGCAACTGGTAATGCTTGAAGCCATCCATGAACTGGAGACGACAGTTGCTACAGGTCATCACCACGGTATCGGCCTGCGCCTTTTCCACCTGCTCCACCTTCAGCCTGAAGGCCCCCATCCGCAGGTCGTAGGCGTCCTTGATGGCACGCACGCCGCCGCCACCACCGCAGCAGATGGTCATCTCACGATTGGGGTTCATCTCGACGAAGCTGTTCGGTGCGAGGTACTGGAGAAGCTCGCGCGGCTCGTCAAAAAGCCCACCGGTGCGCTGAATCTTGCAGGAGTCGTGGAAGGTGATGCGGTGGCCATTGTCGAAGACGCCCTTTCGCAGCTTGATGCGTCCTTGCTTGAAGAGGCGGTTCATCATCTCGGTGATGTGGATGATCTCGAAGGGGAGCGGGCCGCCATAGATGTTGGGCATATCCTCGCGCAGCGCTGCGTAGCCATGGCCGCACTCGGTAATCAGCACTTGCTTGACGCCCAACTCCTTGGCGACGTTGATGATCCGCTCGGCGAAGAGCTTTTCCAGCTTCTTGTCGCCGATGACCTTGCCCATATTGAAGGCATCGCGGGCACGCGGGCTGACCGTCCACTTGACGCCGGCAGCATTGAGGATACGGGCGACATAGACGAGGTTCTCGCGGAAGCTGCCCAGCTCCAGCATCGTGAAAACGACGAGCGTCTCCGCCCCCTTGACGTCCCGGGGGATTTCGATGCCCCGCTCCCGCTCGGCCCAATCATACCAGGCGATCCAGTCGGCCTCGGTCGCGCCGTTCGGGCTGCCGACCTCCAGTTGCTTGTCCTTCATATGCAGCAAGTCGGGGGGCGTGGAACCGGCAGCCGTCAACCCGGCCCGCACCTTGGAGATGAGACCGCCGACGTCGATGCCCATCGGGCATGCCAACGAGCAGCGGCGACAGACGGTGCAGGCGTGGAAGTCCAACTCCGTCCAATGGGCGATATCCTCTTTGCTGATGGGCTTTTCCAGCCCCAGCATCGTCTTCACCTTGCCGATGACGGTGAAGTTCTGCACGTAAGCCCGGCGCAAAAGCTCCATCTTCCAGACGGGAGCGTATTCGGGATTGCCGGTAGTGAGATAGAACTGGCAGGCTTCGGCGCACACGCCGCAGCGCATGCAAGCCTCCAGTTGGGCGGCAATCTCCCCGCCTACCGTCTTGATGAATTGCTTTACGGCCTTATCTTCCATAACCGTTGCAGGACTCATAGTCTTCTCCTTTCAACAGGCATCCCCATCACAGCGTCCCCATCTTGCCGAACTTGACGCCATGGATAACGTTGGAGACGAAGAAGTAGAGGAAGTGCGACATCTTGCTCAACGGCATCCAGATCAGGATCCATTCCACGGCGAGCATGTGGAAGGTCAAGAGCGTCTGGTAGGGGAGCCAGAGATGGTGATAGGTCATCCAGCCCGTCAGCAAGGGCAAGAAGACGAAGAACAAGTTCAGCCAACTCATCGTCGTGCTCGTGAGGTGCCTCACCGGACTGGCGAGGTGATCGATCGCCATGACGATGAGCGAGATCAGCGCGATACCGGCGGCGATGTCCACGATCGGCATGGGCAGGGACCCCCACTCGAAGCCGAGGATCTTCCCCCAAATCTTCACGTGAGCAGGCTGGAAGAGGATGACGGTAAAGGCGGCAAGATGGAAGATATCACCCGACAGGACGGCGAGCAAACGGCCCTTGTAGACCTCTCGCAGCCCCTCAGGGGGCCAGGCGTGATGCCAGAAGGCCTTCACGATACCCACGATCGCGCTGCCACGAGCCGGAGCGTAGTCCTTCTTCCAGCCGAGGAAGAGCAACATGAAGAGGCGGTAGCCCATCCCAAAGAGGAAAAAGAGCACGGCGAACTTAAACAGAGGGCCACGAGCCATATAGTACCAATCCAGGTTCATCTCTACCCCTCCTTCTCCCCGCCCTTGGCCGCCTTTTTCTTCTGCTGCGAGGCGAGCAGGGCCGAACCGATCGCCAAAGCACCGCCGGCCAGAAAAGCGGCACCGGCCTTGTTCATCCCCGCCGCATCACCCAGTCCGGGCGGGAAAGCAACGGGATCGTAAACGTGATTGTTGTCCCAGAAGTTCGGTTCAGAGCAGCCGATACAGGGATGATTGGACTGAATGGGGAAGCTGACCCCTTCGTTCCACTTGATGACGGCGCAAGCGTTGTAGGTCGTCGGGCCTTTGCAGCCCAGCTTGTAGAGGCACCATCCCTTCTTCGCGCCTTCGTCGTCCCACGATTCGGCGAACTTGCCCTGCTCGTAGAAGGGACGGCGCGGGCAGCGATCGTGGATCGTGTTGCCGTAGAAAGCCTTGGGACGCCCGAGATAGTCCAACTCCGGCAGCTCGCCGAGGATGGCCACGTGGGCAATGGTGTTCGTGATCACCTCCGGCATCGGCGGGCAGCCGGGCACGTTGACCACCGGCTTGTCCTTGATGATGGAACCGGCACCGACAGCGCCGGTCGGGTCGGGATAGGCGTGCGGCAATCCGCCAAAGGAGCCGCAGGTGCCAATGGCGACGACCGCCAGGGCATTCTCCGCCGCCTCCTTGAGTTGCTGGATGGCCGTCTTGCCGCTCACCGTGCAGTAGACGCCGCCGTCCTTCGTCGGAATGCTCCCTTCGACGACGAGGACATACTTCCCGGCATACTCCTTCATGATCTTCTCTTTGTTCTCCTCCGCCTGCTTGCCCGCGGCGGCGAAGAGCGTCTCGTGGTAATCGACGGAGATGTCGTTGAAGAGCAGCTTGGTGAGGTAGGGATCGTGCGAGCGCGTCAACGACTCGGAGCATCCGGCGCAATCCTGGAACTCAAGCCAGATGACGGGAAGGCGCGGCTTGCTCTCCATCGCGGCGACGACCTTGCCCACCATCGTGTGCTCCAGCCCCAATGCAGCCGTGAGGACCGTCGCCATCTTGAGGAAATCTCGCCGCGTCATTCCACGCTCTAACAACTCCTCATAGATTGTCTTCATAATCCAGCTCCTTCTTGCCTGAGATTGGGAAATTGGAGACGTCCGATTTACGGTTCGACAACAGCAGCCAACATCCTCTCTTCGTCCTCGCTCACCTCCTTCATCACCCTGGCAACCTGCGGACCGAACATCTTGCTCATCAGCCCCGAATTCATCATAGCCACATAGACCTCTCCGTTATCCATCGCGTAGATACCCACGCGGCACGGCATAATGGACGATATGAGACGGTTCTTCTCATCCTCGAGCACGGCGTAGGCGTGGTGGGGATGGCAAAGCGACATAATGCGCAAAGGCGTTGCATCGGTATGCCCCGCCTTGATGAGACTCTGCTGGATATTGTAGATCTTCGGCACCTGCCAGCCTCCCATCCGCTCCGCCGCCGCCTGAATCTTCTCCACTGTCTCATCGACGTCGTAACGGCTCTTGCGGATGATGAACATCAGTTTTGGCATGGCAAACCAGACAGCGGCCCCTGCAACGATGAAACCGACGAGGAAGCCCAAGACGAAACTCACGAAACACCTCCCAAGGGGAAAGGGGTCATGGCGTTATACCACCTCTCATTCTATAAAAACCTCGGAGTTCCGCCTACCCCAACATGGGTAAAATCGCCCCTCCACATGGAGGGAGGTCAGACATCTCAATACAAAAAGGCCGCGTCCGGCGGACGCGGCCTTTGCAGCGAGGGGGGAACTACAGTCTTAGCGAGGCAGGGATCGCCGCCTCCAGCGTGGGAAACTGCGCCAGCCACGCCCGACGGTCGGCGCGGAGCTTCTCGGTCAGCCGACGATAGGCTTCCGGCGTGTAGTAACGGCGCGGGTCGAGCCGCTCGCCGTAGTCGGGGATGCCATCGACCGCTACGGCTACCTCGTAGCCCCAGTCGGGATCGCGCTGCCAGCGGATGCCGCCGCGGGCGATCTGCTTGATGATCTCCGTCGAATCGCGCACGCCGATCTTCGCCCCCAACGTCTCTCCCTCCGCACTGCGGCGCAGGTGCCCGTCCACGTCCCGCGCCCCGATGCGCCCCGTGTTGAGCAGGAAGACCTGCACGTCGGGATTGCGGCGCAGGATGTCGAGGAAGATATTGCCCTCCTCCGCCTTGTCGCCGATGATGAAGGGGTTGGTGCCGACACTGTGTACCGGCTGCCCGGCGCGGGCCGGGTCGCCCGCCGCCGTCTCGATCGATTCACCCAGCATAAAGAAGGCCGCGCCTTGCTCCGGCGTCAGCCGTGCCACCGCCGGTACGATGTCCTCGCGGCGGGTGATGAAGACGACGATGTCGGCACGGGGGAGATCGACCGAGTCGTCGGTGTAGGCCATATCGCGGCGGAAAACGATCGCCCGACCGTTGCGCCCCAGCCTGTAGTCGAGGAAGTCGGGCGTGCCGTCGGCCCGGACCCAGACGTTCTCCAGCATCGCGCGGGGGGCGGTCGCCGCCGCGTAGAGCACCGGCTGGCCCTTCGGCTCCAGCCCCTCCGTCTTGATGAAGAAGTTGTCCTCCGTGCCGTAGCACGAAGCATCCGGCTGCATCATCACCACGTCATCCTGGCGGATGGCGACGCCCTCCGGCGGCTCCAGGAAATGATGGTGGCAGGTCAGCGTCGTCTTGCCCGTGCCGCTCAGCCCGAAGAAGATGGCCCCCTTTTCCACCAGGCGCCCCTCCACATCGCGCACGCGCAGCAGTTTGGAACCGGCGTGCAGTCCCAGGCCGCCGCGCTGCTTTGTCCAGTACATCGCCATGCGCAGGAAGGCCTTCTTCACCTCGCCCATGTAGTCGGTGCCCAGCGCGTAGGTGGTGAAGGTCGTCGGATCGACGAGGACACGGCGCTCCATCACCTTGTCCCGCCATTTGGGATAGAAGACGACCGTCAGATCGGCGTGCTCCCGCTGCGCCCATTCAGGCGGCGCATCGAAGAGCGACTGTCCCCACATAAAGGCGAGACGGGCGAAGTCCACTGGCACGTAGAGACGGCAGTGCAGGCGGAAGTCGGGATGATCGCCCATCCGCCGGTCGAGGCGGATCAGCCGCTCGGTGTGCAGTGCCGCCTGGACCTCCTCCAGCCAGCGGCGCTGTTCCGGCGAAGGTTCATCGAAGAGAATGTCGGTGAATTTCGCCGATCGGCTGCGGATGCGGGTGATGTAGCGGGCCGACCCGAAAGCGGTCGTCGTCTCCTCCATCACCGCCCATTTGCGCAGCGTCTCCCACGATGGGTTCTCGATGATCTCCCGTGCGACCACGGGACGGGTGAAAAGCTCGGCCATAGTCATACCTCCTCAAAAGATCGACGAGGGGTTTCCTCGTCCGCCACAGACAAAAATGCAGCGAGCCTGCCGCTTGCGGCCAGCCCACTGCACAACGACGGCGAAAGCCGATCAGGGAGCCTGATTTTCGATGAAACAGACGAGACCATCCACAATCCCCTTGGCCACGATCTCCGGATGCTCGACGAGAAGCTCACGGTCATCGAGGAGGAAGCCCGTTTCGATGATGGCCGCGGGCGTATCGGGGTCGATCTCGTTGTAGGCGTGATAGCGCGTCATATCGTAGGTGATCGTGTTGGCGTCGAAAGCAAGGCCCGTCGCCGTCCGGTAGCGGTCGATGATGCAGCGGACGAGGCGGTCCTCCTCGCGGGGGATGTAGCTGGATTCGGCGCGGGCCACCTTGAAGCCGGACTTGCCGGGGAAGGTGCAGGAATCGGCGTGGATGGAAAGGAGCGCATCGGCGCGGTATCCCTCCAGGCGCGGGTCGAATTCCTGGAGCAACTCCGCATCCCACCCCCGCTGGCGCAGCATCCCGACGACGCGGCGGGCGATCTCCTCGTTGACCTGCACCTCTTCCAGCCCATCGGGGCAGAGCGCACCGCTATCGCTCCCCAGGTGGCCGGCGATGATGCCGATGTGCGGCGTATGCGGCGTCGGGGTGAGGGGAACGGCGAGCGTCGGCGTAGCATCCGCGATGGGCACGAGCGTCGTCGATGTCCCCCCCGTCGAGGAGGAGGCCGCGGAATTCGCCGAGGCGGGGATGATGGGCAGCCATCCGCTCGCCACGAGGAAGCCGACCAGCACGGCGATCACGCTGAGCCAGCGCATCACCGTCCCGACGATCCAGGGGTCCCGCCCTTCACCGCCCATCGCTACCGCATCCGCCGACGCCACTCTTCTTTGAGCTGAACGGCGTCCCAGTTGTCCTTGTGCAGCAGGAAATCCAGCAGCAGCCGGTCGAATTTGCTCGTCTCCTCCAGCATGGGGTAATGGGCGCTTTCCGGCAGGACGAAGATGGCCACGTTGTCATCCAGCTCCTCCTCGATCTCCCGCGAGGGCATTTGAACGAGGTTGTTCTGTGCGCCGTAGACGAGCATCACCGGCATATCCAGTTCCTCCAGGAGAAGATCGATTTCGCCCACGTCGTGGATGAAGGAGTGTACCGTGCGGGCGACGGCAACGGGAGCCGTCTTGCGGGCCTCCAAACGTACCTCCTCGTACTCATCGAGTTTGCGGCCCAGGATGCGGACAGCGGGCGGCTCGCCGCCGTCGTCGGCGCTGAAGGAGACCAAGGCTCGCCCCAGGTGCGCCTGCGAGAAGGGGACGTTGACGGCCATCACCTGCGAGACCAACTCCGGATGCAGCGCGGCGAAGCGGAGCGCCACCACACCCCCCAGCCCGTGACCGACGAGCGGCAGGGAGGGAATACCCATCTGCTCGATGAATAACTCCAGTTGCTGCACGTAATCGGCGATCGAATAGCGGGTCTCCAGCTTGTCCGAATCGCCAAAGCCCCAGAAATCCAGCGCATAGGCACGGTAGGAAGAGGAAAGCTCGATCATCGAGGGCACCCAGTAGCGCCACGAGCCGAGCCAGTCGTGGAGGAAGAGCAAGGGCTTTCCACGACCGAGAGCCTCGTAGTGCACCAGGCTACTTTCCAGGATGATGGCACTCATACAACCACGCCTCCGCGCCTCACTTTCCGTGCTCGGCGAGAATCTGCTTGACCCGCGTAATCAGTTGATCGGGTGCAAAGGGCTTGAGAATGTATTCCACCGCCCCAACCTCCAGGCCGGTGTTGATCTCGCTTTCTTGACCCTTGGCCGAAAGGAAAACGACGGGGATGTCCCGAACCTCCGGCGTCCGCTTGAGCGTCGCACAGGCTTCATAGCCGGTCATGCGCGGCATCCGCACATCCATCAGAATCAGATCGGGCTTGATCGTCAGGGCCTTTTCAACGGCATCGGCACCGTTGACCGCCAACTCGACCTCGAAGCCCGCAAAACGCAAGGTGAAGGCAACGAGTTCACGGATATCCCTTTCGTCTTCGGCAACCAGAATCTTGACCATACTTTCCTCTCCGCTACGCACGTTCCTCTCGCAAGGCCACATTCGTCGCAGCCTCAGCGTGTGAAGCATCATGATCCCCGTTGATCCGCCGCACCCAATGGGCGATCTCTCCCACAAGCTCATCGACGGAGAAGGGCTTGTCGATGAGCTTCAACGCCCCCAGCGCTTTCAGACGCTGCGCCAGCCTCTCCTCGTCCTTTCCGTAAGCGGTCATCACGAGCACGGGAATCTCCGCCGTCCTCGGGTCGCGCTTCAACTCTTCGAGAACCTCCGTACCGCTCATCCCCGGCATACGCAGGTCGAGGAGGATCAAGGAAGGTCGGAGCCGCCGCGCCCAAGGCAGCACCTGCTCCCCCCGATCGATGGCGCGGACCGTGTAGCCGCCCGCTGTCAAGCTGTGCTGCAACAGCGCCAGAATCTCGCGGTCGTCGTCCACGACCAGGATCGTCCCCTTGTGGGTCATGACCTGCTCCACCGCCTCGATCAACTTGTCCTCCTCCAACGGCTTGGTGATGTAGGACACCACGCCAAGCCGTCTTGCCTGCTCCTGCTCCAGCAGGACGGAGACGACGATGACGGGAATATCCGCCGTTTCCGGCTGCCGCCGGAGAATCTGCAATACCTCCAGCCCGTTGAGGTCGGGCAGCATCAGATCGAGGGCAATGAGATCGGGACGCTCCTCGCGGGCCAGGCGCAGCGCGTCGGTGCCGTTCGCGGCCACGGTTACGCGGTGCCCGCGTTCCGCCAGCATCATCCGGATCAACTCGGCAATCTCCGCGTCGTCCTCGACAACGAGGATATGCCCGCCCTCGCCCAGTTGCAAAGGCGGCGGCTCCAGCCCGACGTCGTCGGTCGGCTCCCCTTCCGCCAGCGGCAGGGTAAAGGTGAAGATGCTCCCCTGTCCCGGCTTGCTCTCGACGGAGATCTCCCCGCCGTGCATATGGATGAGGGAGGTCGTGATGGCCAGCCCCAGTCCCGTACCGGCCTCCGACTGCACCAGCGGATCGTCCACACGGTAGAACCGGTCGAAGATCTTCTGCTGATCCTCCTCCGAGATGCCAATGCCGGTATCCTGCACGGCGACACAGAGCATCCCGTGCCGCACGTAAGCGTAGACGGTAACCCGACCGCCCGTCGGCGTGTACTTGTAAGCATTGCCGACCAGGTTCGTGATAATCTGATGGACCCGCGAACGGTCGCCCCAGGCCTTGGGCAGCTTCTCCGGCGCGATGACTTCGATCGTCAGCCCCTTCTCCTCCACCTTGGGCAGGATGCTCTGCACCACCTCGTCGATGACGGAACGCACCTCGATGGCCTTACGGTGCAGGACGATCTTCCCCGTTTCGATGCGCGAGATGTCGAGCAGGTCGTTCACCAGGTCCGTCAAACGATCGGTGTTGGTGCGGATGACCTCCAGGAAGTGCTTCTGCGTCTCGTTCAAGGCCCCGGGCCCGCCCATCAGCATCAGATCGACATATCCCTTGATGGAGGTCATCGGCGTGCGCAGTTCGTGCGAGACCATCGAGACGAACTCCGTCTTGGCGCGGTCGGCGGCCACCTCGGAGGTGATGTCGCGCAGGACGGCCACCGTCCCCAGAAACTCCCTGGCGGGGGAGATGACGGGGGAGAGATGGATACTCACCACCTTCTCCTCCATCGTCAGCCGTTCGGCCAGGTAATCACCACTGTCGTAAGTCTCCGGCGACTCCCGCCAGGCACGGATGCGCTCCATCCAGGTCAACGCCTGCGAACCGTACAGTCCCAGCATCTCGTCCAAGCGCCGCCCCAGCGCTTGTTGACGGCGCACCTCGAAGATACGCTCGGCGGCGGCGTTGAAGAGGATGACGTGATCCCGCGCATCGGCGACCATCACGCCGTCGGCGATGCCCTCCAGGATAGCCTGCGTCTTCACCGCCTCGATCTGCTGCGCACGGAGCATCGCCCCCATCTCCTCCGTCTGCTGACGGATGCGGTCGTAAAGCTCGGCGCGGTTGATGGCGTTGCCGAGCTGGATGGCCGCCGCCTCGACCATACGCACGTCGTCCTCCGAAAAGGCGGCCAGCCGATAGCTGAGGAGGAAGATCGCGCCCCGCGCCGTGTCCATACTGTCGAGGATGGGGACGGCCAGCACCGAACGTGCCGGCTCCTCCTCACGCACGATCCAGCGGCCATCGTGCATCACGTCGTCGATAACGGTCGAACGGCGCTCGCGCAGCAGCCAGCCGATGAGGCCGCTGTTGCGATCGAAGGAGGAGAGCCGACCGCCGGGCGGCAGCGTAACGTCGGGGCGTCCGACGATGGCGCGGTCGTAGATGCGCCCATCCTCCTGCTTGACGACCTGGAGCGTGCCCCAATCTGCTCCCGTCGCTTCGCAGAGCATCGTCAGTGCCCGGTCGAGGACGCGATCGAGGTCGAGGATGAAGACCAGCTCGGAAGCGATGCGGTAGAGCACATCTACACGGTCGCGTTCGGCGCGGGCAGCTTCCATAGCCCGCGCGAGGGCCTCCGTTCGCTCTTCCACCCGCCGTTCCAGCTCCTCGGAAAAGCGCTTTACCTCCTGGAAGAGGCGGGCATTTTCGATGGCGACGGAGACCTGATCGGCCAGCGCCATCAGGATAGCCGTCTCCGAGGGCGCGAAGCCGCCCTTCTCGCGCCGCTCGGCGGAAAGGACGCCCACGGTGTGCTCCTCCACGCGCAGCGGCACGAGGACGGCGGAGCCAAAGCGCAAGGGGAAGTTCTCCGAAGGCGGACGGTAACGCGGCTCCGCATCCACATCCTCGACGACGATGGGCATGCCGCGCTCGGCGACCTCGCCCACCAGCCCCTCCCCCGGAGCATAGATGATCCCCTTGCTGATGTCGAAGGGATAGCCGGAGGCCGAGGCGGCCATCGGCACCAGCCGCCGCTTCTCGTCCTGGAGGAAGATCGTCGCGTAATCGTAGCCGAGCTTGCGCGTAACCGCCTGCGCCACGGTATTGAGCACCGTCGCGAGATCGAGTTTGGCCATCACCGACTGGCTCAGGTCGTTGAAGAGCTGGAGCGTATTCAGTTGGAGGCGCATATCGCTGACCAGCCGGAAGTTCTCGATGGCCAGGGCAATCTGGGCGGCGAAGATCTCCAGCACCTCCATCGCTTCGTGGGAAGGTATCTTGCCGTCGCGGGGCTTGTCCACCGTCATATAGCCGATGACCTTCCCCTGCGAGTTGGTGAGGAGGACGATGAGCACATCGTTCGGATGCCATTGTCCCGGTTCCCGCGCCACGTTGCGATCCCCATCCGTGAAGAAGTCCAGGCCGGCCCGCTCGAAGAGATCGTGCTCCTCGGCAGGGATGTAGTAACAGCCGCCGTAACGGAACTCCTCGCGCAGGAGGAAGGCCACATCCTCCCACGCCATCGTCCGCCGCTTGAGCGACTCCAGCACCTGCAGCGTGATGCCCGCACCAGCGACACGACGCACGACGTTGCCCTCGACAACGCTCACCAGCACACGATCGAAGCCGGTGGCTTCCTGCAAGGTGTAGGCCATCTCCAGAAGCACATCCTCCAGGGGACGGTCGGAGCGCAGGGAGCGGCTCGCTTCCAGGAGCAGACGCATCTGCTCGGTGCGGCGGTGGAGGATGAGGTTGCGCCGCACGTGATCTTCGTAGTTGTGAGCATTGGCGAGAGCGACGGCGCTTTGCGTCGCCACCCACTCGACGAAATCACAGGCCACCCGGGGGAAATCCCCCTCTCGCGCCAGCAGAATCAGGCCGATCGTCTCCTCGGCGTGGATGATCGGGGCGGCCAGGAAGGTCGTCTCCGGCGAAAACGCCATCTGCTCGTCGAGCTCCGGCGTTGCCACGTCGGAAAGCGGCAGGCAGATCATCTTCGGCATCCCCGTCTCCTCCTCCAACAGGCGGGGAAGGGCCTCGCTTTCGAGCAGACGGCGACAGCTTTCCTCGTGCCCGGCCATCGTGCCGACCGCTTTGGCGATCGACCAACCGTTCTCCTGCCACATAGCTATCAAGCCGCCGTGCGCCTCACTGAACCCGATCGCTTCCCTGAGCACCGCATCGAGGATCGCCTCCGTCTTCAGCGTCATCGTGATCTCCAACGTAACGCGCCGCAGCCGCTCCAGCGCAGCCAGGCGGGAGGTCATATGCTCCTGCGCTTTTTTGGCGCGGTACCAGCGCCCGAAGGCCCATGCGGCCAGGAACGTCGAGGTCCAGAGGAAGCCCCACGGCACTATGCCCCAGGCTCCGAGCCGACCGCCGAGGTAGAGGACGAGCATCATCGCCGCAATCGCCACGGCGATGACCAGCGTCATCATCAGGTCGCCGAGGAAGGCGGCGATGAAGAGGGGCATACCGGCCAGGTAATATGCCCACTCGGCCCCACCGCTCTGATAGAGGACGATGAGGCTTCCCAAGGCCAGAACGGCCAGGACGGCGGATGATCGGCTCACTGCGCCCTCCGCAAAGTCTCAGGCGTTGTCCATCGTGCGCGAGCGTCTGCGGATTTCAGCCGCCGCTTCGGTGATCTCACGGATGTCGGTGAAGGGGCCTTCGTCGCTGGTCAGCGTCCCGATAGCCAGCGTCATCAGCGGGACCCGCTCCTCTCGCCCGTCCTCGTGTCTGACCACGAGGTAACCCTGCATCCGCGTCATAAAGTCGTAGTGGGTGCCGACGTTCTCCTCGAAGCGGCGGACAAGCTCGGCCTTCAGCGGTTCGACGAGGGCCTTCTTGGTAATGACGATGAAATCATCGCCGCCGATGTGGCCGATGAAATCATCCGGCGTGCCCATCTCCTCGACGACATCGTTGAGGAGCATACCGGTGAAGCGCAGCACCTCCTCCCCCGCGACGAAGCCGTACACTTCGTTGAAGGCGTCGAAATGCTCCACACCGATGTAGAGCAGCCCCCAGTCCTCCCGCCGCAGGAGCTGGCGCAACTGCTGTTCGATCAGCCGCCCGCTGGGCAGACCGGTGCTCGGACTGGTGAGGCTCTCCAGCTCCGCCCGTTTGATGGTGTTCCGTACACGCAGGCGCAGTTCCTCCACGTCGAAGGGCTTGGTGATGTAGTCGTCGGCCCCCAGCTCCAGCCCCTTGATCTTGTCGCTGCGCTCGTCCTTCTGCGTGAGGAAGAGGATGGGTACGTGGCTCGTGCGCAAGTTGGTGCGCAACCGGCGGCAGACCTCGTAGCCATCGATGTCGGGCAACATAATGTCCAGCACGATGACGTTGGGGAGTTTCTGCCGCGTCATTTCCAGTGCATCCTCCCCGCGCGGTGCCACGTAAACCTCGTAGCCCAGCGACTTGAAGTAGAGCTGCAGCATATTGGAGATATCGAAGTCGTCTTCTACTACCAAGATTCGGCCTTTACTCATAAGGTACCTCCCGCTGATCGTCGTAACAATTCACGTGCCCGTTTCTTGACACGCTGAATGGTTGCCATATCCACCTCACGTTCGAAGCTGCGCAGAGCCGCGAGGCGGAAGCCGTGTTTGGCCGCCATGCGGTCGATCTCCTGCACCTGTTCCAGACGCAGATCGCGGCCTACGGTGTAATCCTCGAAACGATGCTCGAAAGTCAAAGCCATCGTCTCCGCCACGCACCCAAAGGTCAACTGCGGCGGCGGGCCGTAGTCGAAGCCGAAATCCACCTCGCCCGGCACCCGCACCAGCCCGCCATCGATGACCAGCACATCATCGCGTTCGCGGGCCAGGTGCTCCGAAACATCCCGCGGACGCGAGACGTCGCAGACGACCACGCCGGGGCGCAGATATTCGGAGCGCAACAGGTTGCCGCCGGAGCTGGTTACGGTGAAGATGAGATCGGCCTCCCGAATGGCAGCGATCTCCGTCGTCGTCCGCACCTGTGCCGAGCCGTGCGCCCGCACCCGTTCGGCGACCGCTTCCAAACGTTCACGGCGGCGCCCGACGAGGAGCAACCGACGGCAACGGGGAGCCATCATCTGCGCCACCACGCCGCCGATCGCCCCCGTCGCGCCCACGACGGCCACTATACCCTTGTCAAGGGAAAGCTCCATCCACCGCGCCGCCTGACATCCCGCCTGGACGGCCAGCGCGGCGGTGTAGCTATCTCCGGTCGTTACCGGAATCTCCAACTCCCGGGCAATCGTGATGCCCGCATCACCCACCACAGAGGTGTACGCACCCAGGCCGAGAATGTCGGCCCCCAGCGCTTCGGCCAAATGGCCGGCAGCGACAATCTTACGGTAAACCTCTTTTGTAGGCAAGTGCAACATTCGCTGTGCCGTGTAAGGCACGGCGATCAGCCACCCTTCGATCGTCTCACCCGTCGCCTCGGAACGCGCACCGGTTACGTGAGAAATTTTCAGCGGCGGCCAGAATCGAGAGAGGAAATGAATGGCAGCTTCCGGCAACAGTTTGCCCAAGAGTGGATATTTCCTCGCCACATCCCGCTTGGGGTCCAATGGGTGAATGATGAATGCAAACGAGTTCATATCTCTTCTGTCGTACCCCCTCAATGCGTCCCGTCATGACTCATCCTCCCGCGGGTAGAGCCGCTCGTGCAGCGCGGCCCCGTTAGGGAGCTTGAGATGATCGCTATCCTCGTAATAGACATTCTTGGCGATGACGCGCCGTTCCGGCGAGGCGAAGAGGATCACATCCGACTCGATCATTCGCGCCGGGAAGATGATCATCCCCGAGCCGATGCGCACGTGGTGACCGACCGCGCCCCCGAGAACGGTCAGCCCCGTTTCCTCCAGCTTGCCCCCGAAGTGTGCGCGAATGGGTTTGGGGATGAGATTGAAGTCGGTGAAGGTGTTGCCCGCACCGATGAAGGTATCGCGTCCGACGACGCACATCTGCAGACAGGTGTTCTGGGCGACCAGACAGTTTTCCATCAGCACTGTCTCGAAGAGCGCGGCACGGAAGGGGAGAAAGGTGCCGTTCCCCACCACGCTCAGCATCACCTGGACGCCCTGCGAGATGTTGACGTTGTCGCCGATGATGGAGTTGGTGATCACGCTGCCCGCTCCGATGGTCACGTTATTGCCGATGATCGCCGGGCCCTGGATGATGGCCGTCGGATCGATGTCGCAGTTCTTGCCGATCTTGACCAGGCTCGAGGTCGTCAGCACCTGCCGTCGCTCCATCATAGCCCGCCAGAGGAGCTTGAGGTTGAGCTTTACGTCGCTTTCCAACTGCCGCTCGAAGCGCGCCCCCATCGAAAAGACGCCGAAGAGGACATTGGCGTGGAGGACGTGCAGCCAGTGCTCGATGGAAAGGAAAGCCTTGGTGGGGAGATAGTAAACGAGGTCGCCGTAGACATTGGACATATGTGTCGGCACGTGATAGAAGCCGACCTCGCGCGGCTCGGTATGCATCACCAGCGGGCGGACGACCGGCTCGATGCCGTAGGGATAGTACCACAGGTCGGCAACGTAATAATTCCCCTCGCGACGGATGCCGCGCTGCAGATAGAGGGCGTAATGGGTGATGGCCGGGTCGTCCGGCTCGAAGGCCACACGACAGGCTTTGCCCAACTTTTCGGCACGGGCGATGAATTCGTCGATGAACGGCTGATCGAAGAAGAGATTATCGCGATAGACCAGGGTCTTCACGCGATCATCCTTGACTTCGTTGAGGCTGTTGACCTCGTACTCGTCATCGGTATAGGGAGCCAGCACATCGCGCTGATGCAGCCAGAGCGGTTTGGCCAGCACGCTCAGATCGCGTGCCGGCTCGTTGAAGGGCGGTATCTTTCTGGCCGTATGCAGAATCACTTTACGCATTGTGCTGCCTCTGTCCGGCTTTTCCCTTCGGGATGCGGAAGGTGCAATGGGGAGCGCCCTGCGCCCGGCACTCGACCTCCTGCACCTCGACGCCTGCCCCGCCGCGCATCCAGCTCAGCGTAGCGGACAACAAGCCTGTCGCCATCCCGCAGGCGGGATAGGTGGTTCGCCTTCCGTAGCAGAAACCACCGCTTTCCGCGATCCAGTAGTAAAAGTCGTTATCCTCGCCCAAACGCACCCGCTGATCCGAGTAACGGTTGAAGAACTCGGCCAGCGTCTCCATTCCCAGGCGTATCTTCACCGCGGGCGGGAGCAGACGGCGGCCCACATCGGCCAGGCCGAGCGCGAAACCCAGCCCCTCCGCCCCCAAGCGGAAGGCCCGATGACCGACCTGCCGGGCCAGCCACTGCCCCTCGGTCGGACCGTACAGCTCATCCAGCGCCGCCGAGAGCCGCCCCACCGCCTCGAAGGTTACCGTCGGGCGGAAATCGTCTTCTATCTCCTGCGCCCAATCTTCCAGCCGTGCCAGCCTCAGAAGAGCGAGGAGGCCGTCCCGCCCCACGACCTCCTCCAATGCCGACAAGACGATACGGCCAAACTTACCGGGGTATCGGCCTTCCCGCACCTCTGTGTTCACGGCTATTGCGCATCCAAGAAAGCTTTCACCGTCTTCAGGAAAAGATCGGTCTCGTCCAGCATCGGAAAGTGCGCGGAGTTCTGGAAATAGTGCACCTCCGCGTGGGGCACACCGGCCTTGAGGACCTCCCCTTGCTTGGGATCGACGATGTTATCCTTGCGCCCGAAGATGCCCATCACCGGAATCTGCAGCTCGTTGAGACGAGGGCGGAGATCGGTGTGATGCAGATCGCGGATGCTGTTGCAGAACGATTCCATCGTCGTGCGGGAGATGTCCTTTTCGAACATGCTGTACCAGGTCCGCCAATCCCGCGCGTAGAAGGGCGACATCAACCGAACGCCGGTCGTCAGCGCCGAGGGGAAACGGTAGAGCAGTTTGGCAATGTGCCGATTGCCGGCCAGCTTGAGCAAAAAGCTCAACCCCGTTCCCACGATGGGCGAACCAACTACGGCCACCTGGGAGACACGCTCCGGATACCCCAGCGCCAAGGAGAGCGAAACCGTTCCCCCCATCGAATGCCCCATCACGGGGACACGCTCCAGCCCCATCCGGTTCATAAACTGGAGCACCATCTGCACATATTCCGAGACTGTGAAGGAGCCCTGTTTGGCCGAATCCCCGAATCCCCAAAAATCCAGCGCATAAGTCTTGTAACGATCACTCAGGTACTCCATCGTCGGCAGCCAATAATTCCACGACCCCAACCAGCAGTGCAGGAGAATGACGGGACGGCCTTTGCCAAACCGCTCGTAATGGACAATGCCCTGCTCTGTTACAATGGAACTCATCCGACTTATGCTCCTACTCGTAATCTTAACACACTCTCGCCGCGCAAGAGGGAATAGGGGATTGCGTTTCGGTTAAAGTCAGGTTACCCTTCACCTTGCGCCTCGCTCTCGTCCATCACATCCAGGATGGAATAGAGCAGCTCCAGAAGGACATTCTTCACGCTCTCCTTCTCCGTCGCGACGCAGGGCACCACCTTGACGCCCTCCTCGACCCGCAGGACGATACGCAAGTCCTCTGGCGGCCACGCATCTTCCATATCCTGCTTGTTCGCCGCGACGATGTAAGGCACCGGCGAATAGTTACGGAAGGTTTCCAGAATCCGTTTCGCCTCGCGGAAGGTCTCCGGGCGTGTGCTATCGACCATCACGATGAAGCCCAGCATCCCCTCCGAGAGAATTTCCCACATAAAGTTGAAACGGCGTTGGCCGGGCGTCCCGAAGAGATAGAGGATAAGGTCTTCATCGATGGTGATGCGTCCAAAATCCATCGCGACGGTCGTCGCATTCTTGATGCGCTCATGCTCGCTGGAGATTCTTCGCTCGGTCGCTACGACATCGATCTCACTGATCGTCTGAATAAACTGCGTCTTGCCGGAGGCAAAAGGCCCCGTAACCACGATCTTGAGGGTTTGCATACTTATAACTCCCGAATTCGCTGGATAAGTCGCTGCACCAGGCCGCGCTTGACGGCGGGACGGCGCGTTTTGACGGAGGAAGGGCTACCGGAGGAGGCCGCACGTCCGGATGCCCCGCGGCGCTGAGGCTGAGAGGGCATCGTCGGGACCTCACGCGGCGGACGGACGATCTCCACCAGGCCGGCCTGCAACAGACTGTAGGCGATCTTGCGAATCTGGAATTCGCTCATATTGTTGTACTTGGCGATCTGCCGCAGCGTGTTGCGCGGATTGACGAAGGAAATGACCCGCCACTCATCGACTGTCAGGTTGATGTCGCGCAGCGGTGTTGTCGGGCGCTCCGCGAACTTCAGCGCGATATCCAGACTGGGGATCTCCTCCTGGAGCCGCTCCCACTCCTTCAGGCGGCGGCTCCCCTCCATGATGACATTCTCCAAAGCGATGGAGGTCGTCAGCCTTCCTTGCACCGGCAGGTCCGCCTGCTCGAAGCGGAACGTCCCCTCGTTCCACGAGAAGATGCGATAGACCTGATTGAGGATATGCTGCCTGATGCTCTTTACCAGTTCCTGCTGCCGGATGTGCCCCGCCTGGATGAGCAGCATCGCCACCTCGCGATCCGATCTCCCGGCAGTGTTCCGTATGAGCACCTTGGCCTGCTCCTCCGTCAGTTGACCCGCCTTCTGCAAGATGACGGGCAGGCTCTCATCCTCGCCGTCGATGTGGGCGTAAATCAGCTTGCCCTCTCGAAACGAGAGAAAAGCCTGACCGTCCGGCCCTTTCAAATACAGGGTCCCCGTCTTCCGCGC
>JALXBP010000019.1 GCA_026991395.1 Anaerolineae bacterium | reverse complement strand
GGGTCGGTGTGGCGGAGCCGCCACAGGCGGCCAGCATCATCGCCGTCATCACGGCGGCTATGATCAGCAGGTGTTTCTTCGTCATGGCACCTCTTCCTTTCTCTGGAATCTCGTCTCACGATATGCGCGGTAAGTTTAACCCAAAATCGGCTCCTGTACACCGTGGGAAAACGAAGAGGCGCACACCAACGTTCGGTGTGCGCCTCCGATTGCGGCAGAAGCTCAGTCGAGTTCCTTGCCCCGATGTTCGAGAGCGGCGTGGGCGGCGGCGAGGCGGGCGATGGGGACGCGGAAGGGGCTGCAGGAGACGTAGTTGAGGCCGGCGAGGTAGCAGAACTCGATGGAGGAGGGTTCGCCGCCGTGCTCTCCGCAGATGCCGACCTCCAGTGCGGGACGGGCGGCGCGGCCCTTGCGCGTCGCCATGCGGACGAGTTGGCCGACGCCGTCGCGGTCGAGGACCTGGAAGGGGTTCTGCGGCAGGATGCCGCGCTCGACGTACTCGACGAGGAAGCGGCGCTCGGCGTCGTCGCGGCTGTAGCCGAAGGTCATTTGCGTCAGGTCGTTCGTCCCGAAGGAGAAGAACTGCGCGACACCGGCGATCTGGTCGGCGGTGAGGGCGGCGCGCGGAATCTCGATCATCGTGCCGAACTTGTAGGGCACGTCCACCTTCTGCTCCAGCATCACCGACTTGGCGACGCGCTCTAACGTGGTCTGGGAGACGTGCAGTTCGTTGACGTGGCTGGTGAGCGGGATCATCACCTCCGGCTTGGCGTCGATGCCGTTCCGGATCGCCTCGCAGGCGGCCTCGAAGATGGCGCGCACCTGCATCTTCATGATGTCGGGGAAGATGATGCCGAGGCGGATGCCGCGCAGGCCCATCATCGGGTTGGCCTCGTGCATCCGCTGGACGGCCTCCAGCATCTTCTCCTTCTCCTCCAGTTCCGGCCCGGTGATGCCCTTGGTGCGCATCTCGGTAACCTCGACGAGAAGTTCTTCCAGGCTGGGGAGGAACTCGTGGAGCGGCGGGTCGATGAGGCGGATGATGACGGGGTAGCCGTCCATCGCCTCGAAGAGGCCGTAGAAGTCGCTGCGCTGGAGCGGGAGCAGCACGTCGAGCGCCTCGAAGTAGGCCTTGACGGCGGGCGAGGCGGCGACTTCGGCCTCGGCGGCCTTCAGTTCCTCCTCGAGTTCGGCGCGGCGGGCTTCGTCGAAGGCCTGACCGGCCTCCTTGCCCTTCTCCAGCATCTCGCGCAGGGCGTCGCGGCGCTTGAGCAGGCGCTGGGCCTCCTCGGCGTTGAGGATCATCTTCTGCACGTGGGGCAGGCGTTCCTCCTCGAAGAACATATGCTCGGTGCGGCAGAGGCCGATCCCCTTCGCGCCGTAAGCGCGGGCGCGGCGGGCGTCGCGCGGGTAGTCGGCGTTGGCCCAGACCTGGAGGCCGCGGGTGGGGAAGCCCTTCATCCCCGCCTTCCAGGTGCGGTCATCGGGGCGGGCGGAGATTTCGTCGGCCCACTCCAGGAGCGTGCGCAGTTCGACCTCTTTCTCGAAGTCGGGGTAGACGGTGGCGATCTTCCCGGCGAAGACCTCGCCCGTGGTGCCGTCCACGGAGACCCAGTCGCCTTCCTTGAGCGTCTTGCCGTCCACGCGGACGACGCGGGCATCCACATCGACCTCCAGCGCTCCCGCACCGACGACGGCGGGGATGCCGAACTGGCGGGCGACGACGGCGGCGTGGGAGGTGGCTCCGCCGCGGCTGGTGAGGACGCCCTTGGAGGCCATCATCCCGTGGACATCGTCGGGCTTCGTCTCCGGGCGGATCATAATCACGTCCTTGCCCTCTTCGCTCCAGCGGGCGGCGGTGTCGGCGTCGAAGGCGAGGATGCCGACGGCAGCGCCGGGCGAGGCGTTGACGCCGCTGGCGAGGAAGCGCCCTTCGGCCTTGGCCTTCTCGACCTCCTTCGGGTCGAACTGCGGGTGGAGGAGGGTATCGACCTGCTCCGGCGTGATGCGCATCACGGCCTCTTCCCTGGTGATGAGGCCCTCGTTGGCCATATCGACGGCGATCTTGACGGCGGCGCGGGCGGTGCGCTTGCCGTTGCGCGTCTGGAGCATCCACAGCTTGCCGCGCTCGATGGTGAATTCCATATCCTGCATATCGCGGTAGTGGCGCTCCAGCTTGTCGGCGATCTCGACCAGTTCGGCATAGACGGAGGGCATCTCCTTTTCCAGTTCGGCGATCGGCTTGGGGGTGCGGATACCGGCGACGACATCCTCGCCCTGCGCGTTGAGCAGGTATTCGCCGTAGAATTCCTTGACGCCGGTGGCGGGGTTGCGCGTGAAGGCGACGCCCGTGCCGCTATCCCA
>JALXBP010000018.1 GCA_026991395.1 Anaerolineae bacterium | reverse complement strand
GGCCGAGGGTTCCCGCCGCTCCTGGCTGATGCGGGATTACCTGCTCCACGGTGCCCGCTCCCCGGCGGGGCGGGAAAGCCTCGGCGTGGCGGGGGTGGAGGTCGAAAGGCTGCCGCGGCGCTACCATCCGCCCATCTTCCGCCACCGCACGGCGGAGCGCTTCGGCGATCTCTTCGTGCTGCGCGGCTACCGCATCGGGAGCACACGCCTGCGGGCGGGGGAGAGCACGACGTTGGTCGAGTTCTGGCAGGCGACGGCGGAGCCGCCGCGCATCTACGCCGTCTTCAATCACCTGCTGGACGAGGGCGGCGGCATGGTGTGGCAGCGGGATTCGTGGCCGCGCGCCGGTCTCTACACGACCGACCACTGGGTCGCCGGTGAGGTGGTCGCCGAGCGGTACACCATCACCATCCCGCCGGGGACGCCGCCGGGGCGCTACCGGCTGATGGTGGGGATGTACGATCCGCAGAGCGGCGCGCGGCTGCCGGCCCGTGGGGCCGACGGCAGTGCCTGGCCCAACGACGAGGTGCTGTTGCTCACGCTGGAGGTGATCCCGTGAGGCGGAGCGTGCGGCTGCTGCTCGCTACCGTGCTCGTGCTCGTCTACTTCGCGCTGGGGATGGTGGAGGTGCGCCGCGCTTCCATCACGGTGGATGAGGGGCCGCATCTCGCCGTCGGCTATGCGACGCTGCGCACGGGCGATTACCGCTTGCAGCCGGTGCACATCCATCCGCCGCTGGCGAATTTCTGGGCGGCGTGGCCGCTCCTCCTGCAGGACGACCTGCCCGATCCGCGCGCGATCGACGGCTGGTCGATCGCCAGTCTCTCGGCGGTCAGCGATGCGATCGTCTGGCGCTACCCTCACCCGGCGCACCTGGCGCTCGTTGGCCGTGTGCCGATCCTCCTGTGGGGCGTGCTGTTGGGCGCGCTCCTCTTCCGCTGGACGGAGGCGGCGGGCGGATGGGGGCTGCTCGCGCTGATGCTCTACGCCTTCGATCCCAACCTGCTGGCCCACGGCGGGCTGATCACGACCGATATGGGGGCGGCGCTCTTCATCTTCGCGACGGCCTTCGCGCTCTGGAGGCTGGGGCGGGGGAGCCGTCGGCTTCCGGCGGCGCGGGCTTTCATCGTGGCCGGGGGGCTGCTCGGCCTGGCGCAACTCGTGAAGGTCTCGACGTTGCTGCTCGTCCCCCTGGCGGCGCTGGCGCTCTTCCACGCGACGGTGGTGGCGGGCCGCGCGGAGGGATGGGGGGGCGTGCGGCGCTGGCTGGGCGGAGCGCTGCTCCTCTTCGGCACGGCGGCGCTGGTGGTGTGGGGCGGCTATCGCTTCCAGTGGGCGACGGTCGAGGGCTGGCCGCATCCGCTGCCCGCCGGGACGCACCTGGCCATCTACCGCTCGCTCTACGAGCATTACGAGGAGGGGCACTCGGCCTTCCTCGCCGGTCGTCTCGGTCGGGAGGGCTGGTGGTGGTACTTTCCCTTCGCCTTCGCGGTGAAGACGCCGCTGCCCGTGTTGCTGATGGCGGCTGCCGCGGGCGGGTGGTCTTTGGATCGTCTGCTGCGCGGCGGGCCGCGTCGATGGGTAGCGTGGCTTCGGCGGCCTGTGATGCGTACCGCCGGGCTGGTCTTCCTCCTGCCCTGGGCCTACGCCGCCTCGTCGCTGTTGAGCAGTGTGACGATCGGCTATCGGCACCTGCTCCCGCTGTTGCCCTTCCTCTTCCTGGGCATCGGGGTCGCGGCACGCCGCGCTCCGTGGGGGCGATGGCGGTGGTGGCTCCTCGCGCCGCTGTTGTGCTGGCTGGTGGCGGGGACGCTGCGCATCTTGCCCTACCCCCTGACCTTCTTCAACGAGGCCGTGGGGGGGGCGGCGAACGGCTACCGCTACCTGGTGGATTCCAATCTGGACTGGGGGCAGAATCTCTACGACCTGCACGCCTGGATGGCGCAGTCCGGCACGGAGGAGCTTTTCTACGCCCACTACAGTCCGGCGCGTCCGGAGGTGTACGGCATCCGCTATCGGCGGCTGCCCCCCGCCTACGGGACACAGCCGTTCCCGCGCTGGAACCCGCCGCCGGGGACGTATGCCATCGGGGCGACAGTGCTGCAGGGGGATTACGTCGTCCCGCCGCAGCAGTACGAGTGGTTCCGCGCCCGCCGGCCGCTGACGGTGCTGTATCACGCGCTCTTCATCTACCGCGTGGAGGCGGAAGCGCCGCCGCGGAGTGTCGTCATCTGCGCGGACCCTGCGCCGTTGCTCGACGGGGCGGAGGTCATCGATGCTTTGGGCACGGCGGAGGTGCGCCTCGTGCGGGCTGCCTGCGGACAGAGCTTCGTCTATCCGCGTGGCGGGCGCAGCTATCTCGTCTTCCCCCCGACGATGCCGTCGCCGCCTTCGACGACTCCGCTGCTCGAATCGCGGGCGGCTTCCGGGCAGACGCGCTTCCGCCTGCTGGCAAGCGACGCGCCGCCCGCGCCGCAGGCGGGGGAGCGGGTGGCGCTCGACGGGCCGCTGACCTTCCTCGGCTACGCCGTGGTGCGGGAGGGTGAAGTGCTGGAGTTGCGCACTTTCTGGGAGGTCGAAAGGGGGCCGATCACGCGCCCGCTTTCGCTGCTGGCGCACCTGGCCGACGAGAATGGGACGGTTGTCGCCGTCGCCGACGGCCTCGGCTTCACCGGCGAGTTCTGGCAGCGTGGCGATCGCTTCGTCGAGCGCCACCGTTTCGCGGTCGGCGGGCTTCCTCCCGGCACTTACACGCTCTTCACCGGGGCCTACTGGCTCGACGAGATCGAACCCTGGCCGACCGCAGCGGGCGGTCAGGGGCGGCTCGCCCTCACGACCGTCACGCTGCCGTGAGTTCTCAGGGGACGGTAAAGGTCTTCTTCTCCGAGACCCAGTCGGTGCAGGCGTCGTTTTCCACGCCGCGCGTGACGACGAAGTACTCGTAGGTGCGCCCGCTTTCCAGACCGCTGAGCGTGATCGCGTGGGCGGTGGTGTAGCTCTTGTCGAGGGCGCTGGCCTGCCACATCCCCGTCGAGGCGACCAGGGGGAGGTAGATGGTGTGGCTCAGCGTGGTAGTCGTGGTGATCGGCTGCGCTACGGCGCGGTAGTAGACCTGGGAAATCCCCGCCGCGGTGGAGTTCCAGGAGATGGTCGCCGACGTGCCGCCGACGGAAGCGTCGAGGCCGTCGATGCCGCTCGTCTGCGCGTAGCCGCTTGGATCGTAGATGCGGGCGGGCGTTACGTCGCTGAAGGAGCCGGTGTCGAAGTAGATGTTGATGGAGCGTCCGCCGTCGGCGTGGGCGTAGGTGAAGACGGTGATCTGTTCCGCGAGTGCCTCGGCCCGGACGCTCAGGGTTTGGTAGTTCCACAAGGGCTGCTTCGCTGTGCCCCAGACGGTGGAGGCGGGGAAACTCTCGTGGACGGCGGGATCGTCGGTGGGAAGGTGCCAGCCGAGCCGGTCGATGCCGACCTGGATGGCGATGAGCGAATCTCCGCTGCCGGGGCGGGCGTGCGCCTTCATCGAGAATTCGTAGGTGAGGCATGGCGTGGTGCCGTAGATGATCTGGTAGAGTCCGGCGAGGAGGTTGTCCGTCTCGCCGTAGTTGCGCATCACGACCGCTTCGACGCTGTCGGCGTGCTCGGCGGAGGGATCGAATTCGGGAATGCCCCATCCATCCATAAACCAAAGTCGCCAATCCTGGCGGCTGGAAAGCGGCGCATCCACATCGTCATCCGGCAGCCAGGAGCCGGTGAGATAGTGGCCGTAGCGGTCGTTGAATTCATACCAGCGGTGATTGTCGAAGGTAGGGTTGTGGAGCGACGCTTCCGCTGTCGGTCTCTGCGGCGTTTGGCCGAAGGTGGCGTGGCCGCCTGTGGCTGCGAGGGTGAGCAGGAGCGCGAGCAGCGACAACAGCGCGAGATGTCGTGATGATCGGATGTGCATTGGGAACCTCCGTAGCTTTCTGTGGGATAACGAGTGCAGTCTAATTGAGATCAACAGGCCGTCAAACGGGACCGCCGATTTGACAACAGGTCGAACTATGCGATGAGGGAGCTATGCGTGATTTGATTCGTTGGATGGGTGGGCTTTTCCGACCGCGGAGCGTGCGGCTTCCACCGCTGGTATGGCTGCTCCTGCTGGCGGTGATGGGATGGCTCGCGCTGCGGCAGCCCGTCGCCGGGCCGATGCGCGGCGTCAGCGTCCTCGTCCTCACGCCGACCCCCGGTGCTCCGATGCCTGCCGCGACGCCGACGCCGATCGGCAGCGGGGGGACGCTGGCCTTCACGATGCGGCACAATGGCAACAGCGATATCTACCTCCTTTCGCAGCGCGATGGGGCGCTCCTGCGCCTGACCTACGATCCTGCCGACGACCGCGATCCGGCCTGGTCGCCCGACGGACGCTGGCTGGCCTTCGCCTCGCACCGGGCGCACAATTGGGACCTGTATATGATGGATATGACCTCCGGCGCGTTGCTCCGCCTGACGCGCGCCCCGGCCTTCGAGGCCGGCCCTTCCTGGTCGCCCGACGGGAAGTGGCTGGCTTACGAATCCTACGTCGATGGCAACCTGGAAATTCACATCCTCAGCGTGGAGGGAGGGCGGGATTACCGCCTCACCTATGATCCCGCACCCGATTTCGCGCCCGCCTGGTCGCCCGACGGGCGGCATATCGCCTTCACTTCACTGCGGGACGGCAACAAGGAGATCTACCTCGTCTCCCTCGACGGGGGCGACCTGGTCAATCTGACGCGGACGCCGGAGCAGGACGAGGATCACCCCGCCTGGTCGCCGGACGGGGCCTATCTGGCTTATGCGAGCGGGCGTTCGGCGGAGGAGACGCTGCGCATCCTCCCCTTCGACCGGGAGGCGAGCACGAGCGGACAGTTGCGTCCCATCTTCTTCGGTATGGGCGGCGATCCGGCCTGGTCGCCGGACGGGAAAGCGCTGGCCTTCGTGGTCCGCCAGGGGCCGACGCTGGCCACCAATCACCTGATCGCCGCCAGCACCAAAGGCTGGGCTATGGCCCAGGAGGGCTTCGAGAGCACGGACTGGCTGGAGGACCCCGCCTGGACAGCGAGGACGCTTTCGCCGGAAATGGCGTCGCAATTGCGGGCGCGGATGCAGCAGGAGGAGCCGCCCCTCTACACCGAGTTGGACCTGGGGCCGGACGAGGAAGGCCACGTGCGTCTGGTCGGTCTCCCCGGCGTGAACGGCGGCGAGAACCGCGAACAGCTCAGCGACCGGGTGAACGACAGCTTCAACGCCCTGCGCCGTCGCGTGGAGGAGGAGACCGGCTGGGATTACCTCGGCACGTTAGGCGATTCGTGGCGCTCGATGAATCACACCCCCCGTCCGGGACAGGGGCGCATCTCGTGGCACGTCTGCGGGCGGGCCATCGATGTGGATCAGGCTTTCCTGCGCAAGGGACTGATCGAACTGGTGCGCGAGGACATCGGCGGGGTTACCTACTGGCGCGTCTTCATCAAGGCGAAGGTGCAGGACGGCTCGATGGGGGAGCCGATGCGTGATCTGCCGTGGGATTTGAGCGCTCGCAGCGAGGGGGGGATGGCCGCAGCTTACGGCGGGAAGCTCAAGAAGGCGGTCCCTGCCGGGTACTACGTCGATTTCACCCGTCTGGCCGCCGACTACGGCTGGGAGCGTCGCAACGCTCTGCCGAACTGGCGCACTTCGTGGTTCGACGTGGAGTGGTGGCACTTCCAGAAGACGGAAGGGATGAGCTGGTACGATTGTATGCTGGAGATGTACGATACCGACGTGATCAGCGATGCCTACGGCGATCTCCCCTGGTGGACGCACCGCCCGGAGTGGGAGGCGGAGCAGTTGCCGTAGTCGGGGGGGCTACAGGATGAGGAGCAGGTCGGCGATGGCGGCTGCGGCGGAGCGCCGTTTATTTGCGCGGCGGTCGCGACTGTGCCACCCGTGCCGCCAAACCCAGCAGGTCGAACCGACGACGGCGGCGATGTAGGCCGTCCCCACCGGTTTGCCGGGCCGCCCTCCCTCGGGGCCGGCGATGCCCGTCAAGGCTAGGCCGATCTCCGCGCCGGTGAGCCGACGTACCCCCCTGGCCATAGCGCAGGCCGTCGCGGCACTGACCGCGCCGTTGCGGGCGATGGTCTCCGGGGGGACGCCGAGGATCCGCTCCTTGAGGCTGTCGGCATAGGCGATGACGCTGCCGAGAAAGTAGGCCGAACTGCCCGGCATCTCGGTGAGCCAGTGGCCCAGCAAGCCCCCCGTGCTGGATTCGGCGATGGCCAGATGCGCCCCGCGTTGCTGCAGACGGGTGGCCAGACGGCGGATGAGGTGCATCTCATCCATACTTCATCTCCTTGCGCACGACGTCGGCCAGCGCCTCGGCGCGCAGATGGGCGAGGTTGTAGAAGATGGCATCCATATGGTCGGCCAGCGTCTTCGCCAGCCCCTGGTTGAAGCGAGTATCCTCCATATCGATGACGACGGCGCGGATTTTCGCCTCGGCGATGGCGTCGGCCATCTGATAGGCCTCTTCCTGCGGATGGCCCAGTCCCATCGAGACGTTGCCCGCCCCGTCGGTGAGGAGGACGAGCAGGGGTGCAAGTTCCGGTTCGCGCAGTCGCTCCTGCTTGATGACGTGCAGGGCGAGCCACAGACCGGCGGCCAGCGGCGTCTTGCCGCCCACGGGGAGATTGACCAGCGCCTTCTTCGCCAACTCGACGCTGTTCGTCGGGGCTAAGGCAATCGCCGCCTGTGTCCCGCGGAAGACGATGAGGCCGACGCGGTCGCGCCGCTGGTAAGCGTCGGTGAGGAGGGAGAGGATGGCCCCCTTGGTCGCTTCCATCCGCTGCTCGACGGCCATCGACCACGAGGCATCGACGACGAAGAGGACGAGGTTGGCCGTGCGGCGGACGCGCACCTTGCGGTAGTAATCCTGCGGACGCAGGCGCAGGAGCGGCCCGCCGGGCTGGGTGCGTCGCCGCGCCTGCTGATAGGGTGCGGCGGCCCGCAGGGTCGCGTCGAGTGCCAGGTCTTGGGGATGGCGGGGCGAGGGTACGGCGCGGATGTAGCGCCCGCGCTTGATCTGCGTGATCGAACGGCTGCGCTTCCCGCCGCGCCGTCGCTGCAGGCGATCCATCGGCGTCTCCAGGCGGCGGGGGCGGAAGAGTTCGCCGATGGCGACAGGCTGCCCCTTCTCCCACCACTTCTCCTCCTCGTTCCAGGAAACGGGGGGCTGCTGTTGCAGAATCTCCTGGTTGTTGGCCGAGGGCCGTCCCGCTGCCTCTTCCTCCCTCTCCGGGAGGTTCATACTTTTTTTGCCGCTTCCCTTCGCCCGCTCTGACCGGAGGTTTCCTGACGTTCCTCCTCCTCTTCGGCGTGTTCCCTGGCTTCCCCGACGCGGCTTTCCAGGTCCTCCAACGTCGTTTCGATCTCGTCGAAGGGGCGTCGCTTGAGCCGGTGGGGGAGGGCGAGTTGCGCGGCGATCATAATGTCGTGGTCGGTGATGGCGGTGCGGCCCTCCCAGGCGGCGTGGGCCTTGGCCGCCTTGAGGATGACGAGGTCGCCGCGGTGGCCGTCCACGCCGATCCCGGCCATCAGCTTGGCGATCGTCCCCAAGTCGCTGCGGCGGTGGCCGACCCGCGGGAGGAGGGCGCGGGCCGTTTCGATCTTGCGGGCCAGGGCCTCTTCCTGCGGTCGCCAGGCTTCGTAGAAGGCTTGCGGATCGGCCTCGAAGGCGAGGTTGCGCTCCATGATGAGCATGCGTCGCTCCGCATCGCGGATGCCGACGACGTCAACGCAGAGGGCGAAGCGGTCGAGAAGCTGCGGGCGGAGATCGCCTTCCTCCGGGTTCATCGTGCCCACGAGGATGAAGCGGGCAGGGTGCTGGAAGGAGATGCCTTCCCGCTCGACGACGTTGACGCCCATCGCGGCGGCGTCCAAGAGCACGTCCACGATGTGATCGTCGAGGAGGTTGACCTCATCGACGTAGAGGATGCCGCGATTGGCGGCGGCCAGCACGCCGGGTTCGAAGTGGCGCTCGCCCTGGCGGATGGCACGTTCGATATCCAGCGTGCCCACGACGCGATCCTCCGTCGCCCCGACGGGGAGATCGACGAAGGGAACGCGCATCGTCCCGCGTGGCAGCGCTTCTCCCGCCGCCGCACGTTCCCGGCAGCGTGTGCACCACGTTTCGGGATGGTCGGGATCGCAGTGGAAGGGGCAGTCGGCAACGACGTTGATCTCCGGCAGCAGGGCGGCCAGGGCACGTGCCGCCGTGGACTTGGCTGTCCCGCGCTCGCCGCGGATGAGGACGCCGCCGATGCGAAAGTTGATGGCGGCGAGGATGAGGGCCAGCTTCATTCGCTCTTGGCCGACGATGGCCGTAAAGGGGAAGATGGTGCGGGTTGTTTCCACGATGACCTCCGGTATTTTGTTGCTGCCCGCATTATACCGCAGATGGCGGAAAAGTCATATGGTCATCTTCCTAACTCGACGGTGCGGGGTTGCTTCCCTCACGGAAGCGGGTACAATGCCCCGCGAGCCGTGGCGCGGCTCTTTTTTACATCCCTTGTCGCCGACGAGGGTTTGCGAAAGGAGACGATGAAGTACCACAGCGCGTTGCGCTATCTCTACAGCCTGGTCGATTACGAGAAGCGCCGTATCGACCGTTATGCACCTAACGTCTTCAAGCTGGATCGTGTCCGCACCTATCTCGACCGCCTGGGCCGCCCGCAGGAGCGTTATCCCGCGCTCCACGTGGCGGGGACGAAGGGGAAGGGTTCCACCTCCGCGATGCTGGCCTCCGTGATGCAGGTGGCCGCGCCGGGTCGGGAGGGCGCTGCCCGTGTGGGACTGTACACCTCGCCGCACCTGCACACCTACCGCGAGCGCATCCAGATCAACGGCGAGCCGATTGCGCGCACGGCGATGGCCGACCTGGTGGAGGAGATCGCGCCGATCATCGAGTCGGTGCCCGATCTGACGATGTTCGAGGCGACGACGGGCCTGGCTTTCCTCTACTTCGCCCGCCGCGCCGTGGATTGGGCGGTGATCGAGGTGGGGCTGGGCGGACGGCTGGACGCGACGAATGTGATCACGCCCAGGGCGAGCATCATCACCTCGATCAGCCTGGATCACACCTACCTGCTGGGCGATACGGTGGAGGCGATTGCCGCGGAGAAGGGCGGGATCATCAAGCCGCAGGTGCCGGTCATCGTCGCGCCCCAGCAGAAGCCCTCCGTTGTGGCCGTCCTGCGGGCCATCGCCGAGGAGCGCCGCTCGCCTTTCGTGGCGGTCGGGGAGGTGTGGGATTGGGAGTTGCTTTCGCTGTCGCCGCAGGGGCAGCAGATACGATTGCGGATGCGCGAGGGGCATTCCCCGCTGGAAGGACGCTACTTCATCCCGTTGATTGGCGATTTCCAACGGGAGAACGCCGCGACGGTCGTCGCGACGATGGAGGTGCTGCGCCGCGAGGGCGTGCTTCCGATCACGCGGGAGCAACTCGCCGAGGGGCTGCGGCGCACCCGCTGGCCCGGTCGGATGGAGCTGCTCAGCCGCGAGCCGCTCTTGCTGGTAGACTGTGCGCACAATCCCTACTCGGCCAAGGTGCTGGCCCGCTCACTGCAGAGCTGGTTCCCCGACCGCCAATGGGTCTTGATCTACGGCGCGTCCAACGACAAGGATATGGAGGGGATGCTGGCGCATCTCCTGCCGATGGCGCGGCGGGTCATCGTTACACGTTCGCATCATCCGCGGGCAGCTTCGCCGAGCCGTCTGGCCGACTTCTGCGCCGATCTGGGGTGCGGCGCGGAGATCGCCATCAATCCGAAGCGGGCCTTGGAGGCGGCGCTGCGGCATCTGCGCTACCATCCTTCGTGGGGCATCCTGGTAACCGGCTCCATCTTCCTCGTTGCCGATGTGCGCACCGAGTGGAGCCGGTCGCATCCCCTGCCGCTGCCCCGTCAGGACTGGGACGACGAGCCGTGGGTGCAGCCGAAGGCCCGCTATGAGCATTGAGGCCGCGATGGCTGCTGACGTGAAAGGGAGGAACTGAAGATGGAAATCGGCGATCTGCCCTTCGTGCCCGACACCTTCTTCGAGGATGGCGATCTCGACATCGAGATGCCGGACGGGCCTTACGAGGCGATCATCCTGCCGCTGGTCGATATGGTGCTCTTCCCGCATATGGTTACGCCGATCTATGTGGGGCGTCAGCCTTCCCTCGCGGCGCTGGAGGATGCCGTGCGGGACGACTGGCCGCTGGTCGCCATCACCCAGCGCCGTGCCGACCTGGACCATTACCCTGCCCTGGAGGAACTGTACGCGGTCGGGACCGATCTCAGCGTGATGCGCACGCTGCGCATGCCAGACGGTTCGACGAGCGCCATCGCCCGCGGCTTGCAGCGGGTGCGCGTCATCGACGTGGTGCAGGAGTCGCCTTATCTGATCGCTCTGGTCGAGCCGGTGAAGGAGACGAGCGAGGACGGTCCGCTGGTCGAGGCGATGATGCGGGCTGTGGTCACGATGTTCGAGCGCATCGTCCAACTCGACGCCAATCTGACCGATGAGAGCTACATCTACGCGATGAATATCAAATCGCCGGGGATGTTGGCCGATTTCATCGCCCAGGCGATCAACCTGCCGTTGGAAAAGCGGCAGGAGCTTCTGGAGATGCCCAACGCCGTCGAGCGGCTGCACAAGGTGAGCGGTTACACGGCGACCGAACTGGATGTCCTGGAGCTGGAGGACAAAATCCAGGCGAAGGTGCAGCAGGAGGTGGACAGGTCGCAGCGAGAGTACTTCCTGCGCGAGCAGATGCGGGCCATCCAGCGCGAGCTTGGGGAGACCGATCTCCTGACGCGCGACGTCGTCCGTCTGCGCGAGCAGTTGGAGAAGGGGGACTATCCCGACTACGTGCGGGAGCGGGCGGAGGAGGAGCTGGCGCGGCTGGCGATGATGCCTCCGATGGCGGCGGAGGTGGGGATGGTGCGCACCTATCTCGACTGGCTGCTCAACCTGCCGTGGACGGCGCGGACGGAGGACAACCTCGACCTGGAACATGCCGAGCAGGTGCTCTCGTCGCGCCACTACGGCTTGAAGAAGGCCAAGGAGCGCATTCTGGAATACATCGCCGTCCACAAGCTGGCCCCGCGAGAGAGCCGCAGTACCATCCTCTGCTTCGTCGGCCCGCCGGGGACGGGGAAAACCTCACTGGGGCGCTCGATTGCGGAAGCGTTGGGGCGGAAGTTCGTGCGTGTCTCGCTGGGCGGCGTCCGCGACGAGGCGGAGATACGCGGGCATCGGCGCACCTACATCGGCGCGTTGCCGGGGCGGATCATCCAGACGATGCGCCGCGCCGGGACGATCAATCCCGTCTTCATGCTCGACGAGATCGACAAGCTGAGCGCCGACTTCCGTGGCGATCCCGCCGCCGCGCTGCTGGAGGTGCTCGACCCGGAGCAGAACCACGCCTTCTCCGACCACTACCTGGAGATCCCCTACGATCTCTCGCAGGTGCTCTTCATCACCACGGCCAACTACCTCGACATCCCGCCTGCTCTGGAGGATCGGATGGAGATCATCCCCTTCCCCGGCTACACGGATGAGGAGAAGATGCAGATTGCGCGGCGTTTCCTCATCCCGCGCCAGGTGGCAGCGAACGGTCTGCAGGAGCATCCGCCCCGTTTCCCCGCGGCGACGGTGCGGGCGATCATCCGCGATTACACCTACGAGGCGGGCGTGCGCAATCTGGAGCGGGAGATCGGCAATCTGTGCCGGAAGGCGGCGCGTCGGCTGGCGGAGGGGAAACGCCCGATCCGCACCTTCACACCGGCGTCGCTCGCGCGCTACCTCGGCCCGCCGCGTTACCTGCACGAGCGGCTGGAAAAGGAGGACCAGATCGGCGTGGCGATGGGGATGGCCTGGACGCAGTACGGCGGAGACCTGCTGCCGGTGGAGGTGGCGTTGATGCCCGGCAAAGGTTCGCTGACGCTGACGGGACAGTTGGGCGAGGTGATGCAGGAGTCGGCGCAGGCGGCTTACACCTATCTGCGCTCGCAGGCGGAGCGCTGGTCGATCGGGACGGAGCTTTTCGAGAAGATCGATATCCACGTGCATCTGCCGGAGGGCGGGGTGCCGAAAGACGGCCCTTCGGGCGGCATCACCATCGCGACGGCGCTCTTCTCCGCCTTCACGCGCTGTCCTGTGCGGCACGATGTTGCCTTGACCGGGGAGATCACCTTACGCGGGCGCGTCCTGCCCGTCGGCGGCCTGAAGGCGAAGCTGCTGGCCGCCCATCGCGCCGGTGTGCGTATGGTCATCATCCCGGCACGGAACGAGCCGGATTTGCGGGAAATCCCCAAGAGCATCCTGACCCGTATGGAGATCAGGCTGGTGCAGGATATGGAGGAGGTGTTGCGCCTGGCGCTCGTTCAGCCCTGTCCGCGTCCCTCGGAGGAGGGGGAAGCAGGGGAAGGGGCGGACGGCGAGGCGTAGGTGTGAAAAAACCGCCGACGAATTGTTCGTCGGCGGTTGCCGTTTGTACCACGCTCAGTAGATCGGCTTGATCATCCCGTAGTTGCCGTCCTGCCGCTTGTAGAGGATGCTCAGTTGGCCGTCGGTTACGTCGAGGAAGATGAAGAAGCTGTGCCCCAGCAGTTCCATCTGCTCGATGGCCTCCTCCGGCGGAACGGCGCTGACCTCGAAGCGCTTGGTGCGCACGATGCGCCCCGTCGCCGGTGCAGTCTCCTCTGCGGGGACGGGGGGCTTGGCTTCGGCCACGGCACCGCCCTTGCGGCGGTCGATGCGTCGTCCCTTGTAGCGGCGAATCTGCCGTTCGATCTTGTCCATCGCGGCATCGAAGGCGGTGAAGATGTCGCCAGCTCGCTCCTCGGCGCGCAGGATGGAGCGCGGCACGTGGATGGTGATCTGCGCTACCATTCGCCGTGAGGCGTCTTTCACTTTCGTTTCGGCAAGGTCCACACGGACGCTTTCGATGGTCGAGAGGAAGCGGTTCAACTTCTGCAGCTTGTTCTCGACGTAGGATGCCAAGCGGTCGGTGAGTTCGAGATTCTTGGTGAAAATGTCAACGTCCATTTCGGCCTCCTTTGGATAAGGTTATGCGGCCCGCGCCAGCGTAAAGGCGTCCACCGACGCGGCTCCTTCTTCCAACAGCGCTACGGCGCAGGCATCGAGCGTTGCCCCGGTCGTCGCCACGTCATCGATCAGCGTGATGTGCCGCCCGCGTACCAGCGAGGGACGGCGGACGCGGAAGGCTCCGGCGACGTTGCGCCGCCGCGCCTCACGTCCGAGTTGGGTCTGGGAGCGGGTCGGGCGGATGCGTTCGAGCAGGTCGGGGACGACGGGGAGATTCACGGCCAGGCCGAGGGCTGTGGCCAACAGAGCGGATTGATTGTACCCGCGCCGGGCCTCGCGCCGGGGGTGCAGCGGCACGGGGGCGAGGAGGTCGCCCGCCATCGCCCACTTGGCCCACGCTTTGGCCATCAGCGGGCGGACGCTTTCGGCAACCTCGCGTCCTCCGTTGTACTTGAGGGCGTGGATGGCGCTGCGTATCGGCTCGGCGAAGAGAGTGGCCGCCCGCAGCCGCCGCACGGCGGGCAGATGCGCGCGGCAGGCGGGGCAATTGCCCTCGCCTTCCCACGGACGCCCGCAGCGCGGACAGAGCGGCCCTTCCAGCAGGGGGATGGTCTCGGCACAGGTACTGCAGAGCCACGTGTTGACCTTACCGCATCCGGCGCATTGTGGGGGGAAGAAGAGCGTTCCCACCCCCGTGACGATCCGCCACCAGAGAGCAAGGTACTTTGTGGCTATGGTCATCGTGGCCTCATCTTCTGATGGGGCTAATGTTCTCCCGCCTCTTCTCAGAATCCCACGTCCTTGACCTGGAGGACGGCAGGTCCAAGGAGGATGATGAAGATGGTGGGGAAGATGAAGAAGACCAGCGGGATCATAATCTTGACCGGTGCCTGGCGGGCCTTCTCTTCGGCCCGCTGGCGGCGCTTCATCCGCATCTGGTCCGACTGGATGCGCATGACCTTCGCCATACTGACGCCCAACTGGTCGGCCTGGACGATGGCGGCGACGAAGGAGGTTACGTCGGCGACGTCGAGGCTTTCGGCCATATCGCGCAGGGCCTCGCGCCGCAACTTGCCCAACTGCATCTCCTGCACCGTGCGGCGGAAGGCCAGGCTCAGCTCGTTATCCCACTTTTCGGCGACCTTGGACATCGCCGCGTCGAAGCCCAGACCGGCCTCGACGCAGATGGTCAGCAGGTCGAGGGCATCGGGGAGTGCTTTGAGGACCTCGGACTGGCGTTTCCTCGTCTTGCTGGAAAGATAGAGGTCGGGCAAGAGGTAGCCCAATACCAGCCCGCCGCCCAGCATCAGCAGCCTGGTCTGCGCTCCCGCGGTGGCGGAGGTGGCGAGGAGGACGAAGCCCAGCGCCAACCCAACGACGATGGAGATGACCTTGATGGTGAAGAACTGAGCCGGGCTGATCTTGTAGAGCAAACCGGCGACGCGCAACTTCTTCTCCATCGCCTGCATCGTGTGTTGCGGCGTCATGCGCTGCGCCAGCTCGGTCAGCTTCTGGAAGAGCGGCTTGATGATCCGCTCGCTGAGCGGTTGGGAAAGCTCCAGTTCCTCCAGGGAGATGGGCTGCCCGAGGGCGGCCATCTCCTCAAGGCGCTCTTCCAGGTTTTGCGAGGAGCGTTTGCCGCTGAAGAGCAGGGCAAGGAGGAGGGCGACCACAATCACCCCGCTGATGATCAGATAGAGTGTCATCTCACACCTCGATATTCACGATCTTGCTGATGATGATGTAGCCGACGACGATGAGGAAGAGCGCCGTCCCTAACATGGCCCAGCCGCAGGGGTCGGTAACCATCGGGCCGAAGAAGTCGGGGGAGTAGAGGTAGAGGAAGCCGCCCAAGAGGAAGGGGAGGGCGGCGACGATGTAGCCGGAGATGCGCCCCTGGGCGGTGAGCACGCTGATCTCGCCCTTGATGCGTACGCGCTCGCGGATGGTGAAGCTGATGGAGTCGAGGACTTCGGCGAGATTGCCGCCGACTTCCCGCTGGATGCTCATCGCAGTAACGATGAGGTCCATATCGGGGCTGGGCATACGGCGCAGCAGGTTCTCCATTGCCGTGTCGAAGGGAACGCCGAGTTGAATCTCCAGTACGACGCGCCCGAATTCCTGGGCGATGGGGTCGGGCATTTCGCGGGAGATGACCTCCATCGCCTGCAGGGTGCTGTAACCGGCACGCAGGGAGTTGACCATCAGGTTGAGGGCATCGCTGAGCTGATCGTTGAATGCCTTGAGCCGCTGTCTTTGACGGAAGGCAACGAACCATCGGGGCCCCATGAAGCCGAGGACGAGGCCCACGGGGACGAGGATGATGCGGTCCATCGCGTAGAAGAGCAGGCCGAGCAGGATGGAGAGGATGACGGAGAAGACGAGGAACTCGCCGACCGTCAGTTTGACGTCGGCGCGGGCGAGTTGTGTGGCCAGGTCCTTGGCGAAGCCGCGCTCCGCGACGACGCGATCGACGGCTGCGCCGAGGACGGAGGTGCGTTCCTCCTTCTTCTGGCGTTTGCGCTTCTTGCCCGCTTTCTCCGCTCCCAGTCGTTCTTCGACCAAGTCTTGGCCTGCCGGTTTCTGCCGCAGCGCCAGGATGAGGAGGACGATCCCGCTGATCAGAAGGCCACCAATGAGCCAGCTCATACTTCACCTCTTCCTTGCACCACGGCTTAGTACCCCCGCAGCCGTTGACCGGCACCGAAGACGGAGGGCGGCAGGTGGATGCCGACGTTCTCGATGCGGCTCATGAACTTGGGGCGAATACCGGTCGGACGCAGCCGCCCGATGACTTTCCCGTTTTCGAAACCGACCTGTTCGAACTTGAAGATGTCGCTGGTGACAACGACATCGCCCTCCATGCCCTGTACCTCGGTCACGGCGACGACACGGCGTGAGCCATCGCGCATACGCTCCAGTTGGACGATGAGGTCGATGGCCGAGGCGATCTGCTCGCGGATGGCGCGGTGCGGCAGTTCCATCCCCGCCATCAGCACCATCGTCTCCAGACGGGAAAGGGCCTCGCGTGTGTTGTTGGCGTGGAGTGTCGTCATGCTGCCGTCGTGGCCGGTGTTCATAGCCTGGAGCATATCCAGAGCCTCGCCGCCACGGCACTCGCCGACGACGATGCGGTCGGGACGCATTCGCAGAGCGTTGATCACCAGATCGCGGATGGAGATTTCGCCTTTGCCCTCGATGTTCGGCGGGCGCGATTCCAGCGTGACGACATGCTCCTGGCGGAGTTGCAGCTCCGCGGCATTCTCGATGGTGATGATGCGCTCCTCGTGGGGGATGAAGCCGGAGAGGATGTTGAGGAAGGTCGTCTTGCCGGTCCCCGTACCGCCTGAAACGACGATATTCAGCGCGGCGACGACGCAGGCTTTGAGGAACTCCATCGCTTCCGGCGTAACCGAGCCGTAGCGGATGAGGTCATCGACCGTCAGCGGATGCTTGAAGAACTTGCGGATGGTCAGCACCGGCCCGACGAGGGAGATGGGGGGGATGACGGCATTGACGCGGGAGCCGTCTTTCAGGCGGGCATCGACCATCGGGCTGCTTTCGTCGATGCGGCGTCCCAGCGGAGCGACGATGCGTTCGATGATGCGCATGACGTGCTCGTCCGATTCGAAGGTGATGTTGACGCGCTCCAGCCGGCCTTTCCGCTCGATGAAGATTTGCTTGGGGCCGTTGACCATAATCTCGGTGATCGATTCGTCGGCCAGCAGCGGTTCCAGCGGACCCAGTCCCAGAATCTCGGCGACGATTTGCTCGAACAGGCGCTCCCGCTCGACGCGGCTGAGGACGATGCGTTCCTCTTCGAGGATGGTGTCGTACATCTCGCGGATGGTCTGACGCACCTCCTCGGTCTGCGAGACGTCCATACTGGGATCGAGCTCCGCCACGAGCCGATTTTGCACGCGGGTCTTCAGATCGCGGTAGGCATCGCGCGGCGGGGAGACGGCACGGCGCTGTGCTCCTCCGGACTGTGGCCGTGTTGTGCCGCCCCGACGCGGGGCGTTCTGTCCCCTCTTCTTGTCGGAGGAGTCCTTCTTCTCGATACGTCTCAAAAGCGACACGCTATGACCTCCTTAGCTCAGAGCAGGCGGCCCAATCCACCCTGCGCACCTTGTTCCCGTTCCTCGGTCTCTGCGAAGCGACTGCGGATAGCCTCGGCCAAGGCGACGACGGCCTGGCTCAGCGGTTGTTTGGGGCTTTGCAGGATGAAGGGAACGCCGTAATTGGCCGCCCGCAGGGCCGTTCGCTCGTCCAGCGGCAGGCGGGCGATGGCCGGCATCATCGCTCGCTCGATGGCCTCCGGCTGGATGCCCATCCGCTTGTTGTCCACGCTGTTGATGATGAGGCCGACACGCTTCATGTCGAATTCCATCTTCTGCAGAAGCTCGATGAAGAGGCGAACGCCGCGGATCTCCGGGATGACGGGGCGGGTGATGAGAAGAACGAGGTCGGAAAGGTCCAGGAGGGCCAGGAGCACGTCATCGACGGCGTGTGTGGTGTCTACCAGGATGTAGTCGTACTGCGCCTGCATGAATTCCAGGATGGCCTTCAGGGCGCGATTGCCGCCGTTTTCATCCACGCCGATGTTGCGGACGATCTCCGCGTCTTCCGGTGCCGTCGGAGCGGCCAGCACTTGCAGGCCGGAGGGATGGGAGACCATAACCGTGTGCAGCAGTTCGACGTCTATCTCGTCGATGTGAGGGGCCAGATCGGCGATGGTTCGCGTCGGCTTGAGCTTGAGGAAGACGGAGACATCGCCGAACTGCAGGTTGGCATCGACCAGCGCCACGCGCCCCTCGCTGCCGAGCCGTTTCTGCAGGGCCAGCGCTGTGTTGACGGCGATGGAGGTTACGCCGGTGCCGCCTTTGGGTGTGAAGAAGGTGATGATGCGTCCTGTGCGCATAGCGGGCATCCCCCCGGCCACGCCGGTAGCGGGGGTGGCCGCTGCGACTTGAGTGGGGATGGTGCGTGGCCGCAACTTGGCCATACGATGGATGGTATTGATGAGATCGTCGGCGCTGGGCGGCTTGGTGAGGAAGTCGCGGGCGCCGGCCATCATCGCGCGGCGCATATAGTCCACGTCGCCTTGTACGGAAAGCATCACCACCTGAACGGTGGGGACGAGTTCCAGCAGCTTGGCGGTGGCCGTGATACCGTCCATTCCCGGCAGGTTGATGTCCATCAACACGACATCGGGATTGGCCTCGACGACCTGGGCCACGGCCTCTTCGCCGCTACCTGCCATCGCTACGACGGTGATGTCCGGATCGAAGGAGAGCAGCTTGCGAAGTTGCTCTCTCGTTTCGACGATGTCATCGACGATCATCACGCGGATTTTTTCGGCCATACAACTCCTATCGTGTTACGATTTTTCTGATGACGCTCGGCTTACGTCGCCGGACGTATCAACCAGTGTTCCGCCTCACCGCTTTCCACCCTGTGGAGGCCCTGCGCGCGGAGAACTTGATCGAGGGCGGCCAGCCACCGCTGACGCTGCTTCGCGCCCATCACCATGCGGGCGACGCTGCCGTCCGCGCCGCGCAGATCGACGGCCTTGTTCAAGCCGTATTTGGAGAGGGCGATTTCTTGCAGTTCGCGCAAGGGGAAGGATTCCTCTTGCGTTGCCATCGCTCGCGCTTTCCCGAAGAGCAGGGAGCCGATGGCGGAAAGCTGCGTGGCTACGCCAAGGGGAGTCGGCGCGGAGGTCAGCACAATGCGGTAGTTGGTCAGATAGCACTTGCCGATGCGCGAGGCGATCCCCTTCCGCACAACGGAGATATCGTCCGCTTTCAGGATGCGCTCGCCGGGCTGTAGCTGTACGTCTTGCCGTTTCTTGACCATCTTTGTGCCTTTCGCGTTGTTTCTGCGGCGTTGCCTCACTCCTGTGGTGCTGCATTCTGCTGCGCGGCAGGCGGCGTGAGCTTCAGCGGCTCCCGCATCGGCTCGATGGCGATGGGGAGGTTGGGGGGCGTCGTGGGAATCTGGTACTTGTCGAGGATGTACTGGAGCCATACCGGCTCGGTGATCACCGGCGCGGTGTCGCCTGCGGGACGGAGGACGAGATCGAGATCGGCGCCAAGCTCCATCAGGTACTTGAGGACGAGGGCATCCTGCGGCGCGACGAGGAGGGTAACCGGCTCGACCTCGGCGTGGGTCTCCGGCGTCGGCGGCGGGGTGGGAGCGGCGGCCACGGCGGGATTTTGCTGCTCGGCGGTTGCTGTGGTCTGGGCTTCCGGCTCCGTCCACAGGCCGACGTGCCAGACGATGGCATCCTGTACCGTCAATTGGACGACAACGTTGGGGGTGCTTGGCCCTGCCGGAAAGACGAAGGCCGGTTCGCCGTTGGGCAAGGTCTCGAATCGCCCGTAGGTGCCGCTGAGATTGGGATCGTTTTCGTCGCGTGGTATCGCGATGAAGAGGTTGGGGGTCGGTGACTGGAACTCCTCATCGACCTGGATGAGCTTGATGGCGGCGATGACGTCCACGTGATCCCCCGGCTTGGGGGCCCAGGCGATCCCGCCCTGGATGTCCATCGGGATGGCATAGGCAACTCGTCCGGGCTCGAAGAGGGCCGCCGCCGAACCTTCCACGGCGAGCATGCCACCCGGCTCCCCGATCATATCGGGGACGATGGGCATGCCGCGCGGAATGTCGGTGCGGGCGAACTTCCCCTCCAGCTCCGCCGGGTCGGTGTAGTAATCCAGCGGCAGGGCATCGACCGGCCAGGTCTGCGTCACGATGGCTCCCTCTTCGATCAAGATCTTCTGGCCGCGCCCGATATTCTGGGCCGCTACGACGATGGGGACGACGTTTTGCGGCGTAGGGGTGGCTTCGGCCTCTTGCGGGGCACGCTTGCCCTGCTGGAGCCACCAGTAGCCTCCACCGATGGCGGCCACAATGAGTAACAAGGCGATGATTAGCAGTAGATTCCGATTACGCATTGGCGAACCTCCTCATCCTGAGAGCTTGGGGATGCGCTCCCCGTTTTTCCCCCCAACGCTTCCTGATGACAGTTTAACACGGCGTGAATGGGCTGTCAAACGCCCTTGTCTTCGAACGCGACCGGTTGGCCGCTATGGTGCCGGTGGCGTCGGTGTGGGCCGTGGTGAAAGGAGAGGGCTTTCCGCCGTCTGTGCGGGCTGTTGAACGGTGGCGAAGTCGGTAATGGCGGCCCAGAGGCTTTCCATTTCGCTGACAGCGCGGAAGGAATGCTCCGCGACGAGTTGATCCAGCGTCTCCGTCTGGGCTATGAAGTCGTCGAGTGTGGATTGCCAGAGGGGAATGAGTTCCGCTGCGCCCTGCAGGTGCTCCCGCGCCGCCGTCAGCGCGTCCCTTGCACCGCGCGGATTGTCCTCCAGCAGGAGGAGGCGGGCGTGGAGCAGGTCCTGGGTGCTCTGGAGCAGGAGCAGCCTGGCCTGGAGGAAGGTCTCCATCTCCTGCAGGTTGCTCGTTTGCATACCGAGTTGCTCGCTCATCTGCTCGATCTGCTCTTCGAGCAGGGCAAGCTCGGCTTCGCTGGACGACGTCGTCCCTTCCAGTTGGGTGATGCGCTTTTCGCTGCGCTGGACGCGCGTTTCCAGGGCTTCGAGTTGCTCGACCTGCGCCGCCAGCTTCTCCTGGAGGTCGGTCAGGTCGGCCTCCGTCTGGTCGAGCGCCTCCTGGAGACTGTGCAGGTCGTCCTGACGGGCTTCCTGCATCGTTTCTATCTGCTGTTCCAGTGCGGCGATGCGGGCGCTGTTGTTTTGGATGGGATCGATGACGTTCTGGTAGACCCAGGGAACGCCGTAGTACAGGGCGGCGGCGATGCCGACGAGGATGGCGATGACGAAGATGAGGGTGAAGAGGAAGCGGAAGAAGCCCGCAACAACGCCCCAGAATCCCTGCGGCTCTTCGCGGCTCATGGCTCACCTCCTGTCGGGGGCATGGTCGGCGGAGACAAGGGCGAAACCTGTGGCGTAGGTTCCTCCTTGTCCGCCGATGTGAATGTGGCGGCGATCAACGCCTGCAGTTTGTGGAAGAAGTCCTGCATCTTCTGCTGCTCCGTCTCGAGTTGACCGATGGTCGTTTGCATCGCGTCGAGTTCGCCGTGTACGCTTTCCGTCTCCTCGCGGAGCGTGGCGACCTGCCGATCGAGCTGCGCCATCTGCCCCTCCAGATCGTCCATCCGTGCCGTCAGCCCCTCCAGCGTGCGCAACCGGCCATCGAGGCCGTCGATCTGGCCCCCCAGGCGGTCGAGGTCGGCCTGCAGGGCGTCGATGCGGCTGCGGTTTTCCTGCACGCTGCGGCTGTGGTTGATGTTCAGCGAGCCGTTGATGCCGGAAAGGACGATCAGGGTGAAGATCATCCCCAGCAGGCCGCCGATGAGGGCCGACCAGAGCCAGGCCCACCAGGCGATACGCCCGCTCCGTGTGCGCGGCGGGGATGGCGCTGCGGCGGGGGGCGGGGACGTCGTGTGGCGGGGTGGCGGCGGAGTGGGCGGGCGGCGTTCGGGCTTCGGCGGGGCGGCGGCCTCGGCTTCGGGCGGCGGCGTCGGTGCGGAGGCCTCGGCGGGCGCTTCCGTATCGGGCGGTGTCGAGGCGGCCTTCGCCGTCCCCCCTGTGCCGATCTGCAGGTGCGGGGTGATGCGGGCGAGGGTCGCCTCGTCGATCCCCTCGATCTGCAGGAGAACCTGTGGTGTAGCGATGGGGCCGTGTTCCTCGCGGTAGTCGATGATGGCTTTGGCGATCGTCTCGTCCACGCCGGGCAGCGCCATCAACGCTTCAGCCGATGCGCTGTTCAGGTCGATCCCCGTTGCGGTATCCAACTCCTTCATCTCCCACCTCCTGCTCTGCGGAATGGCTCCGGCGTTCACCTCGGTTATGCCGATTGTAGCGACAAAGGGAAATAAGACAACTATCGTCTTTTCTGACGCCGGGGGACTGCGGGCGATGCATTTCGTGCTATACTACGGCCATCCTGAAAAGGGAGGTCGTCGATGGTCGATGAGAAACTGCTCGAGATTCTGCGTTGCCCCTACTGCGTGAGCGGGGAGACGCGCCGCACGGACAAGGAAGACCCCGGCCAACTGGAACTGGTGCGCGAGGGCTACTGGCTGGTCTGCAAGGATTGCGGACGCAAGTACCCCGTCCGCGACGAAATCCCCGTGATGTTGATCGAGGAGGGGGAGAAATGGATGGAGACGAGCATCGAGGCCCTGCCGGTACCGCCGCCCAAGGCATAGGGAAGCGCTCGTTAGTGCCTTGGCAGGTTTACCTCTTCAGCGGTGCTGGGCTTGTCTCTATCTTGACGGGACTGGCCGCGCTGGCTCTCCCCGCCGGTCAGGAGGGCGCGTTGGTCTGGCAGCTAAGTCCGCAGCAAGCTATCTACTGGATGGATGTGGCCGGCTTTCTCACGTCGCTCTTGGGCGTCGTCGCGACGTGGATGGGCGCTCGACTGTGGCGGCGTTCGCTTTCCGCCTCCCGCGAGATGGGGGCCTCTACCTCCTCGGCCTCTGGCTCTCCGCCGCCCGCCGCCTGAGGGTGGGGGCGTTGGGCACCTTCGATTTCCCGCGCGGTCTCTACCTCTACGCTGGCAGCGCCTGGGGTGGAGGCGGGCTGGCGGCGCGGGTGGGGCGGCACCTGCGCGGCGACGGACGTCCCCGCTGGCACGTGGATCACCTGCGGCGCGTGGCGCTCCCCGCCTTCGTGGTGCTCTATCCGCAACGCAGGGAGGAGTGCGCCCTGGCGCAGCAGGCGATGGCGCTCCCCGGCGCGCAGATCGTCGCCCCCCGCTTCGGGGCCTCCGATTGCCGCTGCGCGGCGCACCTCGTCCACTTAGGGGCGGCGCCGTGGCGGGAGGTGCTCGAGGCGCTTTCCGGCGCTTGACAGTGCCCGCAGATGCCGCTATACTGTGAGCGTGAAATGCGACGATCGAGGGGGGTCGAGGGCATTTTCGGGATCGTCGCACGGTCAGGGCCTGGACCCCCCACAGTTAGTGGATGGAAGGCCCTTTCCGGGCCGCCAAAGGGGCCAAAATGCGACGATCTGCCGCCTTTCGGGCCGTTTCGAGATCGTCGCAGTGGGGGCTTACCCCCTACCCGTAGGGGGTGGGAGCGCGGCATAGGCCACCCATAGGGGTACAGAAGGAAAGGAGGGGCTAACTGTTGCAGTAGAAAAGGAACAATCCCGGTAGGCGGGATGGAAACATTGCTGGCCCACGTAAATGTTATCGTCGCTCAGGTTATTCGTAGAAAAGGAACAATCCCGGTAGGCGGGATGGAAACACGAAGACCAAGATCATTCTTTTACTCATCGTTCTCCCTGTAGAAAAGGAACAATCTCGGTAGGCGGGATGGAAACCGGACGATGTACACCCGCTCTCCACCGGCGCTTTGCGTAGAAAAGGAACAATCCCGGTAGGCGGGATGGAAACTTTCTATCGGCTTACAGAGAGGAAAGTTGTCACCTTTTCTGTGAACATGGTAGAAAAGGAACAATCCCGGTAGGCGGGATGGAAACGGGTGGATTTTATGCAGCTCCTACGCATTGTGCTGCATATGTAGAAAAGGAACAATCCCGGTAGGCGGGATGGAAACGAGTGGGAAGAGAAATCCCACCAGGACGGAGCTAGTGAGTAGAAAAGGAACAATCCCGGTAGGCGGGATGGAAACGGGGCTATGCCGTATGCCGTGCAGCGTGTGCCCGGTTCATGGCGCGGGAGGGCGGCAATCCCGGCAGAGGGAATGAAAGCTGTGGGCTGCGGAAGTTTGACTTCCGCAGCCCATAACTTCGCAGTCCATATGAAAACAAAAAGGCCACGGAAGTTCGGCTTCCGTGGCCTTTGCCTTGCCCGGCTTACGCTTCCAGCGCGGCGAGGTTCTCCCGGAGTTGGGCGGCCTCGCTTTCCATCTCGGCCAGGCGGCGGCGTTCCGCTTCGACGACGTGGGCGGGGGCCTTCTGCGCAAAGGGGCCGTCGAGCCGGGCGCGGCCGGCGGCGATGCGCTTTTCCACCCCGGCCAGCTTCTTGCGCAGCCGCGCACGCTCCGCCTCCAGGTCGATCATCCCGGCCAGCGGGAGGTAGATGACGACCTCGCCGACGACGATGGTCGCGGCCTGCGGGAGCTTCTCCGATTCGGGGACGATCTGCAGCGCCGCCTCGTCGAGGCGGGCGAGGAAGACGAAAAGCGGCCGGCGGGCCTCAAGCAGCGTCAGCGCCTTCCCGGCGGCGATGGTCGCGGGGATGCGCTTGCCCGCCTGGACGTTGTACTCGGCGCGGACGTTGCGGATGCCGCGCACGATCTCCATCAGCAGCGCCATCCCCGCTTCCGCCGCCTCGTCGTAGCGGGCGGGATCGGCCTGCGGCCAGCGGGCGACGATGAGCGCCTCCCCTTCCTTCGCCTCGGCGGGGAGCGCCTGCCAGAGCGCCTCGGTGACGAAGGGCATGAAGGGATGGAGGAGCCGCAGCGCCCGTTCGAAGACGTGCAGGAGGACGGCGCGGGGCGTCCGCTTGTCCGCCGCCTCGTCGTAGAGCCTGATCTTCGTCGCCTCGACGTACCAGTCGCAGAACTCGTCCCAGAGGAAGTCGCGGATGCGACGCCCGGCTTCGCCGTACTGGTAAGCCTCGATGAGCGCCGTAACCGCTTCCGTGAGGTGATGGAGGCGGCTGAGAATCCAGCGATCCTCCAGCAGCAGCGCCGCCTCGTCCACCTCCTCCAGCCGGGGGGCGGCCTCGCCCTCCTCCAGATTCATCAGGATGAAGCGCCCGACCTGCCAGAGCTTGTTGGCGAAGTTGCGTGCGCCGACCAGCCGCCGCTGGTCGAGGTTGATGTCGTTGCCGGGCGTGGCGGAGGTAACCAGCGTGTAGCGCAGCGCGTCGGTGCCGTACTCCTCGATGATGTAGAGCGGGTCGTAGCGCCAGGCGTCGGGCATGGATTTGCTGATCTTCTGCCCTTTCTCGTTGCGGATGAGGCCATGGAGATAGACGACGGGGTAGGGCACCTGGCCGGTGAGGGCCAGCGAGAGCATCGTCTCGCGGGCGACCCAGAAGAAGAGGATGTCGTAGCCGGTCTCGCGCATATCGGTGGGGAAGAAGCGCTGGAAGTCGGGGGCCTCGGTGTCGGGCCAGCCCAGGGTGGAAAAGGGCCAGAGGCCGGAGGAGAACCAGGTGTCGAGCACATCCTCATCTTGGTGGATGTGGGCACTGCCGCACTTGGGGCAGGTGGCGGGGTCTTCGATGGCGCTCCACTGGTGACCGCAGTCGTCGCAGTACCAGACGGGGATGCGGTGCCCCCACCAGAGCTGGCGGCTGATGCACCAGTCGCGGATGTTCTCCATCCAGTGGAAGAAGACCTTCTCGAAGCGCTGCGGGATGATGCGCATCTCCCCCTGCTTCACGGCGGCGATGGCCTTTTCGGCCAGCGGCTTGGTGCGCACGAACCACTGGGTGCTGATGCGCGGCTCGATGACCGTGTCGCAGCGCTCGCAGTGCCCCACCGTGTGATGGTGCGGCTCGATGCGCAGCAGCAGCCCTTCCTTTTCGAAGTCGGCGACGATGGCCTCGCGGCACTCGTAGCGATCCATACCCTCGTAGGGGCCGGCCTGCGCGTTCATCTTCGCCGTGTCGGTCATCACGCCGATCTGCGGCAGGTGATGACGCTGGCCGATCTCGTAGTCGGCGGGATCGTGCGCGGGGGTAACCTTGACCGCGCCGGTGCCGAACTCCGGATCGACCGCCTCGTCGGCGATGATGGGGATGCGCCGTCCGAGGACGGGCAGCACCGCCTCCTTGCCGATGAGGTGCTGCCAGCGCGGATCGTCGGGGTTGACGGCGACCGCCGTATCGCCCAAGATCGTCTCCGGGCGCGTGGTCGCCATCTCGATGAAGGTCGTCGCGCCCTCGGCCCACCGCCCGCTCCCCCAGGGATGGTGCGGGCCGTCCCAGTGCTCGTCCACCACCGGGTAGCGGATGAACCAGAGGTGGCCGTCGTGCTCGTGGGGGATGACCTCCAGGTCGGAGATGGCCGATTCGCAGCGCGGGCACCAGTTGACTAGGTACGGCCCTCGGTAGATGAGGCCCTGTTGATAGAGCGTGTGGAAGGCGACGCGCACCGCGTGGCTCAATCCCTCGTCCAGGGTGAAGCGCTCGCGGCTCCAGTCGCAGGAGACCCCGAGGCGGCGGTGCTGGTCGGTGATGCGGGCGT
>JALXBP010000017.1 GCA_026991395.1 Anaerolineae bacterium | reverse complement strand
CCAGCCGATCCATCCGGCGCGGCGGAGCGCGCCGATGATCTCGCTTGGGTTGAGCCAGACTTCTTGAATCGCTGTCTCGCTAACCTCTGCATACTCTTCCGCCAGCCTGGAGATTCCGGGTGAGTACAGCACACCTTGCAACGCTTTCTCCTCGACACGCTCCAGCCAGTGGTCGAGGAACGATTCGCAACCCGCTTTCCTGCCTTTTCGAGCGATGTTTAGAGCAAGGTCGGGGTGGCCAAGCTTGCGAAGCTCGTCGAACGTTTCCTCGGTGAGGCGTGATCGGTCTTCTGAAAGAAGCGCTGCTATCTCAGCGGGTGTGAATGGGGCAAGGGAGACGCGCCGACCGATTTGAGGCGTAGTCAGCCCCCATTGCTCACGATCAATGAGAGCAAAGACCATAAAGGCTTGTTCACGATGCTCGCGGATGATCTGTTTATCGATACCTCTGAGGGCCGTGTCTGTAATAGGGGGAACGTGATCGAAGAACAAGCATAGTGATCTGTTCTGTATGTTTCTGAGAGGCGCGGGATAGATGCGTTGCCAGTAGCGAGCATTCTTGCGCTGCCGATTGTCGAGATCAATGATGGGATAGCCTTGGCAGTTTTCCTGCTCGTTACAGGCCTCTTTCAAATGGTGCAGAAGCATGCTCTTGCCGATGCCGGGCCAACCGGTTATAACAAAGAAAGGCGCTTTTTTTTCTGGCCACTGTCCGGATTGCCATTGTTCAAGGGCATCGAAGAAGGCCGTCTCGATGGTTCGCATAGCCTCTGTCCGAATATAGCTCTCTCTCATTGCTTAGGCACCCTCCTTGTCGCTCTCGTCGCACTATCGAGTCTCAAGCCAACGATTCCCTGCGCGAATGTAAGCCTGAGGCGTCCGTGGTGCCAGTCCCTGTTGGACCAGCCACCGTTGGAAATCGGAGATAGAGATGAAATGTTGCTTGTCGGCTGATCTACCCACTTGCCTGATCCGGTAATCGAGCAATGCCTGGAGCTGCTCGGCCGTCCATCGCAGGAGGGTGAAATCGCCGCCGTACGCCTTGGCCTCTTCCTCTTCATCTTCATCTATGGCGACGAAGAGCTTGATGTAGCCCAGATCGCGCAGTTGCCGGTTGTTCCACAACCATTGTGCTACCGTGTGGCGTTGTTGAGCTTTCTGAATCTGCACTTCGATCCAGAAGAAGAGGGGAACGGATTTGTCATCTATCGCATAGAGTGCAAGCTGTCGTTGGCTCCCTTTGACGACGTTGTAGAGCAAGGGCCAGGAAAGAGGCGGTGGCGTATCGCTGACCAAGGTGGAGAGCCGCTCGAGGAGCAATCTCCCGGCCTGCGGCATAGGATCGGGGAATCGTCTTTCCAGAAGGGTGCGCAATCCATCGAAGCCCTGCTCTGTGCTGTTCTGATCGGAGCTATAGAGCTGCAGGAACGCAACCAGTTCGCGCTGCCAGGTGGAGCCTTGGCCACCGGCTTCGTCGGCGGCGAGGAACCAGACGGGATCGGTGGCGAGGGCGCAGAGAAGGCTCTCGGCGATCGCCCTATGGAGACGCTTGAGCCAATCCTCCTCCGTTTTCACTTTCACAGAGGCGTCGATGAGGAGATAGACGGAGAGCGCTGTGCTGCTCCCGTAGAGGGTAAAGGTGCGGCGGCCCTGCAGGATCATCGCACTCAAACCACCGCCCTGGGGGACGAGGAAGCCGCTATGACCAAGGCGTGCTGCCTTTTCCCAAGCCGGGTGCCCATCCCAAAAGAGTTCATGCGTAGCCAGACGCGGGTCATCCTCTGCCTTGAGGGGGCCAAAGAGAGAGGTTATCTCTTGAGCAAGCTCGATGGGCCACAGGCTGCACAAGCCACGCAAAGGCTGTGTCAAGTCCTCACCCGTGTAGATGATCTTATTTTTCATCAGTCGCACCCATAGATAGCGCCCAATAGCGTCTTTCTCCCACACCTCTCGATAAGGATTTGGGTCGGGACGCTGTCGTGCGTTTGATTGCACCTCGAGCTGCTTTGCGAGTTGTCCCTTGAGCTGTTCCTCTATGTACGGCAAACCGGCCAGCCCCAGGTTATGCAGGATGGCGAGTGCAGCCTTGGCACGTTCCTTGTGACTTGCCTCTGGGGACTGGAGCCGTTCTCTTGCGTTGCACAGGTCGTCCTTCTTCTGCTCGTTTAAAAGGCGCATCTCGATCAATATCTTTAATTCGTGGTCAGGCCACCTGTGCGTGAAGTGCTCTCCGAGCCATTGACGTATCTCGAATTGAAATGCTGGGTCGTTTTTCAGATTCCCCAGAGTGTCGCCGAGTATGCTTTTTAATTCTTTGAAGGCGGCTATCTGCTGCCACAAGTTCCACAAACTTGCCCAATGGTGCTCTTTTTTATCGATGAAGTTCTCCACCCTTTCCCGAAGGGAATGTCTCTTGTTTTCCTTATCACGTTGTTTACGTTCTTGCTCTTTCAAGTACCAGGCAGAGGCAACTTGCAACAATCCTAAAACCAAAGGAGCGAATAAAGCTATGTTGGGTGAAGATAGCGTATTGAGGATCGAGCAAAGCGTCATTTGCTTGTGGGTTAGCAAGAGAGTATTGTACCCGGATGGCTCTTGATAGCGATAGAGAGGCAATGGCTTGCCCTGGGGATCTAAATAGGCAAAGCAGAGTGTGATAACACGGTTGTTGTTTGGTTGGGGGATGTAGTTCATTGTAGCCGTCAGGCTCGTTTGGGTATGAGGAGCAAGGGATAACACAAAGGAAGTCTCTCCGGCCTCAGTCGTGAAATCGACATGATGTGGGGGACTCCAGACGATGAAGTGATACGTGTTACCAGCGAGGGGCGGGATGAGCGCTTGCTCGCATTCCGACGCATGTTCTATGGTGACGAATTGAGTGGCATCGAGATGAAACTTGCGAGCATACTGGAGATCGATAATGTTATCGGATGCTTGGGGAGTGGAAAACAATCGCTCCGGATATTGGATGACGATATTGTCCGCCGTTTCCGAAGGAGTGAGGTAGATATCGTCAAGCCGGAAGCGGGAGGCACATCCAAGGATGCTGCGATCAGCTCGATAAAGTATGATCGCGAGGATAACGACTACTTCGAGTATCACCCACCGGCGTCGTTTTAGCCATTCAATTAGCTGCTCGAGGAATTGGGGCATTACTTTGAGTATCACCCACCAGCGCCGTTTTAGCCGTTCGATTAGCTGTTCGAGGACTTGAGGCATTACGAATCTCCCAGTGTCAGGGTAAATAAATTGTAATGTTATTGGATGACAGAGTCAAGTCTTACACTTAAGCCCCGCGGGGGGAAGCCGCACCCGCGGCTCCCCCCTTTGACCGTTTCAGTGCCCGCGCATCACGAGCGGGAGGAGCACGGCGAAGGGACGGCGGTTCTCGTCTGCGCCGAGGTCGGGGGCCGAGCCGATCGGGCGCGGATCGCCGTCGAAATCGACGAGGACGTCGGTCGTGATACCGGCGTCGATGGCGGGGGAGGGGGTTCTCAAGTGGTAGTCGCCGCTGGCCGCATCGACGAAGCCCGGCACTGCGTGCAGATTGATGCTCCCCAAGTTGACCGTGCCGCTGCCCGCAACGTCGGTGCCGTTGCTCCAGCTTCCGCTGCCCCAGAGCGTGGCCTCCATCGTCACGGTGGCCCCTGTGTCTGCGTAGAGCGCGCATCTGTTGCCGGCGAGGATCGTGTTGGTGAGATAGACCGTCCCGCTGCTGACGCGCACCGCCGCCACCGGTGGAGTGCTGCCGTTGTGCGCGAAGGTCGTGTGTATGGCGTGGACGAGGCTGTTATTCTGCACGATGAGCGCGCTGCCGCGGTTGTCGGTGAAGAAGTTGTTCTCTAACGTGACCGGCGCACTGGCCGCCAGGTAGATGACGCCGTCGTCGTTGTCGCTCTGGCCGGTGAAGCGGTTGCTGCGCAGCAGCATCCCCTGGACATTGTTGCTGTCGATGGCCCGTTCGTCCCCCTGGTCGATAAAGAGGTTGTGCTCCATCGTGATGGTGTCGCTGTCGCGAATGTAGAAACCGCTGCTGTAGAATTGGTTGTCCTCGAAATCGATGCCTGTGCTTTCCCGGATGCGAACGGAGGCCATGATGGAGTGCTCTGTGGTCGTGAAGAGAGAGTCGGCAATGAGGGCGGAGCTTTCTTCCTGAAGATCGAGATCGTAGCCGCCCTCGCCGGTATTCCCCCGGAAAGTGCAACGTTCGATACGGGCATCTCGATTGCTGCCGAGCCTGACGGTGCCTTCGGAGACGTCGTGATTTTCGAAAGTGCTGGCGATGACGCGCGGCGATATGTTCTGTTCGAGGAGGATGGCCCCGCCGAGGGCGGCACTGTTCGCTTCGAAGTGCGTGTCGCTGATCACGATGCTGCTGTCGGTGAGGTAAACGGCCCCGCCGCTCCTGTTGTCGTCGGCGAATACCCTGTTTGCGACCACGGTGGCGTGCTCCATCCGGAAAGTCCCGATCGAGGTGCCGTAGAGGGCCGCGCCGTAGGAGGCTAGGGCTGTCGTCGTCGTGGGGACGGTGTTTCTTGCCAGGCGATCGCCGTCTATCATCAACGTGGTAACGTGGTAGGCGTAGACCCCGCCGCCGAGTCCCCTGTACCGCGTCGAGGCCGAGTTCCCTTCGATCACGTTGTCGCGCATCGAGACGTTACCGGCGAAGGCGAGGCCGACGCCCCCGCCGTAGCCGCCGCCGAGCCGACTGCCGATGTTGTCGGCAACGCGGCTGCCGCTCATCGTGAGGTTGCCGTAGCGGATGTAGAGGCCGCCGCCGTAGCCATTGCCGGTACCGAACGCCGCTTCGTTGCTGATGAAGGTGCTTCCGCTGATGTTGACCTCTCCCCCGATGGCGCACAGCCCGCCGCCCCACGCCACACTGTTGCTCGAGGCGATGTTGTCGGTGATGATGCTCTCGTCGAGCGTCAGGCCGCCGTGGTAGAGGTAGAGTCCGCCGCCGCAGTCGTAGGAGGGGAGGCCGTCGTTGCCCAGCCCCGTCGCCTCGCCTCCTGTCAGCGTCAGGCCGTCGATGCGCACATCGCTCGCGTGGGCAATGGAGATGACCCGCCCGCCGCGCAGGGCGTCGATCGTCGTCCGCGTTGCCGGGTCGGCATAGCGGCTGCCGAAATCGGGCGACCAGCCGCCTTCCAGCGCCACATTCCGCGTGATGCTGAGCCGCTCGTAGCAGGTGCCCGCGGCGACGCGCACCGTCCCTCCCTGCGGCGCGGCGTCGATGGCCTCCTGCAGGTTCGTGTAGGTGCTCCCGCCGACGACTTGGGCGCGGCAGCTCATCTCGTCGGCCCCGAGATCGGGAGCCTGGCCGTAAGAACGTGCATCGCCATCGAAATCGTCCGTAACCGGCGTGGTGATGCCCGCGTCGATAGCCGCCGAGGTGCTGCGCAGGTGGAAATCGTCCCCTGCGGCATCGATGAAGTCCGGCTCGGCGTGGAGGTTGATCGTCCCCAAGGTCAGCGAGCCGCCGCCGTCGTAATCGGTGAGGTTGGCCCACGCGCCGCTTCCCCACAGTGTCCCTTCCACCGTCGCCGTCGCGTTGCTTTCCACGTGAAGCCCCACCGTGTGGCTGACGAGGATGGTGTTGCTGATCGCCGCCGTCGTCTGCTCTAAGAAGATGCCCACCCCGTCGCCCTGATGGTTCGCCGCCAAGGTGTTGTGAATGAGCTGCCCTTCGCCGCCGAGGATGGCGAGGCCGCTGCCCTTTTCATCGGCCTCGTTACCGGCGAGGACGTTGTTGGTCAGCGTGATCCGTTCGCAGTAGGATGTGCGGATGCCTCCGCCCCGCGAGTAGGTCGAACCACCGGCGCGATTGCGCAGGAAGAGGTTGCTGTCCAAGGTGGGGTGGGCCTCGTCCACGTAAACCCCGCCCCCGCCGCCGAAGGTGCCGTTATCCGCCGCCACGTTCTCGACGAAGCGGTTCCGCTCCAGCGTCGCCCGGCTCCGGTAGATGTAGAGACCGCCTCCCGCGCCGCCTCCCGGCGAGGCCGCCCGCGAGGCGTGATTGGCGATGAAGCGATTGCTGCGCAGCAGCGCCGTCGTCTGGGAAAGGACGCCGCCGCCCCCGTAGCCGAGCGCCTGGCTCGGTGCGCCGTTGAAATAGGTGCCGTAGTTGTCGCGGATGAGGTTGCCGGTGGCGAGATGCTCTCCCCCTTCGAGGAGGAAAGCCCCGCCCAGGCTGTGCGCCCCTCCGGCCCAGGAGGCCTTGTTGCCCGTGAAGCGGTTGCCGACGAGCGAGGAGGTGCCGTCGTGGAGGCAGATCGCCCCGCCTTCGCCGTTCTGATTGAAGGCGGCGATATTGTCGGTGAAGTCGTTGTCCTCGATCTCCGCCTGGCTCCCGTCGAGATAGAGCGCCCCGCCCCTGCCCCGATCGCCGAGCGTCGTGGCCAGATTCTCGTCGAAGGTATTCCCGCTCAGATGCAGCGTGGACGCCGATAACCCTCCGGCGTAGATCGCGCCCCCGTGTCCTTCGCCGGAGCCGTCCAGAGCCACGTTGGCGCTGAAGGTGGAACTCAGGACGGTAATCTCGTTCCCGCTGCCGACGGCGAGGCCGCCCCCCTCACCGGAGGTCTCCAGCCCCGCCTTGTTTCGCTGGAAGGTGCTGTTGGTGATGTTGACCGTGCTGTAGGCGAAGTAAGCGCCGCCCCCTCTGCCCTCGGTCGTCCCCGCCGTGTTGCTGGCGAAGGTCGTCCGGCTGATGAGGACCTGCCCCGCCTCGATGAAGAGGCCGCCGCCGAAGCCGTAACCGCCTAAGCATTGATCGCAGGCGATGTTGTCGGTGATGAGATCGTTGGTCAGCGTCAGCGCCACGTGAGAGCCGTAGATGCCGCCTCCGCCGTCCAACGTCCCCGCCCCGCCGAGGTTGTTCGCCCGCCCGCCCGTGACGACCAGGCAGTCCAGCGTCGTCGCCGTGCCGGAAAGGAGCGTCACAGCCCGCCCGCTTCTGTCGGCATCGATGACCGTGGCCCACGGCGTACAGGGTTGGTCTCGCCACCAGGAAAGGTAGCCGTGGAAATCGTCCACGATCCAGCCGCCGCTGAGCGTGACGGAGCGCGGGATGGAGAGCGTCTCCGTGTACGTCCCCCCTCCGATGTCGATCGTGTCGCCGTCGCCTGCTTGCTGGAGGGCGTAGCCGATGGTCGCACAGGGGGCCTGCCGATTGGTGCAATCGCCGCTGTCGCTGCCCTCCTCCTGCCAGACGTAGCGCGTTACCCCCTGCGGCGCAGCGGCGACGCGCCGACTGCTTGAGCCAAGCAGCAGGAGGGCCACCGCGAGGATCGCACAGCTCAACATCAAGGTCGAGAGCAGACGGTAGAATTTCATCGCAGATCTCCTTTGAAAGTCGCCAGCCCGGCTTTGTCCGGAAACGATCAAGGAGGCGGCTGGACCTCCGGTGTGCTGCGTTCGGAGTCCAACGGACGAGGGGATGCGGAAGCCGAAGTGCTTCGATGCCACTTTCAGCTTAGCACGGATGCCCGGCCTTGGCAAGCGGTGCGCGTGGCGTTTGTCCTTCCCCCTCTTGCGGCTATAATCGCCCCGTGGAGGGACGATGCCATCGAGGAAACAGTTGAAAAGCGCTTCGAAGACCGCGCCGCAAGGCGCGGAACGTTTGCAGAAAATCCTCGCCCGCGCGGGCTACGGCTCGCGGCGTGCTTGTGAGGAGATGATCGCCCAGGGGCGGGTTACGGTGGATGGCCGCATCGCCAGGCTGGGCGAGAAGGCCGACCCCACCCGCCAGGAGATTCGCGTGGACGGCGCGCTGCTTCGCAAGGAGGCCGAGCCGCCGACCTACATCGCGCTCTACAAGCCGCGCGGCGTCATCTCTACCGTCCACGACCCGCAGGGACGTCCCACCGTGCGCGATTACATCCCGCTCCCGCAGCGGCTCTACCCCGTCGGGCGGCTGGATGCCGACAGCGAGGGCCTCATCCTGATGACCAACGACGGCGAGATCACCCAGCGGCTGACCCATCCCCGCTACCGGCATCCGCGCGTCTATCGCGTGCTGGTGCGCGGCATCCCCTCGGCAGCGACGCTGCGACGATGGGAGCGTGGTCTCCGTCTGGAGGACGGCCCGGCCCGCTTCGACGAGGTGCGCATCGAGTCCCAGGAAAAGGATCGTGCTTGGCTGCGTGTCTCCATCCACGAGGGACGCAAGCACCTGGTGCGGCGCACCGTCGCCGCGCTGGGACACCCCGCCCTGCGCCTCATCCGCGTGGAGATGGGGCCGATCGGGCTGGGAAACCTCACGCCGGGGCAGTGGCGCAAGCTCACCCAGGGCGAAATCCGCGCCCTGCGGGAGGCCGTCCGCCGCGCACCCGAACCCCGTCGGGGCAGGCGGCGCACCTCGCGACGCAGGAGGACGAAACAACGATGAGCCGACCGCTGGTCATCGCCATTGACGGGCCGGCTGCTTCCGGCAAGAGCACATTAGGCTACCATCTGGCCCGCCACCTGGATTATCTCTATCTGGACACAGGCGCACTCTACCGAGCCGTAACGCTGGCCGCGCTGCGACGCGGCATCCCCATCGAGGACGAAGCCCGCATCACCGCGCTGGCGGAATCCCTCCCCATCGAGGTGCTGCCCGCCGACGGTCGGGAAGGGCGTCAGTACACCGTGCTGATGGAGGGCGAGGACGTAACCGGCGCACTCCGCACGCCGGAGGTCGATCACGCCGTCTCGCCCGTCTCTGCCTATCCCGGCGTGCGGGCGGCGCTGACGCGGCGGATGCGGGAGATCGCCCGTCGCGGCGGCGTGGTGATGGTGGGACGCGATATCGGCACCGTCGTCCTGCCCGACGCCGATCTCAAGCTCTACCTCATCGCCTCGCTGGATGCGCGGGCGCAGCGCCGTTTCCTCGACCGTCTGGCGCAGGGGAAGGAGGTCTCGCTGGAGGAGGTGCGGGCCGATCTCGCCCGCCGGGACGCGATCGACAGCAGCCGCAAGGCCGCGCCCCTTCGTCCTGCCGACGATGCGATCATCTTCGACAACACGACCCTGACCATCGAGGAGATGTTCCGCGAGGCGGAGCGGCTGGTGCGCGACGAGGATTGTTAGCGAGGAGGCGGTATGGAATCCTACGATCTGGTCATCATCGGCGGTGGGCCGGGCGGCTACGTGGCCGCCATCCGCGCGGCGCAACTGGGCTTCCGCGTCGCGCTGGTGGAGGCAAAGCATCTCGGCGGCGTTTGCCTCAACTGGGGCTGCATCCCCACCAAGGCGTTGCTGCGCAATGCCGAGGTCGTCCGCCTGCTGGGTGAAGGGAAGACCTTCGGCTTCTCGGTGGAGGGGGTGGAGGTGGATTACGCCGCCGCCGTCCGTCGCAGCCGCAAAGTCTCCGCCCGCCTGGTGAAGGGCGTTGCCCTGCTGATGCGCAAGAACGGCATCGAGGTGATCGAGGGGCGCGGAAGGCTGGCCGATGCGCAGACGGTCGTCGTCCAATTGAACGAGGGGGGCGAGCGGCGGCTGGAGGGCCGCTTCATCATCCTGGCGACCGGGGCGCGGGCGCGGCTCATCCCCGGCCTGGAGGCGGATGGCGAGCGCATCCTCACGGCGCGCCACGCGCTGGAGCGCCGCACGCTTCCCAAATCGGCGATCATCATCGGCGCGGGGCCGATCGGGCTGGAGTTCGCCACCATCTGGCGCAGCTACGGCGTCCCCGTTACCGTCGTCGAGATGATGCCGCACCTCCTCCCCGCCGAGGACGAGGAGGCGGCGGAGGTGCTGGCACGTGCCCTCAAGCGCCAGAAGGTCAAGGTGATGACCTCGACGCGCGTGGAGGCGGTGGAGCCGACGGCGGAGGGTGTGCGCGTGCAGGTCAGCGGCGCGAAGGGCGAGCAGGCACTGGAGGCGGAGATCGCGCTGGTCGCCATCGGCGTCCGTCCGAATAGCGAGGGGCTGGGGCTGGAGGCGGTCGGCGTGGAGACGGAGCGCGGCTGGGTGAAGGTGGACGGCCATATGCGGACGACGGTGCCGCACATTTTCGCCATCGGCGACCTGAACGGGCTGTTGCCGCTGGCCCACGCCGCCTCGGCGCAGGGCATCCTCGCCGTGGAGACGATGGCGAGGATGGAGCGCCCGCCCTTCGACCGGCTGGCCGTCCCGCGCGGGACGTACACCTCGCCGCAGGTCGCCTCCTTCGGCCTGAGCGAGGCGCAGGCCCGCGAGGCCGGTTACGAGGTGCGCGTCGGCACCTTCCCCTTCCTGCCCAACGGCAAGGCGCTGGCCTTGGGCGAAACGCAGGGCTTCGTCAAGATCGTCGCCGATGCGCGGAGCCAAAAACTCCTCGGTGCGGTCATCGTCGGGCCGGAGGCGACGGAGTTGCTGCCCGAAGTGGTGCTCGCCTACCGCGAGGGCCTCTCGCCGGAGGCGATCGCTACCACGATCCACGCCCATCCCACGCTCAACGAGGCGCTGATGGAGGCGGCGCACGCCGTCTTCGGGAAGCCGATCCACCTGTAGCGTGGCCTCGGAACTTCGCATACGACCGGCACGCCTGGAGGATGCGGCGGCCATCACCGCCCTGCACTGGAGCACCGTGGCCCGCTCTCCGGACGAGGTAGGGCCGGACATCCTCGCCCGCTGGCGCTTCGGCGGGCCGTGGATGGCCGTCGAAAGCTGCGCCGTCCACCTGAATCACCTGCTGCGCCTGCCGTGGGGCGGCGTCCTCGTCGCCGAGGCGGGGGATGAGGTCATCGGCGAGGCGGAATTCTACCTCAGCCGCGAGGCCGCTCCTTTCGGCGGGCTGCACCTGGCGCTGCTCTACGTGCACCGCCGTTGGCAGCGGCGGGGTGTCGGTTCGGCGCTGATGGCGGCGGTGATCGAGCAGGCGCGGGCGCAGGGCCTGGCGCAGATCACCACCCAGCCGGAGCCGGAGGCGCTCTCCTTCTACCGGCGCTTGGGGTTCCGTCCCTGGCGCGTCCTCCACGAGATGCAGGCCGAGGCGGTGTGGCGCACGATGGCGGAGCCGCGTCCGCTGGAGGCGTGGGAGGTGCCGCCGCCGTCGCTGGCGCTGCGCATCGGGCGCTACCAGTGCGGCCCTCAGGAGTGGGACAACCTCTTCCCGCCGCTCGTCCTGCCCGGCTGGAGCGATCTGCCCCGGCGGGTGGTCGCGCTCCGGCTCGAAGGGCAGCCCGTCGTCATCGCCCTGCGCCGTCAGGTGAACGATGTGGCGCAGGCGGACGGCTTCGCCTGGCTGCCGCCCGCGATGCCGCTCCGCCCGGCCATCGAGGCGCTGCAGGCGCTCGCGGCGGCGGAAGGCTACGCCGCCGTCGATCTGCTCCTCCCTGCGGAGGCGGCGGAGGCGCTGCGGGAGCGGCTGGGGCTGGCCTGGCAGCGCTCGCTGACGCTGTGGGCCTTGCCGCTGGAGGGGCGGTTGTCAACCTCCGCGCCTCAGGTATAGTAGCGGCACGTTGCGATGACGGGAGAGAATGTGAACGCACACGAAGAGCTTCCGACGGTGGCGGAAGAGCAAGCCGCCGCAGAGACGACCATCGTGGCCGTGCGCTTTCAGCAGGCGGGCAAGGCCTATCACTACCGCCTGCCGCCGGGTCTGGAGGTGGAGCCGCGTTCGTGGGTCGTGGTGCCCACGAGGGCGGGCGAGCAGGTGGCGCAGGTCGCGGCGCTCGTCCCCGCCGAGGGGCGCGATGCGGACGAGTTGAAGGCGGTGCTGCGCCGCGCGACGGGCCTGGATATGCTGCGTTACCAGCAGCGGAAGCGGGAAGGGGAGGCGCTGCTCAAGCAGATTCGCGGCCTCCTGCGGCAGATGAAGCTGCGCGAGGTGAAGGTCGCCGCGGCGGAACTGACGTTGGCGGGCGACGTCGTCACCGTGCTCTACACCGGCAACCTCTCCGGTCGGAGCCGGGCCACGCTCCAGCGGCGCATTGCCTCGCTGGCCAAGTGCCGGGTGGAACTGAAGTCGATCGGCCCGCGCGACTACGCCAAGTACCTGGGCGGCTTCGGCGTCTGCGGCCAGCCGCTCTGCTGCGCAACCCACCTCACCGAATTCCGCAACGTCTCCATCCGCATGGCCAAGGATCAGTCGATCTCGATGGCCCCCAGCGACACGACGGGGATGTGCGGGCGGTTGCGCTGCTGCCTCGCCTTCGAGCACGCCGTCTATCTGGCCGAAAGCAAGGATTTCCCCAAGCGCAAGGCCCGTGTCCAGACGCCGGAGGGGCTGGGGCGCGTCATCGATTGGGACGTGCTCAAGCGGCAGGTCGTAGTGGAGATTCCACCTACCGGCCCGCGCATCGAGCGCAAGCGCTACCGCTTCGGCGTGGATGAGGTTACCGTCGTCCCCAAGGAGGATTCGTAGCCCCTCACTCCCCCGCGTGCAGCACGAGGAGGAGTGCCGACCGTTCGTCGGGGGAGGGGGCGCTGCCCTCGACGGGGAGCCGCTCCCCATCCTCGCGGTAGAGACCTACCGTCAGCCAGTAGTCGCCCGGCGGCAGATCGGGCGGCAGTTCCAGTTCGTACTCGTCGGCTAGCGGCAGATCGGGGAGCCAGTCGTAGGTGGGGTAGGCCCCCTCCAGCGGAATCTGGTCATCCTGTGCCCAGAGCGGCCCCTCGGTGCGCGGATTGTAGGCCGTCCCCACCAGGTGGGTGAAGACGTGCAGCTCCTCGGCGATGGGGGCCTCCGTCTCCCAGTAGAGCGTCAGGTGGAGCGTCGTCCCCGGCTGGATACGATCCCCCTGCGCCCCGCGCAGGTCGTACCCCAGCAGGCGGATGGAGTCCCCGAAGCGCACCGCCATCGGGTGCTCGATGCGCTCGATGCGCACCGGCGGGCGGCTTTCCACCCCGCGCGTTACGCGCACCTCCCCCACCTCCAGCGAGCCGCCCTCCGCCTCCAGCCGCAGGTGATAGCGCCCCTGCGGCGTGTAGGGGGTGATGAGGAAGTCGGTCATCCGCAGGACGACGCCGCGCCGGGCTTCCAGCGTGAAGGAGGTCTCGCCGACGATGCGCCCCTCCTCGCCCACGAGAAGCGCCCGCAGCGTCCGGGCGCGGTCGCTGCGCAGGAAGAGGAGGAAGCGGACGTGGTCGGCGGGGCGGAACTCGCGTGTCGCCACCTCGTAGCCGACAAGCTGGAGCGAGGGGGCGATCGCTTGCGGGCGGGCGCAGCAGGGCGGATGGGTAACCGTCGGTTCCTCCTCGCGGTCGGCGAAGAGCGTCAGCCGGTTGTAGCCGAAGCGGACGTCCAACGCCGTCGCCCGTTCTCCTTCCAGGAAGCGCCGGACTTCGCCGTTGGGGTCCTGCAGCGCCGCTTCCACCTCCGCCAGCCAGAGCCTTGCGTGCCCGGCGAGCAGCGGTTCCACCGTCGCCGCCACCTCCTCCGCCGTCAGCGGAGCCTCCCCCGGCATCAGGAAGACCGGCGGACGGTCGTCGGGTGCCTGGGGCGCGTCGTAGTCGGGCAGGAAGAGCGCGTAGCGATCCCCGGAGACGAGGAGGACGAGGTCATCGGGGCGACCGCAGGCCCAGACGAGGCGGCTCATCGTCAGGTAGTCGTCGCGCAGGTAGCGTCCGCCGTAGTAGCCGGGCAGGAGCGCGAGGCTGAGCGTCATCACCGCCGCCGTGGCCGCCTTCGCCGCCAAGGGGCGGAGGCGGTGGAGGGCGACCAGCGCCCAAGCGAGCACCACGTCGAAGAGCGGGGCGAAGGGGAGGAGGTAGCGGGCCTCCACGCGCGGCGTGTAGAAGAAGCCACGCGGCTGGGTGAGCAGCCAGATGACCAGCGGCGGGACGATGATCCCCTGCACGAGCATCACCAGCGGGAGACGGCGGCGGGGATGGGTGCGCCAGAGGTGGACGATCCCCCATCCGGCAAGGAGGAAGGCGGGCAGCGCCAGCGGGAGGTAGCGCCCCACGAAGGTCGAAAGGCCGGTCGTCACCAGGACGGCGTAGAGTTCGGCGACGAAGGCTAACGTCGCCGGTTGCTCGACCACCGACCAGGAGCGCATGCGGGGCAGCGCCAGCGCCAGCCAGGGCAGGAAGAGGAGGAGGCTTCCAAGCTGGAGGAGCACCCAGCGGCGGAGCAGGGCGAGCCGCTGTGCCCTTCCGCGCCGCACGACGAGCGCCCAGAGGAGGGTGAGGTTTTCGATGAGGAGAAGCTGGACGTTCGAATAGACGGTGTAGAGCGCCGCCGCCGTCGCCAGGAGCAGCCCCAGCGCCTCGCGGCGGCTTTCGGGGCGGCGCAGCCATCCCGCCAGGAAGGTGAGCGCGAGGAGCGCGGTCATCCCCGCGAGGACGTACATCCGCATCTGCTGGCACCACCAGATGTGGAAGCGGGAGAGCGCCAGCAGCCAGAGCGCGAGGAGGCCGACGCTCCGCCGACCGGAGAGGCGGCGTCCCAGCGGGGCGAGGAGCGCCACGGTTACCATCCCCTCCATCACCGTGACGAAGCGCAGCGCGAACCAGCTCTCCCCCGCCACCTGTCGCCAGAGCCAGAGCAGCCAGAAGTAGAGCGGCGGGTGGACGTCGCTCGCCGTCCACAGCGTCGCACCCCAGAACGATTTGCGGGCCGCGAGGACGGAGAGCCCCTCGTCCCACCAGATGTTCTCGTCCCCCAGGCGGTAGAGCCGCAGGGCGAAAGCGACCAGCAGGCCGAGCAGGAGCAGTCCGCGATAGCGCCATGCCTCTTTCCTCATCCAGCCTCCCGCGTCGAGCGATTTTCGCCGCTACCCTATGCGGAAGCGGCGATTTGTCAACGGAGGACCGGCACGCACGGGAGCGCCACGCAAAAGCCCCCTGCGACATTTCGCAGGGGGCCGGGGGGACGTCGGCTCAGGCCAGGGCCTGGATCGCGTTGTGGACGATGGCGCTGAAGCTGTCGGCTTTCAGGCTCGCGCCGCCGACGAGCGCGCCGTCGATCTCCGGCATGACGATGAAGGCGGCGATGTTGTGCGGCTTGACGCTCCCGCCGTACTGGACGCGGATCGCCTCCGCCGTCTCGCGGTCGTAGAGCGCCGCCAGCACGTCGCGGATGGCCTCGCGGATGATGCGGTCGGCGGCCTCCGGCGTCGCCGTCAACCCGGTGCCGATGGCCCAGATCGGCTCGTAGGCCAAGACGAGACGCCGGGCCTCCTCGGCGCTCAGCCCGGCGAAGGCCCCTTCGATCTGCGAGCGGACGAAGGGGATCGTCTCGCCCGCCTGGTTCTGCGCCAGGTTCTCCCCCACGCAGACGATGGGTGTCAGGCCGTGGGCCAGCGCCGCCTCAATCTTGCGGTTGACCGTCTCATCCGTCTCGCCGAAGTACTGCCGCCGCTCCGAATGGCCCAAGATGACGTACTGCGCCAGTTCCGCCACCATCGGCGGGGCGATCTCGCCGGTGAAGGCCCCTTGCTCCTCCCAGTGCATATTCTGCGCCCCGACGCCGATGTTGCTCCCGGCGAGCACGCGGCGGACGGCGTCGAGCGCCGTCGCGGGCGGGCAGACGGCCAGTTCCATCGTGCCGACGTCGGCCAGCGCCTCGCGCAGCGCCTCGGCCAGCGCCGTCGCCTCGGAGACGGTCTTGTGCATCTTCCAGTTTCCGGCAATGAATGGGGTACGCATCGTGCGACCTCCTTTTGGTGAAAGGAAGCCCCGCCCTTTGCGGGCAGGGCGCTACTTGTCCTCGATGACGGCGATGCCGGGCAGTACCTTCCCCTCGAGGAAGGCCAGGCTCGCGCCGCCGCCGGTCGAAACGTGGCTCATCTTGTCGGCGACGCCCGCCTTCTTCACCGCCGAGGCGGAATCGCCGCCGCCGATGATGGTGATCGCGTCGGGCAGTTCGGCGAGGATGCGGGCGACGGCGAAGGTGCCCTGCGCGAAAGGCTCCAGTTCGAAGACGCCCATCGGCCCGTTCCAGACGACGGTGCGGGCACCCCGGAGCGCCGCCGCGAAGCGCTCGACCGTCTTCGGGCCGATGTCGAGGATGCGCCAGCCGGGGGGCACCGTCCCGACGGGGATGACGCGGCGCTGCGCCTCCTCGGAGAAGGCATCGGCGATGACCGCGTCCACCGGCAGGATGAGCTTGTCGCCCGCCGCCTCCAGCAGTTCGCGGGCCGTTTCCACGGCGCTTTCCTCCACCAGTGAATCGCCCATCTCCAGCCCCTGCGCGGCGAAGAAGGTGTTGGCCATCCCGCCGCCGATGAGCAGCTTGTCCGCCTTGCCCATCAGGTTGCGGATGACGCCGATCTTGTCGGAGATCTTCGCGCCGCCGAGAATGACGATGTAGGGGCGTTCGGGGTTCTCCGTGGCGCGGCTGAGGAAGTCGATCTCCTTCTCCATCAGGAAACCGGCGACGGTCGGCAGGTAGTGCGCCACGCCGACGTTGCTCGCGTGGGCGCGGTGTGCCGTGCCGAAGGCGTCGTTGACGAAGATTTCGCCCAGCGAGGCCAGTTGACGGGCGAATTCGGGATCGTTCTTCTTCTCCTCCGGGTGGAAGCGGGTATTTTCCAGCATCAGCACCTCGCCCGGCTTGAGCGCTTGGGCCATCGCCTCCACCTCCGCCCCGACGCAGTCGGGGGCCATCTTCACCGGCTGCCCCAGCAGTTCGGCCAGCCGCTCGGCGACCGGCTTGAGGCTCAGTTCCGGCTTGACCTTGCCCTTCGGGCGGCCCAGGTGGGAGAGCACGATGAGCGCCGCGCCCTGGTCGAGGATGTAGCGGATGGTGGGCAGTTCGGCGCGGATGCGGGTGTCGTCGGTGATCACGCCCTCCTTCAGCGGGACGTTGAGGTCGGCCCGCATCAGGACGCGCTTGCCCTGCAAGTCGATATCGCGGATCGTCTTCTTGTTCATAGCCCCTCCAACAGGTGATCGGAATGCACGAAAAAGGAGATCAGAGCGAACGAGCGCTCCGATCTCCTCTCATCGTTCGGCTCCTTACATCTTCGCGGCGACGATGGTGGCCAGGTCGGCGACGCGGGAGGAGTACCCCCACTCGTTGTCGTACCAGGAGATGATCTTGACCATCCGCCCCATCACTTTCGTCATGCCGGCATCGACGATGGAGGAGCGGCTGTCGCCCTTGTAGTCCATCGAGACGAGCGGTTCGGTCTCGTAGCCGAGGATGCCCTTCATCGGCCCGTCGGCGGCGGCCTTGAGCGCGGCGTTGACCTCCTCGACCGTTACGTCGCGCGAGACGATGGCGGAGAAATCGACCAGCGAGACGGTGATCGTCGGCACGCGGACGGCGAAGCCGTCGAACTTGCCCTGCAGTTCGGGGATGACGAGGGCGAGCGCCTTGGCCGCGCCGGTCGTGGTGGGGATCATGTTGGCGGCGGCGGCGCGGGCGCGGCGCAGGTCCTTCTTGTGCCCCTGGTCGAGGATCTTCTGGTCGTTGGTGTAGGAGTGGATGGTGGTCATCAGCCCGTACTCGATGCCGAAGGTGTCGTTGATCACCTTGGCGACGGGGGCGAGGCAGTTGGTCGTGCAGGAGGCGTTGGAGATGATGTTGTGCTTCTCCGGGTCGTAGTCGCCGTCGTTGACGCCGATGACGATGGTTACGTCGGGGTTGGTGGCCGGTGCGGTGATGATGACCTTCTTCGCGCCCGCCTCCAGATGCTTCGCCGCCCCCTCGCGCTTGCGGAAGATGCCCGTGGCCTCGATGACGATGTCCACGCCCATCTCGCCCCACGGCAGCTTGGCCGGGTCGCGCTCGGCGAAGGCCTTGATCTCGTGCCCGTTGACGGTGATGCTCCCCTCGGTGTAGCTGACCTCGCCGGGGAAGCGGCCGTAGGTCGTATCGTGCTTGAAGAGGTGGGCATTGGTCTTGGTATCGAACAGATCATTGATCGCCACCACCTCCAGTTCATCCGGGTGGCGCTCCAGGATGGTGCGCAACACCAGCCGCCCGATGCGGCCAAATCCGTTGATCGCGACTTTCTTGCTCATAGCCGTAACTCCTTTCGCAGTTGTTGGGGATCAGAGATTGGGCAGGAGCCGCACTCCTGTCCAATCCCTCATCTCCACTCAGCGGCGCAGCAGCGCCATGACCGCCTCGGCCAGGCGGCGGCTGTCGTGCTGCCACGGGTCCCCGGCATCGCCAAGCTGCGCCGGGATGACGGTCAGCCCGGCACGCGGGAGCACCTCCGGCTCGACCCACTCGCTCCCCTCCGGCGGCTCCGTCCCCGCCGGTGGCAGGTTGACGAGGAGATGGGTGAAGAGACCGGTGCCCACGTGCTGCTCCAGCGCCTGCAGGTGCTCTTCCGCCCGGTAGCCGTCGGTCTCGCCCGGCTGGGTGACGACGTTGCAGACGTAAACGCGCCGCGCCTTCGTCGCCCGCAGCGCCTGCGCGATCTCCGGCACGAGCAGATTGGGCAGGAGGCTGGTGTAGAGGCTCCCCGGCCCGATGACGATCATCTCCGCGCCGAGGATGGCCTGCACCGCGCCCGGATAGGCTCGCGGGTGCTCCGGCTCCAGCATCACGCGCAGGATGCGCCCGCCGCTCCGTGGGATGCGCGACTCCCCGTAGATGCGGCGCGGACGTCCGTCGAGCGGCTGCACATCTGCGACGAGCGTAACCGCCTCCAACGTGCTCGGCAGGACGCGCCCGCGCACCGCCAGCACGCGGCTCGATTCCTCCAGCGCCGCCTCGAAGGAGCCGGTAACGCCCGCCATCGCGCTGATGAAGAGGTTGCCGAAGCTGTGGCCGTTCAGTTCGGCGCGGCTGCGGAAGCGGTACTGGAAGAGCCGCGTCATCATCGACTCGTCGTCGGAGAGCGCGGCGATGCAGTTGCGGAAATCGCCCGGCGGGAGGATGCCCAACTCCTCGCGCAGCCGCCCCGACGAGCCGCCGTCGTCGGCGACCGTGACGATGGCCGTCAGGTTCGCGGTGTAAGCCTTCAGCCCGCGCAGTAGCGCCGATTGGCCGTGCCCGCCGCCGATGACGACGATCGCCGGTCCCCGTCCGCGCCGACGGTAGTCGTAGAGCAACTGCGGATAGGTCTCCCGCCTGTCCTCCAGCAGCGGCTCCAGCAGCGAGCGGTTCAGCTTCCACACCGCCAGCGCCACGCTCCCCACGCCGATGAGGAGGAAGAGGACGGCCCGTAGCGGGCGCGGGACGAACTGCAGCGTCAGCCAGTAAAAGTACCGCGGCAGGGGGTAGAGCGAGCGCAGCCACGCCGCCATCCCTAAGCTCAGGAAGAGGGTCCCCCCTCCCAAAAGAAGGAGCCATCGCTTGATATGCAGCCCTGGCTCCATCCACCGGCCAAGGCGGAGGAGCACGCCCCGCCTGCCGCCACCCTTTCGCTTGACCATGCCACTCGAATTATAGTCTCGATGAGGGGACTGTCAAAGCGTCGGGAAGTTGACAAAACGGGCCGCGAGGGGTAGAGTTTTGGCAGCCCGATGAGGAGGTGGGAGATGCCCGTCGATCCACAAGTTGCCAAGGTGGCCGCTGCGGTCGTGGCCGCCCTCGTCCCCTACCTGACCGAGGGGGGCAAGGCGGCGGCCCGGAAGGCCGGAGAGGCCCTCTTCAGTGCCATCAAGCGCCGATTCGACTGCTATTCTTGATAACCCTACCCCTCTCCTCCCCCGATGGGAGAGAAGAGGGGTGGGCCAGCCGCAGGCAGGGATGGAGTAGAGTGCCGCGTAAGGATACTCGGATATGCAACCTGTGATACTTCAATCGGTATAACGTCGGTCTCGTACCCGTTCGCGCTGGGCGCTTATGGGAAGTTCTGCAGCACCAGCGGCAGGTAGACCCTCGAGTCGCCCGGCAAGCCCTCGGCCAATACCACGATGAGTGTATCGTCTCCCCGATCGGGCGCTCCCTCGGTGTGCCCCCAAGTATGGACGAGATAGGCTCCCTTGGATAGTCCGGCAGTATCCCAGACGACTTCCGTCTCTGTGTAGACCCCTGCCATCTGGAGTGGATGGACGGTGGTCAAGACGACTCTTCCGGACAGTGACGAGACTGTTGTGGTGACGGCGGCGGTCAGTGTTCCGGTTGTCAGGTTCGTCACCCCGATGGTGATGGTTACCGGCTTTCCCAAGGTACATGTCCCTTGCAGGTTTGACGGGATACAGTGACCTTCCTGGGAGAGAGTGAAGGGAGGCAAGGCGACGAACTGCGTTGCCCGGTTGTTATGCTCGTAGAACTCGGCTACTCGATCATCCGGGTCGGCGATGAGGGTGAGGGAATGCTGACCGGCCTGTCCCAATACGTTCCACGTCACTTCCCGCCGGATGAAAGCGCCCGGTGCGAGCGGAGGGAGGGTCTGGGTGATGATGGGCGTCCTCCCTGTTTCGGGAGAGCCGTCCCACAGTTGCCAGGTGGTGGTGACGGAGTCGCGCCAGCCTCGGTTGCGAATCCAGAGGCGCACGGTGCGCGTCGGGCCGTTCCCGGCGAGCAACTGCGGCGGGCCGACCGTTACATCCGCGACGTCGAGGCCATAGGCGAAGGTATGGCGGACGGTATGCGTCAGACCGTTGATTGTGAGACGAGCCGTCAGTGTGTGCCAGCCGGGGCGGATGGAGAGTGGTATCCTCCGGGCGGCTTGGTGAATGCCCAGCGTCAGAGGGAGCCTTTCGCTGGTCACCGGTTCACCGTCCAACAGCAGTTCCAGTGTCGGGGTGACCGTCGTCGCGGCGTAGAGTGTAAGGGTGGCCGTAACCGGCGCTGCACCATCGACGTATTCCTCTTGCTCGGTCCGCAGTCCCAGGATGGCAATTTCGCCCACGTCAAAGCTTTCCGACCCGGCGGCGTAGACTCGGTCGGGGTCGATGGGGTCGGTCAGCAGATAGGCCAGTCGGTGGGGGCCGGCCTGTGTAGTGGAGAGCGGGAGGGTGAGGGTGAGGTGGTTGTTGGGGATGGCCCGGAGGGCATACGTGTCGTGTATTTGTCGCGTTTCGCGTGTGCCGTCGGGATACAGCAGCCAGGCGTGGAGAGCGATGGTGATGGGATCGCTGGAGGCGACGGTGAACTCAGCCCGCACATTCTCGCCCGGGACATAGGGCGGGGCGGACAGGTGGGCCTGGGTGACACGCACCCAGGGGGCGGCAACGTCGAACGGCGCACTATGAGGCGGACCGCCATCTAATGCGTAGACGAGGGCCTGGCTGCCCCGCGTCAGGGTAAGGGGCAGGGTGAACTGGAAGCCCTCCGCCGGGAGGGAGAGGGTGGAACGGAAGCCCGGAGCGACGACGGACAGCGTGCCGGTGATGTCGGGAGGGGCGTGGACGGTGACCTGGACGGTGTCGCCAGGGCGGTAGACGGTTCTGTCGGGGACGAGGGTGACGTCGGGGGAGAGTATGCGCAGGTAGGTGGTGTTCAAGTGGATACCGCGCTGTTCGCCGGTCTCGTAGAGGCCGTAAAAGACCAGGGGGTCGCCGTCAGCCTCGGCCGTGAGAGCTATGTCGAGGGTGAGGCGCTCGCCTGCGGCCAACGTCAGAGATCGAGTGATGACTTGGTCGTGGTAGGCGATATGGGCGTAGAGTTGGGGTGTAGGGAGGAGGGAGCGGTTGGTTACGGTGATGTGCAGGGTGCCCGTGTCGCCGGGGGTGTAGACGGGCGCGTCCCAACCGGCGGTCACGTCCAGATCTAAGCCAGCGATGGTCAGCGCCATGTCGTGCCATCGGCCCGCGAACCAGTAGCGCCCGGCCAGCGCCCCGTTTGTTAGCCCCGCCGGAGCGCGGAAGGGGAAGCTGATCTCGCTTTCTTCACCACCGGGCAGCCAGACGGATCGAGCCTCATCCAGCAGGTTCCCCAGAGTTGCGGTGATGACAGCGTTGGCAGGGGCGGAGCCGCGATTGACGACCCCGAAGGTCAAGGTGATGTTTTGGCCGGCGCGGACGATGGTGGTAGTGGGAACATGAGTGAGTGCCAGATCGGCCCCCGGCACGGTGACGGTGAGCGATGAAGTGTTCAAGATGATGCCGTCGCCGGTTTCCAGGGTGCAGGTGAGTGGCCAGACGCCGGGCGGGAGTGTGGTCAGTTCGAGCGCCAACGGCAGGCTGCGCGTCTCCCCCGGGGCCAGGAGGAGGGGGGCGCTGGCCGAGGCGGAGGGCATTCGGGCATGCACCGTCGCTTCCAGCGGTGCGGCGCCGGTGTTGGTGACGTGCGCTGTCACAGTGAGATGGCTGCCGACGAGCGGGCCGGGGGTTGGGGCCAGTGCGACGCCCACGGACGGGGCGACGCGGAAGGCGGCCTCGCCGCTCCAGAGAGGTGTGGCCCAGGTGAGGGTGTAGTCGCCGGCGGGCAGGTCCAAGAGCAGGATGCCGGAGGTGGTCTCGCCGGTGGGGAGATAGGTGTTCAACTGTGTATGGCGTGTCTCGTGTTCTGCGGTGGCCGTGACGACGGTGGTGAACCGGACGGGTAGAAGGCCGGTGTTGGTAAAGGTATAGGGAATGGCAACAGGGCCTTCTGGGTAGATCGGGGCGGGCGTAAAGGATGCCGTAACTGCTTCGCCGAAGGCGACGGGGTGGGTCAGGGTGTGGCTCACGTCGCCGCCGATGGTGACGGTCAAGAGGGTATCGGTGGTGACGCGATGGGACCAGAGTTGCAGGAGACGTTCGCCTGCCGGCAGTGTCAGAGGCTGAGGAGGCGTGCCATCGTGGGCGACGGTGAGCGCCAGATCCAGCGGGGTGGGGTTTTCGAGCGTCAGGGCGACGCTGAAGGGATCGCGTCCCACCACGGAAGGAGCTTCCAGGGTGGGGGTCAGGGCCGGAGAACCTACTATGAGTTGCTCTGTCGCCGTGATGTGGAGTGTGTCCACGTCCAAGAAGACAGTCACCGGGAAATGGCCCGGACGGTCGGGGGCGGTAAGGGTGAGCGAGTAGGTCACCGGTGTGCCCCAGGGGAGGGCCATTCCGTCCGAGATGACGGTCGTCGTTCCGTCCAGGGTGACGGCGAGGCGTGCGTTTTCATACTCTCCTTCGTCCTGGTTGAGAACCTGGCCGTAGAGGTGCGTGGCCTGGCCCGTCCGGGCGACGGTGGGGGTGAGCGTTGTGCTCAGTTGAAACTGGCCGGCGTCCACGTAGAAGGGGTGGCTGGCCTGGGCCAGGGACTGGCCCGTGGCGGCGTACAGCTCGGCTTGCAGGTAGAGTTTGCCGACGGCGTTCAGGGCGGCGGTTTCCAGGGTATCGGTGACGATGAGCGTGCCGCCGGCCTGTATGTTCACGGGAGAGGTCTGTTGCCAGAGCAGGCGGCTCGTGGTGGCCGGCAGGTAGTGGGCGGCGCCGTTCCACGTGCCGACCCAGACCTGTCTCGCTCCCGGCCCCACGGCCAAGTCGTAGATTTCGTCAGCCGGCAGGCCGTGGGCGGTGGTGTAGACCTGGCCGACGTCGCCGACCGGGTCGTAGACCTGGAGGCCGGTATTGGCGTTGGCCCAGACGCGCCCGTCGGGGCCGACGGCCACCTTGGTGATGTCCCCGTCGGGCAAGGCAGAGTTGGCGGTGGTGTAGGTGATCCAGTCGCCGGTGGGGGTCAGGCGGCTCAGTCCGTTGCCGGCTACCCAGATGTCGCCGTCCGGGCCGATGGCTACGTCCTGTGTGTAGTCGGTGAGCAGGCCGGAGTTGGCGGTAGTGTAGGTAACCCAGTCGCCGTCGGCGGTCAGGCGACTCAGGCCGCCGCCGGTCACCCAGACGTTGCCGTCCGCGTCTACGGCCAGGCCGGTGGGCCAATCGGTGGGCAGGACGGAGTCGGCGGTGGTGTAGGTGATCCAGTCGCCATTGGTCTGCAGGCAATTGAGGCCGCCGACGCCGCCCCATCCGTCGGGATTGGTGAGGAACCAGACATCGCCTGCCGTGCCCGGCGCGACGCGCACTACCACGTTGCTGGTCAGGCCGGAGTTGGCCCGACTGTAGGTGAGCCAGGTAGCGGTGTCGGGGAGAAGGACGGCGGTCCCGATCTGTGGTTCCCCATTTCCGCCGATGAAGGTGAGCCAGACGCGACCGTCCGGCCCCACGGCCAGGTCGCCGATCTCCTGCTCCGAGACCGGTGGACTGTAGTTCTGCCAGGTGGTGCCGTCGGCGGAGAGGTAGTCCAGGTGGGGAGAGATGCCTTCACCTTCCCAGACTGTCCCGAACCAGTGGTTGCCGGCCGGGTCTACGGCGACGACCTGTACTCTGTCATCGGAAAGGTCACAGCCGGGTTGCCCGGCGTGGCATGCCTGCCAGCGGTCGGGAAAGTTGCCGAATTGGACGATTTGCCGGACGAGTTGTCCGTCGGTCACCGGGCGCAGACTGTCGGTCACCGTAACCAGGGCCGTCATAAGGTCCTCGGAGAAGTAGCGTTGCCGGTCAGTAGTAGCGGACATGTCGGCATCCACTCCGGCGATCTGGAGCAGGCGGTGGAGGTGGCGCGGCGCTGTGCCGGGCCGTTCGGCTTGGGCCAGCAGGGTATAGAGGCCGGTGCGGGCTTGGGTGGGCAGAGTCAGGCTGAAGAGTTGTGTGCCGCCGGCTTGGAGGGTGACCGAGGCCGTCTGGGCCGCCACGACCTGCCCGACGGCATCCACGAGCCGATAGTCCGCGACGACGTCGGTGTCCACGCCGCCGGGGTTGTGCAGGGTCAAGGTCAAGCTCTCGCCAGCGGTCAGGGTGGTGGGGATGTCCTGCTCCCAGGCCAGCCGGGCCGAGGGGATGGCGATCCGATCCGGCGTGGTGCTCCAGATGCTGCCGGCCGGGAGGGTGGCGGTGAGGTGGAGGGGGTGAAAGCCGGCGGAGGGATTGGCCGGTAAGGGGATGGCCCAGGGGTGTGTGGCGACGGTCCAGGGGGCCAGGGAGAGGCTGTGGGTGGCGCTGTAGCCCAGGCCGGGCGCGACGAGGGTGAGGGTCAGAGGTAGCGAGAAGGGGCCGACGTTGCGCAGGGTGAGGGTGAGGCCGGCCGTCTCTCTCGCGCGGTATTCAGGCTGTGCCAGGTGGCTCGTGGCGAGCAGGTCGGCGGGCCAGAGCACGTCTGTGTGCCGCGTGCCGTATTCGTCGGCCGTCTCTATGGTCAGGATGTGCATACCAAAGCTCAGCGGCGGCAGGGAGAGCGGCACGGTGAACGTACGGGAGGTGGCAGGAGCCAGGGTAAAGGTGGTGCCGGCAGTGGGTGTGATGGCGCCGGTGGGACTCGCCAGTGTGAGGGTGAGGGTCCCGCGTTCCACCGGCAGGGAAGCGGCGGTGTTGGTGATGACCACTCCCAAGGGGACGGTGCTCGCCCCCGTCAGCGGTGGGGGTGGAAGGAGGGAGAAGGCCAAGGGAGAGGCAGGGGCCGTGAGGGAGGTGCAGGCTCCTCCAATGGCTTGTCCATCGGGGGAGTAGGCCTCGATCCACACCATCCCCGTGCCGGTCGCGACGTCGGCGGGTACGGTGAGGGTGTAGATGACTTCCTCCCCCATCCAGAGGACGGCATCCAGCGGCACGGTGAGGGTGGCGGTGTGGTAGGGTGCGCCCGCGGCGTCCACGGCGCGGAGGTGGAGGGTGGTGGTGAAGGGGCCGCCGGTGTGGTTGTAGATACGTATGTCCAGGGTGGCGCGGCCGGTGCGTTGGACGGTGGCGGGGTGGAGGGAGGCGGAGAGAGAGACCGCTCCCCGCTCGCCGTAGACGCCAAAGTGGGATTGGGCGACGACGCGACCCTCGCGCACCAGGCGGGCCCACAGGCGGTCCGTGCGGATGCGGATGATGCGCGGCCAGTGGTGCTGTACCTCGCCGTGGGGAGGGACGGTGAGGGTGACGCGGTTATCGTACCAGTGGCCGTAGGAGGGGTCGCCGGTCTCCCAGGTGTGGTGCGGCAGGCCGTATTGGAGCTCTACGGTCTGGGTCGTTGCGCTCCGGTTGCGGACGATGAACGTAAAGGTGGTGCCGGTGTTGAGGGCAAAGTGGTCGGAGGGGGCGGTGACGTTGAGCGAGAGCTCGGGGGCCAGGTCTACAGGTTGGAGAGGGTCGGCGACGGCAAAGCGGGCGAGCTGTTCATAATGTGTGATACGTGATCCGGAACCGGTGAGCAGTTGGGCGTCCACGCGCCAGATGCCGAGGGGAGCGGCGGCCGTCGTCGTGAAAGGAACGTTGACGGCACTGCCAGGCGGGATGGTGATGGGGAGGGTGCGGGTGAGGGCAATCTGGCGGGCGGGGTCCACCAGGCGCAGGGTGACGGCGGTAGCGGTGTAGGCGGAGGTGTTGGTGATGGGGAGGGTGAGGGTGACGGGGGCGTTGGGGGTATATTCGGGCAGACCCCCCTCTGGCTCCCCCCTACCAGGGGGGAGGATGGCCCAGGTGAGTGTGTCACGCAAGAGGGTGCGGGCGTCCTGGGAGGACTGGCCGTGGCCCACGCCCCAGTCGTCGTAGATGGTCGTCGCAAACACGTAGCCTTCGCCGTAGGGGTAGAGGATGGCGGCGGGCATGCCGTTGGCGGTGCGGGAGAGGAGCACCTGGGCGTCCTCCGGCAGGGTGGTAAAGTAGCCGTCCACGTGGGCGTCGAGCGTGGCGCTATCCAGGCCGGAGAGGAGCGGATGCCACTCGGAGAGGTAGAGGGAGGCGTCGAAGCAGGAGATGTCCTCGGCCCAGCCGTAGCCGGCGACCGCACCACCCGGCAAGGCGGCATACTCGTAGCCGTGCTGCTGGGCAAAAGCGACGATGACGCCGCCCAGGCGGGCGTATTCTTCGAGGCGGGCCCTGAACGCGGCGCCCCCCTCCATCCCGTGCAGGCCGCCGGAGGGGATGAGGAGGACGGGGTACCGGGC
>JALXBP010000016.1 GCA_026991395.1 Anaerolineae bacterium | reverse complement strand
GAACACCCCGACGCCGACGAACACCCCGACCCCCACACCGACCTTCACCCCGACACCGACCTTCACGCCGACGCCGACACCGAACTACGATCTGACGATCGAAAAGAGCGGCACGCTGACAGGCGAGGGCACCAATCGCCACATCGACTACACCGTCCACGTAGTGAACAGCGGCGAGGGCAGCCTGCATAACGTTGTCATCTACGATCAGGTACCGGCAGGGACGGAGTACATCGCAGGCAGTCTGACCTGCGCCGGTTGCGACAGCGTCAGCGAACCTGCGCCGCCCGATAACGCCATCGTCGCACAGGTCGCCACGCTCTCCATCGGCCACGAGGTCATCCTCGACTTCTCCGTCTCCCCGCAGCAATCGGGTACCATCACCAACGTCGCCACGGCCTCCAGCGATGAACTCGGCCCGCGCGAGGCCATCGCCGTCATCGACGTCCCCGACCTGACGCAGTACCACCTTTCCATCGTGAAGAGCGCCGAAGTCTTCAGCGGGGACGAGGGCGGCAGCGACACGGCGCGGGTTTACTACAACGTCGTCGTGACCAACGACGGCGAGGGAGCGGTCAACGATGTCGTGATCAGCGACACCATCCCCGCCGGTCAAGACTATGACCCCGGCTCGGCGCAGTGCTACAACCTCAGCACCTACTTACCCTGCGACTTCCTCCAGCCACCGGAGGAGACCGGCGGCACCTACTCCCCCATCCTCGCGGGCGTGAACACGTTAGCCGTCGGCGAGGGCATTCGCCTGGAGTTCTACGTCATTTCGCCGCCCGGCTCCTACGTCAACACGGCGGGCGTGAGCAGTCAGCAGACGCCCACCGAAACCGCCTCCGTCAACGTCTGGATCGACAACGGTGATGGGGACGGCGACGGCGAGAACAACTTCACCGATCCGGACGCCGACGGCGATGGCATTCTCAACACCGACGAGGGCGGCAGCGACATCGACGGCGACGGCGCACCCAACTGGCTCGACCGCGATGCCGACGGCGACGGCATCCTCGACGCCGACGAGAGCAGCGACGGCAACCACAACGGCATTGCCGACTTCCTCGAACCGGCGGGCGGCACCATCTTCTCCAGCGGCGACTCCGATCAGGACGGCCTCTTCGACGCCGCAGAGCTTTACGTCGGCCCCGGCGACATCCCCTTCTGCTTCGACCGGACGATGGACAGCGACGGCGACGGCACCCCCAACTGCGTGGATAACGACGTGGACGGCGACGGCATCCCCAATTACCTCGATGCGGACAGCGACAACGACGGCCTCCTCGACATCGAGGAAGCAGCCTTGGGCCGCGGGCTCTACTTCGCCACCCTCGTGCCCTGGTTCGACCCGAGCAACGGCGCATTCACCATCGACCCGCCGCCCGGCGGCCAGGATCAATAGCAGCCACATTTCGCGAGGAGCGGCGCATCGACTGCGCCGCTCCTTCGCTTCAGAAACGCCCCACTCCCAGGCCGAACCGGGCCGCCACCGCCGCCAGCGTGAGGAAAAGCGCCGCGGCCACCGCCGCACGCTCGCCGCGCCGCCGATGCACCGCGTGCAGGGCCGTCCTCGGCCCCGCAGGCGGAAATCCCTTCGTCTGCAGGGCTACCTCCATCCGCTGGGCGCGGAGCATCGCGCCCAGCACCAGCGGGACGGCGATCCGCCCGTAGAAAGCCAGCTTCCCGCGCACCCCCAACTCCTCCGGAGCCAGACCGCGCGTTCGCTGGGCCTCGATGATGCTCTGCGCCTCCTCGAAGAGCAGAGGGAAGAAACGCACCGCCGAAGCAAAAACGAAGGCCAGCCGGTAAGGCACGCCCATCGCCGAAAGCGAGGCCAGCATCTCGTCCATCTCGCTGCTGAGGAAGAGGAGCGGCGCAGCCAGAGCCATCGTCATCGTCTTGAGACCGATCGCCAGCCCGTAGCGCATCCCCTCCCGCCACACCGGCCTCCCGCCCAGCCAGGGCAGCCCGTCGGGCACGAAGAAGAGCGCCTGCAGCGGATGACCGACCTTGCGCACCAGCAGCGCCTCCCCGAAGAGGGCCTGCGTACCTAACGAAAGCAGGGCCAGCGGGGCAAGGAGGATGACGAGACGCAGCAGGAAACGACGCGAAAGTCCGGCGCTGAGCGCCACGGCGAGCACGACCGCCAGCAGCCCCGCCAGCAACACCGGCTCCTCCCAGAGAAAGGCCAGCACCGTCGCCAGGAGCAGCCACGCCGCTTTGACCCGCACATCGAGGCGGCGCAGCCACGAAGTCGCCGCGAGCCACTCATCCCAAGACACCGGCCACCTCCTCCACGGTGAGCAGCCCGCTCCGGGGACAGAGCCGCGCACCTACGGCCACGACCGTCGGCGGCAGGAGCGAGGCCGCCCGCAACACCGCCTCATCGGTCAGCACACGGCGCGTCGGCCCGTCGGCCAAGATGCGCCCCCCGGCCATCACCACCATCCGCTCCGCGGCGGGCGCTACCGCCTCCAGATGATGGGAGATGACGATCATCGCCCGTCCCTCGCGGCGCAGCCGCTCCGCCAGCGCGAGCACGAGCGCAAGCCCCGCCTCGTCCTGCGCCGCCGTCGGCTCGTCGAGGATGAGCAGGCGCGGCTCCAGGGCGAGCACGGCGGCTATGACCACCCGCGCCCGCAGCGCACGGGGCAGCGCGAGGGGATGGCGGTCGGCGAAAGGCTCCAGCGCCATCATCCGCAGCGCGGACGAGACGCGCCGCCGCACCGTCTCCGCAGCGAGATCGCGGTGCCGCAGCGCGAAGGCGACCTCCTCCTCGACGGTAGCGTTGAAAAGCTGCGTGTCGGGGTTCTGCGCCACGTAGCCCACCTCGCCCGCCAACGCGCGGAAGGAGAAGCTCCCTAACGGCCTGCCGCGCACCCTCACCGTCCCCTCCTGCGGCGCAAGCAGGCGCAGGAAATGGCGCACCAGCGTGCTCTTCCCCGCCCCGTTCGCACCGGCCAGGAGGACCGTCTCCCCTTCCGCGATGCCGAAGGAGAGATCGCGCAGTACGGGAGGCCCCTGCCGATAGGCGAAGGTGAGCCGACGCGCCTCGAGCAGCGGGCGGCCCGGCGGCAAGGCGGGCGCGGTCGGCGGAGGACAGCGCAGCCCGCACCGCGCCCGCAGCCCGGGAAGCGCCGCCAACGCCGCCTCCCGATGGAGCGGCAGATGCTCGCAGCAGCCTTGCGCCTGCCAGCGGGCGAAGAGCCGCACGACGGGCGGCGGTCGCAGCCCGTGCCGACGCAGCAGCGCGCCGTCGCCGTAGAGCTGCGGCGTCCCCTCCTCGACGAGGCGGCCCCCGTCGAGGAGGAGAAGGCGGTGCGCATAGCGGACGGCACGCTCGGCATCGCGCGTGATGAGGACGATCGTCATCCCCAACCCGCGGTTCAGCCGCGCCAGCAGGTCGAAGAGCGCCGACGCCCCGGCGGGATCGAGCTGCGAGGTCGGCTCGTCCAAGACGAGCGCCCGCGGGTGCGTCGCCAGCGCAGCGGCAATGGCCAGCCGCTGCTTCTGCCCGCCCGACAGGCGGTGCGGAGCCTGCTCCTCCAGGCCGCGCAGCCCGACCGCCTCCAGGGCCCAGGCAATGCGGCGGCGCATCTCCGCGGGCGGGACGGCGCGATTTTCCAGCGGGAAAGCGACCTCGTTCTCCACCGAGGTCGCCGTAAGCTGCGCGTCGGGATCGTCGAGGACGATGCCGATCGTCTGCGTCAGGCGGGGCAGCGGCGTCTCGATCGTATCCATACCGGCGACGCTCACCCGCCCAAAGAAATGTCCCCCGAAGAGACGGGGGACGAGGCCGACCAGGGCCAGCGCCAGCGTCGTCTTGCCGGCACCGGCAGCCCCCGTGATGACGGTAAAGGAACCTGCCTCGATCCGCAGCGAAAGCTCGTGCAAGGCCGCGCGTTCGCCGCGCGGGTAGAGGTAGGAGAGTCGCTCGACGCGGATCATCGCGCGGGACGACGGCTACGCCTCACCGCTCCCCTTCTCCGTCAGCCGGCTCCAAAGGCCCAGCGCCCGCATACCGCGCAGGACGCCCACGCCCAACGCCGCGCCGACACCGGCGCGGAAGAGGTGCTCCACCGGCATCACCGGCACCAGCGTCCACCAGACCTCGGCGGGCCAGTTGTAGAGCAGGTAGTAGGCCGTCGTCGCCAGCAAGTGCGAAAGTCCCGCCGCCACCCAGGTGCCAAAGAAGAGGCCGAAGGCCACCCGCGGCCACGCCTCGGCACGGAGCGCCCGACCGATCCACACCCGTGTCGGCAGGATGTAGAGCAGGAGCGCCGACCAGTCGATGAAGGAGCCGAGGAGGACGAGCGAGAGCGCAATCCCGTTGACCATCGCCTGGCGAGCGTAGAGCAGCCAGACGGCGGTCATCAGCGCGGCCACGGGGAGCCACCACCGACGACGGGGCTTCTCGACGGTCAACGTCCCCGCCGCAAAGCTGCTCAGCGCCGCGGCGAGGAAGCGCATCCACGGCAGTGAGCCTGCCGTGTGCGGCGCGACGAAGAGACCGACCACCGCCCCCACCCCGGCGGCCAAGGCACCGGCCACCGGCCCAAGCAGCCAGCCGACCAGCGGATAGACCGCCTGGCTCAGGGGGAAGGAGCCGCCGATGCCCAGCACGGCGGAAAAGGGGATGAGCGAAAGCACGGCGACAACGGCGGCCAGGGCGACGATCATCGTCAAGGGCGCGCCGTCGATCGTCGCCGCCGTCGAGCGGCGCACCGTGCGAGATTCACCGGAAAACGATGTCATACCAACCTCCTCAGAAAAGCTACAGGCGGGGCGTAGCCTACCACGAAGAGCGGCACGGGCAATGAAAGGAGAGGAGCGAGGGCAAGTAGAACGCTCAAGGGAGATAGCGCCGGTCGGCACGCAAGTCCCTCGCCACCGCCTTCGATGTCGCAAAGGTTCGCCTTCGTGGTATACTCTCTGTTGAAGCACGATCACACCGATGAGGAGGCACGAGCGATGGTCAAACATTTCCTCTCCCTCGCAGCCCTTTCCGAGAAGGAATTGCGGCAGATTCTCGACCTGGCCGCAGCCCTGAAAGCCGAGCAGAAGGAGAAGGGGGAAAACCGACCCCTGCTCAAGGGCAAGGTGCTGGGGATGATCTTCCAGAAGCCCAGCCTGCGCACGCGCGTCTCTTTCGATGTCGCCATGCTGCAACTGGGCGGGCACGCGCTCTATCTTTCTCCCAACGAAATCCAACTCGGCAAGCGGGAAAGCGTCGCCGACGTGGCCCGCGTCATCTCCCGCTACGTGGACGTCGTCATGGCCCGCGTCTTCGGCCACGAAGACCTCCTGGAGCTGGCCCGCTACGCGACGGTGCCCGTCATCAACGGCCTCTCCGACTACAATCATCCCTGCCAGGGCATCGCCGATTTCCTCACGATGATGGAGAACAAGGGAGAACTGCGCGGGAAGAAGCTGGCCTTCGTCGGGGACGGGAACAACGTCGCCACGACGCTGCTCTACGGCGCGACGAAGCTGGGGATGCACTTCGCCATCGCCACACCGCGCGGCTACGAACTCCATCCCGCCGTGCTGGAGATGGGCTACCACTTCGCCGCCCACAGCGGGACGACGGTAACCGTTACGCACGACCCGGTGGAGGCCGTGCGCGATGCCGACGTCATCTACACGGACACGTGGACGTCGATGGGACAGGAAGCCGAAGCGGAGAAACGCCGCGCGCTCTTCCCGCCCTATCAGGTGAACGGGCGCTTGCTCGCCCACGCCAAGGACGATGTCATCGTGATGCACTGTCTCCCCGCCCATCGCGGCGAGGAGATCACCGACGAAGTCGCCGACGGGCCGCATTCCCGCCTCTTCGACCAGGCCGAAAATCGGCTCCACGGACAGAAGGCTGTCCTCGCCTGGCTGCTGGACGCGGTGTAATCAACCGGCGGCAGCGGGCCATCTTCTGACAGAGCGGAGGGTCTCCTGTGGGCAATCGAGAGCGTTTTAGAGAAGCCCTGCAAAGGGCCAGCGAATTTATGTGGAGTGAGCAATGGAAAGAAGCCGTGCGCTACTATCGCCGCGCCCTCAAGGAATTCCCCGACGACTCCGCCGCCTTGCGCGACTATGCGTGGGCGCTCTACCAGGCCGGTGAACTGGAAGAGGCCCACGAAGTTTACCGCCGCCTGATCGACCTTTCACCCGACGAGCCGCTCTATTACGAGCGCCTGGCCACACTGACGGAGCGCGACGGTCGCTACGACGAGGCCGCCCGCCTCTACGCCGAGGCCGCATCGCTCTACCGCAAGCAGGATGCGGAGCAGAAGGCCGTCGAGATGCTGGAGGCCGCGGCCCAGCTCAAGCCGGACAACATCCCCGTCCTGGAGACCCTCTACGAGGATTACACCAGGCGCGGCGAGATCGAAAAGGCCATCGTCGCCGCCGTCTGGCTGGCCCATCTCTACCAGGAGAAAAGCCCCGAAAAATCGGTGGACATCTGTCGGCGCACCCAGCGCCTGGCCCCCACCGACCGCCGTCTGGCGCAGGTGATGTACCTGCTGCAGACGGGACGCCCCATCCCGCGCCCTTCCGTCGGCGGCGACTTCGCCGCCCTCGACGACGCCGTTGCCGAGGTGCGCAAGAACGAACGCAAGGCGAAGGCCCAGGAAAGCAACCCGATGCTCGTCGCCCGGCAACAGGCGATGAGCACATTGGCCGAACTGGCCTTCGAGGGGCTCCCCACGGAGGCGGCCATCCTCGTCGGCCAGGCGCTCGATGCCCAGTCGCGCGGCGATCTGGAGGTCGCCGCCTCGGCCTACGAAGCGCTTCTCGCCCAGGGCATCGCCAAGCCGGCCATCTACTTCAGCCTGGGGCTGATCTACAAGGAGCAGATGCGCTTCGCCGAGGCTATCGAGCAGTTCGAAAAGGCACTCGCCGACGAGACGCTGCAATTGGCAAGCCACGTCGCCTTGGGCGAATGCTATCAGGCCGAAGGCAACTTCGAGGAGGCACTCCGCCATTTCCTCGAAGCGGTGAAGACGATCGATCTCACCACCGTGCGGCGCGATCAGGTACCGGAACTGCTGCGCGTTTACGAAGGTCTGGCGCAGAACCTCGTCAACACTGGCCGTCCGGCGCGCACGGAGCAGATCATCCAGTCGCTCGTCCTCTTCCTCAACCGGCGTGGATGGGAAGAGGAGGTGATCAAGGCCCGCCGCCGCCTCGGCAGCCTGATGCGCAACGGCCCCATCCTCAGCCTGGCGGAGATCATCAGCCTGCCGGACGCCCGGGAGGTGATGCGCTCGGTCGCGATGGCACAGGAGTACATGCGCCGCCGCCGCTTCTACTCCGCCCTCGAGGAGCTGTCGTGGACCATCGGCAAAGCTCCTTTCTACCTGCCGTTGCACAGTATGCTTGGCTATCTCCTGCTGGAAAGCGACAATCTGGAAGGCGCGCTGGCCAAATTCCAGATGATCGCCCGCACCTACGAGGTGCGCGGACAGATGGGCCTGGCCATCGCCACCTACCGGCAGGTGCTGGAGCTTTCCCCGCTGGATGTCGAGGTGCGGCGGCGGATGATCGACCTCCTCGTCCAGCGCGGCGAGATCGACGAGGCGCTCACGCTCTATCTGGAGATGGCCGACGCCTACTACCAGATGGCTCAGACCGACAAAGCGCGACAGGTTTACGTCGAGGCGTTACGGCTGGCACCACGCGGCAGCGACGACAAGCCATGGAAGATCCGCCTGTACCACCGTCTCGGCGACCTCGACATGATGCGGCTCGATTGGAGCGCCGCCGTCAAGGACTACGAGGAGATCATCCGCATCGACCCCACCGACGAGAAAGCGGCCGTTGCGCTCTACCGGCTCTATCCAAAGCTCGGACGGCCACAACTGGGGCTGAGCGTGCTCGACCGATTGATCAAGCACTATCTCTCCCGGCGGCAGGTGCGCAAGGCCATCAAAGTCCTCAAGACACTGCTCGAAGAGGATGAGACCTCCATCGCCTTGCACTACCGGCTGGCGCAACTCTATCTCCATCTGGGGATGCGCGACGAGGTCGTTCAAGAGCTGGACATTCTCGGCGGCCTGCAACTCGACGCAGGGCTGACGGAGGAAGCCGTCAAGACGGTGGAACAACTCCTGTCGCTCAACCCGCCGAACTACGACGATTACGCCCAGTTCTACCGCGAGT
>JALXBP010000015.1 GCA_026991395.1 Anaerolineae bacterium | reverse complement strand
CCCCCACGCCGACCCCGACGCTTTCACCGACGCTTACGGCCACGCCCACGCCGACCTTCACGCCTACCCCGACCCCGACGCCGACGGCTACGCTCACGGTAACGACGACGATTACACCCTGATCCTGCTCGAGAAAAGGAGTGTCTGTGGAAACTACGGCATTGCTTCGTCAATTGAGTGAGGCCGTCGGGCCTCCCGGATATGAAGCACCGGTGGCCGAGTTGATCGAGCGCTTGTGGCGGCCTTACGTCGATGAACTGCGGCGCGATCCCCTGGGCAACCTGATCGCCCGCCGCCGCGGCAGCGGCGCGGAGCCGCGCCCCGTCTTGCTGCTGGCCGCGCATATGGACGAGATCGCCCTGCTGGTGAGCGGCTACGCCGAAGCGTATGGCCACGGCTACCTGCGCATCGAGCCGATAGGCGGCATCGATCGCCGCGTGCTCCTCGGCCAGCGCGTGTGGGTCCATCCCCGCGACGGCGAGCCGCTGCCGGGCCTCATCGCCACCCCTCCGCCGCACATCCTCTCGCAGAGCGAGCGGAAAAAGGTGCCGCCCTGGGACCATCTCTTCATCGACCCCGGCCTGCCCATCGAGCAACTCGAGGCCCGCGTGCGCATCGGCGACCCGATCACCTTCCGCGCCGACTACCTCGAACTGAAGAATCGGCGCGTGGCCGGCAAAGCCTTCGATAACCGCGTCTCCGTGGCCGTCGTGACGCTGGCGTTGGCCGCGCTCCTGGAGCGCACGCACGCCTGGGACATCGTCGCCGTCGCCACCGTGCAGGAGGAGGTCGGCCTCTACGGCGCGACGACGGCGGCCTACGGCGTCGCACCGACGGCCGCCGTCGCCCTGGACGGGACCTTCGCCCGCCAGCACGACGTCGGCGAGGATGAAGCCGTCGCCCTGGATGGGGGGCCGGCGATCGGCGTAGGGCCGAACTTCCATCCCTACCTCGTCGATCGCCTGAAGGAGGTGGCCGAGCATCACGAGATCGCCCATCAGATCGAAGCGATCCCGCGGGGGAGCGGCACCGACGCTTGGGCCATCCAGGTGAGCCGCGAAGGCATACCGACGGCGCTCCTTTCGGTGCCTATGCGGTACATGCACCAGCCGGTCGAACTGCTCTCCCTGCGCGATGTGGAGCGTGCCGCCCGTCTCCTGACCGAATTCATCGCCGACCTCCGCGCCGACGAGCGCCCCGTGTGGGAGGATGAGCATGGATCGTGAGGCCCTGAGCGAACGATTGCTGCGATTTTCCGACATCCGCGCCGCCTCCGGTGCGGAAAAGGCGATGCGCCGCGAACTGCGCCGAATGCTGGCGGACAAGGTCGAGCTTCGCACCGACGCGCTCGGCAATCTCATCGCCCGTCAGCCCGCGGAAGGGCGTCCGCGCCTGCGCGTGATGGTCGATGCGCATATGGACGAAGTCTCGCTGATGGTCGTCGGCCACGCGGCGGATGGCACCCTGCTCATCGGCGGCGTCGGCGGCTTCGATGCACGCCTGCTCCCCGGCCTGAGCGTCGTCGTGGGCGAGGGCGAGGCGGCCCTCCCCGGCGTCATCGGCATCAAGCCGATCCACCTGGCCGACGACTGGAAGAGCGCCACGCCGATGAGGCGCTTGCGCGTGGACATCGGCGCGGGGAAGAAGGACGAGGCCCAGCGGCTGGCTCCCTTGGGCACGCGCATCTACTTCCCCACGCGGAGCGAACGAATGGGCGCGCGGCTGACGGGCAAAGCCTTCGATGACCGCGTGGGATGCACCATCCTCGCGACGCTCCTCCTGGAAGGGCCGTGGCCGGTCGAACTGTACGGCCTCTTCTCGGCCCAAGAGGAGGTTGGCGCGCGCGGTGCGCAGGTCGCGGCGCAGACCCTGCAGCCCGATGTGGCCTTCGTCCTCGAAGGGACGATTGCCGACGACCTGCCCCGCGAGGAAGAGAGAAGCCCGACGACCATCGTCGGGCGCGGACCGGCGCTCTCCATCTTCGACCGGCGGGCGGCAACACCCGCGCCGCTGCTCCGCTTCGCCATCGAGGTGGCCGAAGCGGGCGGCATCCCCTTCCAGCTCAAGCGTCCGCAGGCCAGCGGGACGAACGCCTCCCGCATCCACAGCGCCGGTATCGGCATCCCCACGCTGACCATCTCGATGCCCTCCCGCTACATCCACAGCCCGGTGGCCCTCGTCGATCCCGATGACCTGCTGCACACCTATCGCCTGATGGCATCCATCCTGCGGGTGATCACGCCCGCGGTGGTTCAACCCTGAGTTCAGAGGAAGTGAGGCAAGCCGTGGACTTTGAACTTTTGCATCGCTTGACAACGGCCTTCGGCCCTTCGGGGTATGAGGCGGCCGTCCGTGAGCTAATCCGGAAAGAGGTCGCGCCGCTGGTCGATGAGGTGGAGGTAACCCCGCTGGGCACGCTGATCGCGCACAAGAAGGGCAGCGGCCCCCGTCTGCTCCTCGCCGCGCATATGGACGAGATCGGCGTGATCGTCTCCTACGTCGAGGACAAGGGCTTCCTCCGTTTTGCACCCCTCGGCGGCATCTTCCCGCTCTACGCCATCGCGCAGCGGGTCCGCTTCGCCAATGGCGTGGAGGGGGTCGTCGCCGTGGAGCGGCGGAAGGACGAGAGCAAACCGCCCGCGTTGAGCGAGATGTACATCGACATCGGCGCGCCCTCGCGCGAGGCTTCGCCGATCCGGGTGGGGGAGCCTGCCGTCTTCGTCGGTGAGACGGTGCGCGTCGGTGAGCGCATCATCGGCAAGACGATGGACGACCGCATCGGCTGCTACCTGCTCATCGACTTCCTGCGGCGGCTGCGGACGAGCCGCTTCGACCTCTACGTGGCCTTCACCAGTCAGGAGGAGACCACCCTTTCGGGGGCGCGGACGGCGGCCTTCGGCATCGAGCCGGATATGGCCGTGGCCGTTGACGTTACGCTGACCGGCGATACCCCCAAGGCGTTGCCGATGGCCGTCGAACTGGGGAAGGGACCGGCGATCAAGGTGAAGGACCGCGGGATGGTAGCCCATCCGCGCGTGCGTGATGCGATGGTCGAGGCGGCGGAGCGGGAAGGGCTGCCCTACCAGATGGAAATCCTGACCTTCGGCACGACCGACGCCGCGGCGATGCAGTTGGCGCGTGCCGGTGTGCCGAGCGGCTGTCTGAGCATTCCCTGCCGCCACGTCCACAGTCCCGGTGAGATGGTGGACGTCAACGATGTGGAGCGCGCCGTCGCGCTGCTCCTCGCGCTGGTCGCTTAGCCGCAAAACGTCGCGCCGCCCGCCGACGGGGTCCGCAGGGGCCTCGTCGGCGGGCGGTTCGTTATGCCTCCCGGTGGCGGCGGATGAAGGCGACGGCCTCCTCGCGGCTGGTGATCTCCCCCGCCGCCTGCGCCTCCTCCAGCGCCGCCAGCAGCCGCCCGATCCGGGGACCGGCGGGGATACCCAGGGCGATGAGATCGTGGCCGTCGAGCAGTGGCGGCGGCGCGATCACCCTCTCGCGGTGGCGGAAGGCCGCCTCGAAGAGGGGCGCGACGGGCGGATGCTCCCCCTCCGCCAGGGCGAGGAGGACGGTGGCCTCGGCGGCCTCACCGCCTTGGCGGAAGAAGCGGTAAATGGCGCGGCGGTCGGGCGCAGCGGGCAGATCGGCCAGGCGGATGTAGCTTTCCAGCATCGCGCCGAGGAAGCGGATGGAGCGCCTGGCGAAGCGGAGCTTCCCGAAGAGATCGAGTCCGCTCTGCAGCGGCACCGCGGTGAGGAGCGTGCCCCACTTGATGAGCGCGGCGCGGCTGACGCCCTGTTCCTCCTCGACGGCGAGGTAGGCGAGCAGGTCGCTGCGGTAGGGACGCAGCAGCCGCGGCGTGCTTTCTTCCCCCCGCTGCAGCCCGGCGATGAGGCGCTCCGCAGCGCTCAGGTGCTCCAGCGCCCGGTTCCAAACGCCGCGGGGCAGCCCGTCGAGCGGAGGAAGGGCCTGGCGCAACAGCCCGCTCTCCTTCATCCGCCGCAGCGCGAGGTCGGCGGCGGGGAGGGTGACGATCTGCATCAACTCCTCGCGGATGCGCTCGACGGCGGTCTGGGGGAGCAGGGCGGCATCGCGGCAAAGCTGCTGCCAGGTGGCATAGTCGATGGCGAAGCGGTGCGCCGCGGCCAGACGGATGGCCCTCAGCAGGCGGACGGGGTCGTCGGCGAAGGCGTGCGGCGAGGTCTGCCGCAGACGCGCGGCCCGCAGGTCGTCCAGCCCGCCGAGCGGATCGACGAGCGGGCCGTCGGGCGGGAGCGCCATCGCGTTGATGGTGAAGTCGCGCAGGCGCAGGTCCTCCTCCAGAGAGGCCCCGCGCAGGGCGGCGAAATCGAGCGGAAGGCCGTTGTGGAGCACCCGCGCCGTATCGCGCTCGGCATCGAGGGGGTAGTAGACGCCGCCCAAGCTGTCGGCGATGCGCCTCGCCAGTGCCGAGGCCCCTTGCGGCAGGACGAAGTCCCAATCGTGCGGAGCCTCGTCGCGCAGGAGGTCGCGCACGGCCCCGCCGACGATCCAGACGGGCTTCGGCGCGGCCAGCGTGAAGACGAGGTGCAGCGGCGTGCGGGGAAGCGCGAGGTGGGGAGGATGGGCGGTTACGCGGTAGAGCCGCGCCCGCTCCTTGGGCAGACGGCTGTGGGCCAGCCGGAGGGCCTCCTCGCCATCCCGGGCCACGGCGACGATCTGCCCTTTCTCATCGACGACGATCCAGCGGCCTGCGTAGAGATCGAGATCGTGCATAGCGACAAAAGGGCTGTGCGGCGTCGGGAGAACGCCGCACAGATGCAAAGGAGGTAGAGATGATGGTCGACATTCAGACTCGGGTTACGTATTCGCCCGTGCGCGTGTCGATGCGGATGACGTCGCCGACGTTGATGAAGAGCGGCACCTGCACCTGAAGCCCCGTCTCGCACGTTACGCGCTTGGAAGCGCCGGTGGCCGTATCACCGGCAATGGCCATCTCGGCATCGACGACCTCCAGTTCGATGGCGCTGGGCAGCTCCACATCGAGCGGCTCGCCGTCGAGGATGGAGACGGTGTACTCCTGCCCTTCCTTCAGGTAACCGGCCTTTTCCTCCACCAGCGCCGCGGGCACGCCGATCTGATCGTAGGTTTCGGTGTCCATAAAGTAGAACATCTCGCCGTCGTTGTAGAGGTATTGCATCGCCCTGCGTTCTACCGGCGCTTCCTGGAAGCGATCGCCCGAAAGGAAGTTGCGCGGGATGATGGCTCCGGTGCGCAGGTTGCGAATCTTCGTGCGGATGATGGCGTTGCCGCGTCCGGGCTTGTAGTGCTGGTATTCGAGGACGATGTACGGATCACCGTCGAGGATAAAGGTTGTTCCTTTGCGCAGTTCGTTTGCGTTGAGCATAGGGCCTCCCCAAGTTGTGGTATTGCCATTATACCGGCGGCGGCGGCGGGGTCAAGCGTGTGCCTTTCCATCGGGGGGCGCTCTCGTGTGCCGTAAACCAAATATGGACTGCGGAAGTTCGACTTCCGCAGTCCATAGGTTCCACATCGTCTGCCGGGATTGCCGCCCTTCCGCGCCGTGAACCGGGCGAACGTCGCACGGAATACGGCATAGCCCCGTTTCCATCCCGCCTACCGGGATTGTTCCATTTCTACGCAGAATCTCTTGCCCCTTGGATTCTGCTCCTCTCGTTTCCATCCCGCCTACCGGGATTGTTCCATTTCTACGTGTGGAGCAACCCCCGCGCAGCTAGGGAGGCTATCGTTTCCATCCCGCCTACCGGGATTGTTCCATTTCTACAAAATACCCCCGGGGAGGGCGAGAAAAGCCGCGGTCCTGTTTCCATCCCGCCTACCGGGATTGTTCCATTTCTACTGCTCCCAGTGCTCGATGCCCTGCTAGGGGGGCATCTGAGTTTCCATCCCGCCTACCGGGATTGTTCCATTTCTACTGCCACAGTTAGCCCCTCTTCCCCTCCTGCACCCCTACGGGTGGCCTCTGCTGCGCTTCCATCCCCTACAGGTAGGGGGTAAGCCTCCACTGCGACGATCTCGAAACGGCCCGAAAGGCGGCAGATCGTCGCATTTTGGCCCCGCTGGCGGCCCGGAAAGGGCCTTCCCGCTACTAACTGTGGGGGGTACAGGCCCTGACCGTGCGACGATCCCGAAAATGCCCTCGACCCCCCTCGATCGTCGCATTTCACGCTCACAGTATAGCGGCATCTGCGGGCACTGTCAAGCGCCGGAAGCTCCGCTCACTTGCGGGCGGCCCGCCGGTTCGCGTAGAGGAGCAGGCTCACGGCGATGATGGCGGCGACCCCCAAGGCCAGCAGCTTGTAGAGCCGGGTGGGGAGGGAAAGGGCCAGCGTGCCGAAGAGGGCGCAGAGCGTCCAGTAGGCCAGGACGATCTGCCACGTCGCCAGACCGGCGTCCTGGAGCCGGAAGTGCAGGTGCCGCCGGTCGCCCTGCGTCAGCGGTGCACCGGCGGCCCAGCGCTCGCCGATCGTCAGCGCGACATCGAGGATGGGCAGCCCCATCACCATCAGCACGGTGGCGACGCGGGCACCGGCGATCAGCCCCAAGGCGGCGAGGAGGTAGCCCAAGGTGAAGGCCCCGCTGCTGCCCATGAAGAGGCGGGCGGGCGGCTTGTTGTAAGCGAGGAACCCCATCGCCGCTCCCGCCAGGGCCAGCGCCTGGGGGACGACGCTCACCTGGCCGACCCGCGCCATATGGACGGCGAGCACGAGGGCGAGGATGGCGCTCACCCCCGCGGCCAGCCCGTCCAGTCCGTCCAGCCAGTTGACCGTTACGGTCATGCCGGTGAACCAGAAGAGCGTCAGGGGCAGGTAGAGCCAGAGGGGAAGGACGATCATCCCCTCGCCGAAGGGATTGTTGAAGCGCTCCAGGATGATGGCGGAGGCGGCGGCGATGAGTCCGGCGACGAGATAGCCGAGGTACTGCTGCCAGGGGGGCAGGTCGAAGCGGTCGTCGGCGAGGCCGAGGAGGAACATCCACAAGGCTCCCAAGGCCAGCCCCAGCAGGCGGCGTCCTTCGAGCGGGTCGGCGGTGGGGAGGGGGGCGAGGCGATCGACGAGCAGACCGGCGAAGAACCCGGCGGCGATCCCCACCCCGCCCAGTCGGGAGCGAGCGCCGCGATGCCGCCGCCGTCCGCCGGGGCGGGCGACGATGCCGAGCCGCACTCCCAGCGGGATGGCGAGCCGCGTAACCGCCAGCGCGGTGAGCAGGGCGGCGGCGAAGACGCTCAGATCGTGGAGGAGGGGCATCGCTATGCCGTGCCGAACTGGCGGTCGCCCGCGTCGCCCAGGCCGGGGAGGATGAAGCCACGTTCGTTCAGCCCCTCATCGATGGCGGCCAGATGGACGGCGACATCGGGGTGAGCCTGCGTGAAGCGAGCGAGGCCCTCCGGCGCGGCGATCAGCCCCATGAACTTGATGCGCCGTGCCCCCCAGCGTTTGAGGATGTCCACAGTGGCGATGGCCGAGCCTCCCGTCGCCAGCATCGGGTCGAGGACGAGACAGAGATCGACGGTAGGGCTGACGGGGAGCTTGTTGTAGTACTCCACCGGCCGCAAGGTGCGTTCGTCACGGAAGAGGCCGATGTGCCAGACCTGGGCCGAGGGGATGAGCTGCCAGACGCCTTCGACCATCCCCAAACCGGCGCGGAGGATGGGGATGAGGCCGACGACCTCCTCCACCTTGTAGCCGGTCGTCTCCGCCAGCGGCGTCTCCACGCGGCGTGGCGCGACGGCCAGGTCGGCGGTCGCTTCGTAGGTGAGCAGCAGCGCCAGTTCGCGCACGAGCTGGCGGAACTTCGTCGGGTCGGTCGAGCGCTCACGCAGGAGCGTGAGCTTGTGCTTGACCAGCGGGTGGGGGGAGAGATGAACCTGTGCAGCCATATCGCTCCTTTCGTGAAAGGAGACGGCCAACAGGCCGCCTCCTGCCGTCAGAAGAGGCTCAGTTGCTCGGCATCCGGCGGGGCATCGTAGTCGGGAACGTCGATCTCCCCATCCAGCACGGCGCGGAGCTTGAGGAAGTCCTCTGCGACGACGGGCCGCAGGCTCGGCTGGTGGAGGGCCGCCGCCGGATGGTACATCGGGAAGTAGATGCGTCCCTCGATGCGCCGCGGCTGGCCGTGGATGCGGGAGATCTTCTCGTTGGGGAAGGCGCGTGCCATCGAGTAGCGTCCCAAGGTAACGATGATCTTGGGATCGATGATCTCGATCTGCTGCTGGAGATAGGGGCGGCAGGCTTCGACCTCATCGGGCCTGGGATCGCGGTTGCCCGGCGGGCGGCACTTGATCACGTTGGTGATGTAGATCTGCTCGCGGGAGATGTTGGCCTTCTCCAGCATCTGATTGAGCAGCTTCCCCGCCGCGCCGACGAAGGGGATGCCCTGCTGGTCCTCGTGGAAGCCGGGGGCTTCGCCGATGAACATAATCTCCGCCGTAACCGGCCCCGCGCCCGGAACGGCGTTGGTCCGCCCCAGGTGGAGGGGGCAGCGGGTGCATTGCTGCACGGCCCGGTGAATGCGTTCCAGTGCCTCTTGGCGTTCTGCAATCTCCATCGTCTCCTCGTCCTCCTTGGATAGGTTGAATGTCCGGCCCCGCCCTACGGGGCGGCGTGCGGCTCGCCGAAAAGGGATGGCCGCTCGCGCTCGCGCCGACAGGGGGCGATGGCCGGTTCGGTCGGCCCGCCGTCGGGGAGCGGCTTCGTCATCAGGTAGGCGTCGGCTCCGCTGCTGTAGTAGCGCGGCAGCTTCTGCTCGATGGTGAAGCCTTCGCTTTCGTAGAGCGCGATAGCCCGTTCGTTGGTCGTGTAAACCTCCAGCATCAGATAGGCCAGCGTGCGGCGGCGGGCGGTGATGAGGGCCTGCTGCAGGAGCCGCCGACCCAGCCCCTGGCCCTGCCACGCCGGGTGGATGACGAGATTGGTGATGTGGCCGTAGTGCTGTCCGTTGCGGGCCAGTTCCTCCCGCAGCCCGACGACGCCGAGGAGGGCGGAGAAGAGGGGCCGCCGCTCGGCGGGGAGCGTTTCCGGGTGCAGGTGTTCGAGGACGAAGTAGAAGGCGTGGCGGTTCTCGACTTCCTGCGCGAAGGCGTCGCTGCCCCATGGATCGGGGAAGACCATATGATCGAGGAGGGCGGCCCAGATGACGTCGCGCTGGCACATCGCCCGCAGGATGATCTCGTTCTCCCGGATGGGAAGGTACGTCCGTTGCGTGCTCATCGTCTCAGTGCAGGTAGCGGGGCCTGATCATCTCCGGGCGGCTTTCCGCCCCGGCCTGCAACGCCGTCCGGCCCAGTTCCGCCAGGTAGCTTGCCCGGCGGAGGTGGCGGGGAGCGGGGGGAATTTCGACGGCCTCGAGGCCGCGGAGCAGTTCCCGTCCCTGCGCGTCGATCTCGCCGACGACGATGGCCGGGCCTTCCAGCGCGGCGGCGAAGTCCGGCCATCCGGCCAGCGTGATCTCGCCCTCGCGCCGCCATCCCTCGTCCCAGCGGTAGCGGGCGTAACCGATGCGCTGCCGACCGGCGGAGAAGAGCGCGTAGAGCGGGCGCTCGTCCGCGGGCTGGGCGGCAGCCACGATCTCCGTCGTCTCGATGCCGACCAGCGGCAGCCCCAGCGAAAGGGCCAGCCCTTGCGCCAAGGCGACGCCGATGCGCACGCCGGTGTAGGAGCCAGGCCCGATGCAGACGGCGAGGGAGCGCAGATCGGCAGCGCGCAGCCCGGCGGAGGTCATCAGCGACTCGATGCGCTGCATCAGCGTTACCGTATGGCGATTGGCGGCCTCCCAGGTGCACTCGCCGACGATGGCCGCGCCGTCGTGCAGGGCGATGGAGGCGCGGAAGGTTGCCGTGTCAATCGCCAGTAGCATGCGCAAGCTCCTTTCTGCTCACTGTCCGATGAGCCGGGCGCGGAAGTCGTCGAGCAGGGCGCGGTGGCGCACGCCGAAGGCGCGGAAGGTCAGCGCCCGTCGGTAGGTATCCATCCAGCGGAGTTCCACCCGCAGCCGCTCTTCCGGGAAGAGATCGGGGGCGCGGTCGGCCCATTCGACGATGGTTACCGCCGCCGGGTCGCCGAGCAGTTCCTCCAGCCCGATGGTCGCGATGGCCTCCGCCCCCTCCAGGCGGTAGAGATCGACGTGGTAGAGGCGGGTGGGGTCGTTGTAGCGTTCGTGCTGCCGGACGAGGATGAAGGTAGGGCTGATGAGTGGTGTCGTCGTGCCCCAGCCTTCCCCGATGCCCTGCGCGAAGACGGTCTTGCCGCTTCCCAGTTCGCCGACGAGGGCAATGACATCGCCGCCGCGCAGCAGATGCCCCAGACGCGCACCCAGGCGGCGCGTCTGTTCCGGATTTCGGCTGATGAATTCCAGCGTATCGGCGGTGAGGATGGGCATAGAACCTCCGTGGGGATTATACACCATCCGCCTGATGCGGCTACCGACTTCACCTCTGTTGTTGCTGTCATCCTTTGCGATGGAATGGCGGTTTGCTCATCTTCGTTGCCGGTCTATAATCAGGTATCGGTGTGGTTACGGCTATCTGCTTTTCGAATGGGGGTTGCGTTGTCGAAGAAGCTCATCACGGGATTGGTGGTTGTCCTGCTACTCGTCTGGGGGTGGGTTCGCTGGGGCGATGGCCTGAAGCGGCTCTTCGTGCATCCGCCGCACGTGGAGATCCCCTCCCTTCCGCAGCCGACGCCGACGCTCTATCCCAGCCCGGTTACGGTCATCGAGCAGGTGCAGCGGCTCAGCCGTCTGGAGACGGCTTCCTACCACGTGGAAAAGGTGATCACGGCGGAATCGGGACAGGGACCGCTCGGCTTTCTCTTCGGCGACAAGCTGCTCCTCATCGCCTACGGCGAGGTCATCGCCGGTGTCGATCTGGGCAGCTTCGGGCCGGACGATGTGCTCACGACCGGCGACGGCACTGTCTACGTGCGCATGCCGCCTGCGGAGATCTTCGTCGCGACGCTCGACAATCAGCGCACCTACGTCTACGACCGGCGTACCGGTGTCGCAGGGATGAACCCGCAACTGGAGACGGCGGCCCGTCAGGAGGCCGAGCGGCTCATCCTGCAGGCCGCGCTGGAGGAGGGCATCCTCGACGAGGCGGAGGAGCAGGCGCGGGAGGTGCTGCGGGCCCTGATGTTAGGGCTTGGCTTCGAGCACGTGATCTTCGTCGAGGCGCTACCGACGCCCACACCGATGCCATCACCAACACCGACGAGCACGCCGGTGCCTTAGTGTTTCAGTTGGGAAAGGGGGAACGTCTATGCGGATCAAGCGGATTCCTGAGGATTTCAGAGTTGAGGAGTTGATCGAATTCCCCGGTCAGTCTGGACCTTATGCCTACTATCGGGTCGAAAAGCGCAACCGCTCCACGCTGGCTGTGCGCGCGGAGATGGCCTCGCGGCTCAAGGTAACGCCGGGGAGCGTCGTCTTTCCGGCGCTGAAGGACAAGTTCGCCGTAACCGTGCAGCATGCCAGCGTGCGCAAGCAGGGGCCGGAGGTCATCGAGGGGCGGGATTTCGTCGCCCGTCGGGTGGGGTGGGGGCCACGTGCCCTCCGTCCCTCCGACCTGTTGGGCAATCGCTTCACCATCACCGCGCGGGACCTGAGCGAGGAGACGGCGACGGCTCTCTTCGATACGGTGCGTCGGCTTTCGGAGGACGGTCTGCCCAACTACTTCGACGATCAGCGTTTCGGCTCCTTCTCCGATGACGGCTTCATCGGCAAGGCGATCTTGGAGCGCGACGCCGAACGTGTCGTGCGGCTCTACCTGTCCGCGCCTATGGTCGGCGATACGGAAGAGGTGCGCAAGTTCAAGGCATTGGTGAGTACGCACTGGGGGCAGTGGGGCTACTTGCTCCATCAGGCCCCGCGGCCCTCCAATTATCGCAGCGTGTTGACCTTCCTCAAGGATCACCCGCGGGAGTACCGCAAGGCGGCCAATCTCATCCAGGATCGTCTGCTTTCGATCTACCTGGTGGCCTATCAGTCGTGGGTCTGGAATCGGCTGGTCGGGCGTTATTTCGAGGTAACGCTGGAGCCGGAACGGAAGGTGCGCATCTACAACCTCGACTTCCCGCTGCCGGAGAGGTTGCCGGAGGCGTGGCGGGACCTCACCATCGCGATGCCCAACCTCACCGCTACCTATCCGCCGGATTGGCAGGAGGCTCTGGCCTATGTGCTGGAGACGGAAGGGCTGACGATGGACGATTTCAAGGCCCGCATCCTGCGGCGCGTCTATCTTCCCAAGGGGGAGCGGCGCATCTGGTTCGCGCCGGACGAGGTCGAAGGCGGCGAGGTCGTGGCGGATGCGTACCACGAGGGCCGGATGGCAGCGACCGTTCGCTTCACCTTGGAGCCGGGGCGCTACGCGACGCTGGTGATGAAGGCGGCGGCGGCGCGGCTCGATGCCCCGGTCAACATCTACCGCAAGGAAAGCGTGCCGTGAGCGTCGTCCTCGTCGTCGGGGCCTCGTCGGGGCTGGGACGGGCGACCGCGCTGCAACTCCTCGCCGAAGGGTACCGCGTGTACGGCACGAGCCGCACGCCGGAGCGCTACGGCGATCTCGGCTTCCCCCTCCTGCGGCTGGATGTGCGCGATGCGGCCTCGGTCGATGCATGCGTGAAGGCGGTGCTGCAGCGGGAGGGGCGGATCGACGTCCTCGTGCACGCCGCGGGCTACGAAGGCCCCTGCGCCGCCGTCGAGGAGACCTCGGAGGCGCAGGCGCGGGCGCTGCTGGAGACCAATTTCTTCGGGGCGGTGCGCACGATGAAGGCGCTCCTGCCGGTGATGCGCGAGCAGGGCGGCGGGAAGATCATCGTCATCACCTCGGTGGCCGGTCCGCTCGTGGCGACGCCCTTTTTCGCCTTCTACCCTGTCGGCAAGGCGGCCCTCGATGCTTTCTGCGCGGCCTTGCGGATGGAGGTGATGCCGCTGGGCATCGCCGTCTCCGTCGTCCGTCCGGGCTTCTTCCGCACGGCCATCCACCGCACGATGGAGCCGCCCGCTCATCCTCTGCCCGTGTACGAGGCGCGACGGCACAGCTTCTGCCGCGCCGATCGCTACGCCATCCGGCACGGCGGCGATCCGCGTCGGGTGGGGGAGGCGGTCGCGCGGATCGTCCGCACGCCGCGCCCGGCTTTCGCCTACGTCGTGGGGCAGGATGCGCGGCTGATGGCGATCGCGAAGGCCGTGGTGCCGCCCGCGCTCTTCGAGCGGCTGCTGCGCTCGGTGCTCGACGGCTCCCCGCTGCCCAAGGAGGCCGTCGATGACGAGGCCATCGCCGCGGCCTTGGGATGGCGGCGCTACTTCCTGGCCAATGATGCGCTTTCGACCGTTGCGCCTGCGCGGCTGGGCGGTCTGTTGATCGCCCTGGGCGGTGCGGGGCTGGTGGTGTGGCGCTGGCTTCACCACCGGCGGGACGGGGCTTAGGATGGACGCGCCGTGTGTCGTGCCGCTGGGCGTCGCCGCCGCGCTCCCCGCCGCCGACGAGGCGAACAGCTATCTGGCCGTCGTCGGTGAGGCGGGGCGCTTCTGGCTCGTTGACTGTGCCGACGGCCCCATCCAGCGACTGCAGCGGGCGGGGCTGGACCCGCTGCGGATCGCCGGTCTCTTCATCACCCACTTCCACCCCGACCACGTGTACGGCCTGCCTGCGCTCCTGCTCGGCCTCTTCCTCCTCGAACGGACGCGCGACGCGCGGCTGGCGGAACCGCTGACCATCTACGCGCGTCCTGAAGTCATCGCCCGCGTGGAGCCGTTGGTAGGGCTTTTCGAGCCGTGGCGCTGGTGGGAGGAGGGGCCGCCGATCCGCTACCGTATGGTCGAGCCGCTGGTCGGTGCGCCGGTCGGCGAGGGGGCCGGTTTTCGCGTAACGGCAGCGCCGACCCACCACAGCGTGCCCTCGATGGCGGTGCGTTTCGACTGGCAGGGCCTGCCGCAGCGGAGCTTCGTCTATTCCTCCGACACGGCCCCGGCCGAGGAGGTCGTGGCCTTGGCGAAGGGGGCCTCGCTCCTCTTCCACGAGGCTACCGGCGAGGGGCACGGGCACACGACGGCGGCGCAGGCGGGGGAGATCGCGCGGCGTGCCGGTGTGGAGCGGCTGTACCTCATCCACGCCGAGACGGCGGCGGAGGCGGCCTCGCGCACTTTTGGCCGTCCGGTCGAGCTTGCGCGTCCGCTGGTCTGCTATCCGTGGTGAATCTGCAAGAATGTGAGGTGCGATGATGGAGAAGAAGTGGTGGATCGTGGGCGGTGTCGTTGTCCTCTTCCTCCTGCTTTCCGGCTGCTGCTGTTGCGGCCTGACCGGCTGGGTGGCGACGAAGATGTCGTGGGAGTTGACGCCGACGCCGGGCGGCAGCACCTGGGGCGGCGGGGAGGAGCCGGTGAGCACGGCGACGCCGACGACGGTCGAGGTGCCAGCGACGGCGCTGGAGAATATGGCGGCGGTTGCGCAGGCCGATGTGCCTCCCGCCGACATCCACGAACTGGGAATTCGCTTCCGCGGCGTCGATCCGGATACCCCGCGCGTGGCCTCGACGACCAACCCCGACTACCCCGTCGGCACGGTGCATCGCTTTACCGTCTCCAATGCGGACGAGGACGAGACCTTCGAAATCGATGCGGCGTTGGTCTACAAAACGCCGCACGTCTACGTCTGGGTGGAGCAGGGCGTCGATGTGGACGAGGAGCGCCTGCGCGCCGCAGCCGATCTCTTCGAGGAGCACACGTACCCGACCGACCGCGAGTTCTTCGGCTCGGAGTGGACGCCAGGGGTGGACGGCGATCCGCACATCAGCATTCTGCACGCCCGCGGCTTGGGTGATACGATCGCCGGTTACTTCTCCAGTCCGGATGAGTACGTCAAGGCGGTGCGCCCCGATTCCAACGAGATGGAGATGTTCTACATCAACATCGAGAACGTTACGGTGGGCGATGATTTCTACAACGGCGTCCTCGCGCACGAGTTCCAGCATATGATCCACTGGAACAACGACCGCAACGAGGAGACGTGGCTGAACGAGGGCTGCTCCGACCTGGCGATGGACCTGAATGACCGCCGCTATCCCGGCCATTACGATGTGGGCGGGAGCGACTACAGCTACGCACTGCATCCCGACACGCAGCTCGATTCCTGGCCGGAGGGGACGGCGGGGAATGCCGCTTCGCACTACGGCGCATCCTATCTCTTCGTCGCCTACTTCCTCGATCGCTTCGGCGAACAGGCGACGATGGACCTGGTCGCCCAACCCGCCAACGGGATGGAGAGCGTCGATCTGGTGCTGCGTGAACTCGGTCTGCCGGAGGACTACGATCACCGCGCCCTCTTCGCCGATTGGGTGGTCGCCAACTTTGCCGACGATCCCTCCTTCGGCGACGGACGGTACGGCTATCAGTCGATCGATCCGGCGCGGATGCGCATCGACGTCGATTACACGACGGACGACTTCCCGCCGGAGGGGCACACGAGCAGCGTGCACCAGTACGGCGTGGACTACGTCGAGGTGAAGGGCGGGGATTTCGTCTTCCGCTTCCAGGGCGACACGCTGGTCAAGCTGATGGACACCGAGGCGCACAGCGGCCAGTACCTGTGGTGGTCGAACCGCGCCGATGAATCCGATACGCGCCTGAGCCGCGTCATCGACCTGCGCGGCGCGGAAGAGGCGAAGCTCGACTTCTGGAGTTGGTACTACATCGAGGAAAACTGGGACTACGCCTACGTTGTCGTCGGCACGACCGACGCGGGCACGATCCCCGACGATCTCGACGATCCGGCCATCCACTGGCAGATTCTCGACGATCCCTCGCTGCACTGCACGACCTCCAATCCGAACGAGAACTCATACGGCTGCGGCTTCACGGGGCGGAGCGACGGCTGGAAGCACCTGGAGGCCGATCTGACCCCCTTCGTCGGGCAGGAGATCGTCCTGCGCTTCGAGATGATCACCGATGCTGCCGTCAATCAGCCCGGCTTCGCCGTCGATGACATCACGCTGACGGTAGACGGCGAGGTGCGCTTCAGCGACGACGTGGAGGAGGGCGCGGGGGAGTGGGTGGCCGAGGGTTTCGTCCGCCACTCCAACATCCTGCCGGAAAGCTGGATCGTGCAGGCGGTCATCCTGGACGGCAAGAAGATCGTCGAGGTGCGCCCGCTCCTGATGCTGGACGGCACGGAGGGGCGCTGGCCGATCTCGCTCGGAACGGAGGGCGACCGCGCCGTCATCGCCATCTCGGCACTGGCTCCGGTCACGACCGAACCGGCGCACTACACCTTCTGGCTGGAGGCCGCCCCGTAAAATGAGCCGTGCCGAAGCGCCTGTTGCTCTCTTCGATTCCGGTGTCGGCGGGCTTTCCGTCTGGCGGGAGGTCGCGCGGCAGTTGCCCGACGAGACGATCCTCTACCTGGCCGACCAGGCGCACCTGCCTTACGGCCCTCGCCCGTTGGCGGAGGTGCGCCGATATGCCAGGGGGATCGCCCGTTTCCTCCTCGACGAGGGGGCGAAGCTCATCGTCGTGGCCTGCAACACGGCCTCTGCCGCCGCGCTCCACCACCTGCGGATGGTCTTCCCCGACGTGCCCTTCGTGGGGATGGAACCGGCGGTCAAACCGGCGGTGGAGCGCACGCGCAGCGGTCAGGTGGGCGTCATCGCCACACCGGCCACCTTCCAGGGCGAGCTTTTCCGCCGCCTGGTCGAGCGGTTCGCGGCCAACGTCGAACTCCATACGCAGGTCTGTCCCGGCCTGGTCGAGGCGGTCGAGCGCGGTGAGTTCGACTCGCCCCGGGTCGAGGGCCTGTTGCACCGCTATCTCGATCCGATGGTCGATGCGGGCATCGATCAACTGGTGCTCGGCTGCACGCACTATCCCTTCTTGGAGAGGGCCATCCGCCGCGTGGTCGGTGAGGGCGTTGCGCTCATCGATCCCGCCCCCGCGGTGGCCCGGCAGGTCGGGCGTGTGCTGGCGGCACGGGGGTGGCTGGCCCGGCGCAGGGACGGCGCGCCGAAGCATCGGTTCTACTCCACAGGCGATGCGTCGCTCCTGGCGGAGCAGGCGGCGCGGCTGGTCGGCTATCGCGGGGAGGTGAGGGCCTTGCGGTGGGTGGAGGAGAGGTATCTGGCCTGTCGCAACCACGAGACCGTCCCACCCGTAAACGCTATGAGGGATCGTTCACATTTTTCACACGAAAGGAGTGCGCGATGGAGTACACGATCAAGGGAACGGTGATGCAGACGCTGGAGGTTACCCTCGACAAGGGCGAGTCGATGTACACGGAGACGGGCGGGATGGCCTGGATGAGCGCCAACGTCTCGATGAAGACGAACGCCAAAGGCGGCCTGATGTCCGGCCTGGGGCGCAAGCTGGCGGGCGAGTCGCTCTTCATGACGACCTATACCTGCGAGGGCAGCCGGTGTTTCGTCGCCTTCACGCTGGAAGCGCCGGGGAAGATCGTCCCGATAGAGCTAAAGGCCGGCCAGGTGATCATTGCGCAGAAGGATGCCTTTATGTGCGCCCAGCCGTCCGTCAAGCTGTCGATGCACTTCCGCAAGCGGTTTGGAGCCGGTCTCTTCGGCGGCGAGGGGTTCATTCTGGAGAAACTGACCGGCCCCGGTATGGCCTTCCTCGAAATTCCCGGTGAGGTGCGCGAGTACACCCTGGAGGCCGGGCAGATGATGAAGGTCGATCCGGGGCACATCGCGGCCTTCGAGCCGACGGTGGACTACGACATCGTCCGCGTGAAGGGGCTGACGAATATGCTCTTCGGCGGCGAAGGGCTTTTCCTGGCCTCGCTGAAGGGGCCGGGCCACGTCTGGCTGCAGACGATGCCGCTGGCCAACCTCGCCGCGAAGCTGATGAGGTATTGGCCGAAGGGCAATTAGCCGTGCCATCGGCTGCGGACAGCGTCCCCCTTTGTTGCGGGGACGTTGTCTGTTATGATGGGGGCATTCTTTCGAGGAGGTGGCGTATGCGACGATTGGTCTGGGTGGGCGTGGGGCTGTTTCTGCTGATCGTTCTGGCACGTCCTGCGCCGGTCGCTGCAGAGGTCGTGAGCGATACCTACCATCTCTACCTGCCCCTGGTGAGCAAGGCCCCCGACCCCTGCGCTCCAATCGACGGCGCGAGCTACACGACGCTCTCGGTGGCTTACGGCGACCCGCTTCCCCCGAACGACCCTGCGACCGACCCCGGCTTCAACCTCGGACTGTTGGGGTACAACGAGATCGATGCCGCCCATTCGCTGGTCTACTACAACGGCGGCGAGGACCCCAACGCGCCGATCCTCTACTGGCTCTTTGGCGACCACAGAACGCCGGAGATTCCCCACACTTACCAGTTGCACAACAGCGACGGGTCGGTCGTCACTTCCTATCCGGTAACGATGATGGGGATGGCGGTAACGCCTGCGGAAATTCTCTACACTCCCGAAAGCGGCTACGACATCGGCAGCGGCTACGATGCGATGGTCGCCTACGCGACGACCGAGCGCATCACGCTCATCTACAACCGCAACGACAACCTCCACGGGTATGCCGTTTACATCGAAAATATCTGCGTCGAGCCGTCGCTGCGGGCGCTCTTCGAGAGCGTGGAAGCGGACGATAGCCATCCGCCCAGCGAACTCCCCGTCGTGGCCGGTGGGCAGCCGATAGGACGGGCGCGCGGCGGCGAAATCCGCGTCGTCATCCGCGATCAGGGCACGCCGATGGACCCGCGGGCCTGCAATAGCTGGTGGGGTAACCGCTGTCCGTAGTCGCCGAGTGGGCCGTCGTTACAGCAGTCCCCAGGCGCGCAGGAGGTCGTGCGCGGCCTTCTCCCCCTCTCCCCAGCGGTTGAAGACGGCGGGAATCGCTTCCCGGACGGCGAGGGCCATATCCTCCAGGGAGGAGCGCACGCGCCCCAGCAGTCCGGCGCGGAAGGCCGGCTCCTGCAGCCTCTCCGGTTCGCGCTGCAGGAGCCGGTAGAGCCACTCCCGCCCGCTCGGCACGGCGAGGTAGATGATGGTGAGGTGTTCCCCCCAGGCCGGAATGCCGCGGATGGCCGTTTTGCGGATGTGCAGCAGCGTGGGGATGACCGTCTCCAGGTACATCTTCTCGCGCAGGGCACGGCGCATATCCTCCAGCAGGATGGCATTGGCGGCACCGGGGCGCGAGACGTAGGCATAGTAGATCTCCTCCCGCCGATAGAGACGTTCGGGGTGAAAGCGGTCGCGGAAGCCGTCCTCGACCTCCTCGACGAAGATGTAGGGATTGCGGTCGCCCTCGCCGGGACGCGGCTCACGTGTGGCCAGCAGGTAGATGCGCGGCAGCGTGATCCCCCTGGCGGCCAGCAGGCGGCGCACGTAGGCGATGACGAAGCTCTGTCCGGCACCGGAAGCGCCGTTGAGCGCGAGAATGCCCCACGGCTCCCCGCCGGAGCGCGGCGTAGCAGGCGGCAGCTTGCGCAGGTAGGCATCGTAAACGGCTGCGCTCTCTCGCAGCGTAGCCCGCTCTTCCACGGGAAAGTAGGCCAGTAAAGCGGTGAGCTTGTCCTCCTCCATGGTTCCCCCCTCGATCTTTTCGTGCTTTCAAATGATGTGATAGCCGTTCGATGCCGCGCTGTTCCTCGGTTTGCGCTTGGTGCGCGGCAATGCGGCGAGCAACTGTTCGGCGTTCTCCGCTTCGACCGTCGTGATCGTGGCCGCCGTCGCTGCCGCCGCCTCCTGATAGTCCTCCCCCCAGGCCGCGGGATTGATGACCGTGGCCCGCTCGCCCTCTCGCAGGCGCAGGAGCCACGACGGATGCCAGACGAGCGCCGCCTTGTGCGATGCGGCGTAGGCCGCCGTCGCCTCGATCAGCGCCCGCGGGCTTCTCGGCGGCAAGAGGATGAGATGTGGCGGCTTTTCCGCGACGGGTTTGGGCGGCTTGTCCCCGCCTGAGGGCCAGACGGGATCGGCGACGTCGTAGAGTTCGGCGATGTGCGCCTTGAGGGCGGGCAGCATCCGCGTGAAGTCGAAGCCGGCCCAGTGGCCGCTCACATCGCCCAGCGTGAAGATGTGTGCGCCGAGGACGTAGAAATCCTTGCGCAATTCGGCGTCGTACCAGGCCATCTGCGCCATCCACGTCTCGGTGGGGAGGGCGCGGATGTCGGTGTCGAGGTTGGTCTCGGTGATGTACAGCGGGATGACCTCGTCGCGGGGGATGAGGAAGTCCTCGTACCACCAGCGGTAGCGGCAGGCGAGCGGCCCGCGATCGGGGTAGGTGGGCAGGCCGGGGAGCGGCTCCCCGTACCACTTGTCCATTGGCCAGGCGTACTCGTGCAGTGCGAGGACGTGTCCCCCGGCCTTGGCCTGGGCGAAGACACCCGTTTCGGCGACGGCGGCGAATTCGTCGTACTCCGGTACGCCCAGGCTGTAGGAGAAGAGGCCGAGCTTGTACCCCTCCGCCTCCGCGATGGTCATACAGTGGCCCATCAACTCGGCCAGCCGCCGATGCCCATCGGCTCCGGGCGGATCGATCTCGTTGACCACCTCCCAGTAATCGACGTAGGCACGGTGCGCTTCCCAGCGCGGCAGGAGCGCATCCATCAGCCGCCGCGCCACGGCGCTCAGGTCGCCTTCCAGACGTGGCCGCTCGACCTCCTCGCCGTGCTGACCGCGTGTGAAGCGTCCGAAGGTGATCGTCTGCGGGCTGATAGCCTTGACTTCGCGCAGCATAGCGACGCCGTCCACCGCCTTGACCGTGCCCATCGGCGTGCCCTGCTCCGCCAAGGCCCGCACGGTGGGAATGGTTTCGCCGGGGGAGATGGCGTGGATTCCCAGTTTGCTCGGCATAGCTCTCCTTTCATCGGGCTTGCGTGGTACCTGTCATTATAGGGCTATCGGCGGGCGTTGGCAATCGCCACTTTGATCGTTTTCTGATCTTCCTTTTGCCGTTCTCTGATCATTGCTTCGTATGATGAAGGCACCTTGCAGGAAGATCACGATTAAGGAGGTATGCGATGACGATCTGGAACCCGATGGAGGATTTGGTTTCTCTGCGTGATGCGATGAGCCGCCTGTTGGAAGAAAGCGTCGTGCGGCCTGCCGGACTGCGTCGTGGTGAGCCTGCCGCCCTTCGGCTGCCGCTGGATGCTTACGAGACGGATGAAGCGCTGGTCATCGTCGCCTCGATGCCGGGCGTCAACCCCGACGATGTGGAGATCACCCTGGAGGAGGACCGCCTGACGATCAAGGGTGTCTTCCCGCCGCGTTTGGAGAACGTGGACTACCTCATCAGCGAACTCCCCGCCGGTATGCCCTTTGCCCGTGTCCTGCGCGTGAATACGCCTGTCGAGGCGGACAAGGCAGAGGCTTCCTTCAAGGATGGTCTGCTCACACTGACGCTGCCCAAAGCCCAGGCCGCCCGACCCAAGGTCATCAAGGTCAAGTAGGTTCATCCTCCCCGGAAGGCCCGCTCCGGTAGCGGAGCGGGCCTCGACGTCAGGCAGGATGCGCCGTCGTCCGGCGTGCCCATTGATAGAGGAGCAGGGTGCCCATCGCGTAGCCAGCGATGGCGAGGGTAAAGACGGGCGTGAAGCCGTAGATCTCCTGGAGATGCCCGCTGAAGGCGGGAGTAATCGCCCGCCCCGAATTCCAGGCGATGTTGAAGAGGCCGGAGGCCATCCCCCGGGTGGATTCGTCCGTCTCCTCGACGATGATCATCCGGTAAACCGGCATGGCCAGGTTCATCAGAATGGCGCGGATGAAATAGACGCCGAGCGCCAGCGGCAGATTGTGCACATAGCCGAGGACGATCAGCGGGATGAGCGAGAGACCGCGTGTGAGAATGACCGTCTGGATTTTGCCGACGCGGCGGGCGATGGTCGGCGCGAGGAAGGTTGCTACACCCCAGCCGAGCGTCGTGACGCCGAAGAGCGTGCCGATGGCCGCATCGGGAAGGCCGTAGCGTTCGCGGAAGAAGAGATTGAAGAAAGGAACGAGCATCCCCGCGCCCAATGAGGTGATGATCTGCGGCAGGATGAGCCCCTGTAGACGCTGCTGCCGCCACAATTGCCGGAAAGGCTCCAGGGAGAAGGGGGAACCGGTGGTGGCTGCGCGGTGATTTTCCAGGCGCGAGAATGGGATGAGGGCGATGAGCATCAACAGCGTGGCCGCCCACAAGGCCCAGGCGTAAGCCGTGCTGGAGGTGGGATCGACGCCGAGGGCGAGGGCGATGAGAGTGGGGAGATAGCCGCCGACCGTGTTGCCGAGGAAGAGCGCCAGGGTACGAAGTCCGGCGCTGAAGCTGAAGAGGTGTGTTCGCTCTTCATCGCTGCTTTCCTCCATCAGGAAGGGAGAAGCGGCCGTGCGGAAGAAGCTCTGTCCCGCGCCCTGGAGGACGCCGCTGAGGATCAGCCCCGCGGGCTGCCGCCAGACGAGCATCAGCACCTGTGCCGCGATCGTCATCCACTGGCTGCCGACGAGCGTCGCTTTGCGCCCGATACGGTCGCTGAGGTACCCCGCCGGCAGGGCCACCGCGATAGCCGTGATGGAGGGGAGGCTGATGAGCAGGCCGAGGAACTCGCGGCGGTACCCCAGGCTGAGGACGTAGAAATTGAAGAAGAGCGCGGCGATGCCCAGCCCGATGCTGCGCAGGACGGCGGCGATGAGGAACAGCCGTGCGTTGTGTGAGAAACGGCGGATCTTCGTTCGGTACTCTTTCAAGAGGCTCATACACGGCTCCACACAACGACGGGACGAGTGGGAGGAGCATAGTCGAGCCAAAGCTGATGTCAATCGCCACGGCGGGTGCGCGTGAGAAAGGTTTGACGATTTAGCCCTTTAGGGTATACTCCGCCTGCGCCGGAGTGGCGGAATCGGCAGACGCAAGCGACTCAAAATCGCTCGGGTTCCACCCGTGTGGGTTCGACTCCCACCTCCGGCATAGGCGAGGGCGGTTACCGACCGCCCTCGCCTGTTGTCTGCCCGTGGCGGCGGGTTGTCCAAACCGCTCAGTTGTGTTATCATCGAAGAGCGCAAGGATTGATCACTCAAGGAGGTGGCTATGTTAGTCAAGGATCGGATGACCAGGCACCCCATTACCATCTCGCAGGAGACCCCCGTTACCGAGGCGCTGACCTTCATGCGCCAAAATCGCATTCGTCGTCTTCCCGTCCTCGATCGGCACGGGCGACTCGTGGGCATCGTTTCGGAAAAGGACCTGCTCTACGTCTCGCCTTCCCCGGCGACGACGCTCAGCGTGTATGAGATCGGCTATCTGCTGTCCAAGATCCGCGTCGAGGAGATTATGACGCGGGATGTGATCACCGTGACCCCCGACACGCCCATCGAGCAGGCGGCCCGCATCATGGTCGATAACAAGATCGGCGGTCTGCCGGTAGTAGACGAGGGCGCGCTGGTCGGCATCATCACCGAGACCGACATCTTCAAGGTCTTGCTGGAGATGTTGGGAGCCCGTGACCACGGTGTGCGCGTAACGTTAGAGACGGTCGATGAGCCGGGCAAACTGAGCGCCATCAGCGCGGCCATCGCCGCGGTGCATGGCGACATCGTGGCGCTGGGAGCCTTCCGCGCCGCCTCGCCCGACAAAGCCCAGGTGATGCTCAAGGTGCAGGGCGTTACGCAGGAATCGCTCTTGAAGGCGCTGGAGCCGCTGGACATCGTCGTCCTGGACATTCGCGAGTGCTGAACTGCGCCGTCGGGTATGATGGGAGCGTGGTTATCGCTCGTCTTTTCCCTCTTCGGCGTCCTGCTTTTCCACCCGGCTCCGCCTACGGGCCGGGTGGTGGCCTTCATCGGCCATCGGCAGCACTACCCGTTGAGCTGTGAGATGCGCTCCGCCACCGATGTGGCCCGCTATTGGGGCATACCGGCGCGCGAGGAACATCTGATCGCTATGCTGCCGCGGTCGGATGACCCCAACGCCGGTTTCGTAGGGCGGCTGAGCGCACCGGCGGGGAGCTTGCCGCCGCTTGGATACGGCGTCTACGCGCCGCCGGTCGCCTACGTCCTGCGTCATCTCGGCCTCCACGCCGAGGCGCACCGCGACTTCACCCTGGCCGAACTGCGGGAGGAGATCGCCGCCGGCCGCCCGGTGATCATCTGGGCGACCTACAAGATGCGGGAGCGTCCCGTCTTGCGCTGGGAGACGGCGGAAGGGACGACCGTCTCGATCGTGAAGGGGGAGCACACCTACGTCGCCGTGGGCTACGACGAAGGCGGTCTCTATCTCGTCGATCCCTACGATGGACGCACGCACTACTTCGACACCGAAACCTTCCTCCGCGGCTGGTCGCTGCTGGGATGGATGGCGGTAACGGTGGACGGCTACCGTGCGCAGGGCGTGCCGCGCCTCGTCCGCATCGAGGAGACCGGCCTGCGCGTCGTGACGCCCGGCGGCATCGTCCTCGGTCCGTGGTGAGCGATGTTGATCGGCTTGATTTCGGATACGCACAATCAGGTCCAGGCCACGCGCCAGGCGGCGGAGACCTTCCGGCAACTCGGCGTGCACGTGGTGCTCCACGCCGGAGACGTCAAACGCCCCGGCCTCTTGCACTACCTGGCCGACTTCGATCTCTGGCTGGCGTTGGGCAACGGCGACCACGACCCGCAGCTCGTCGTAACCGCGTCCGAGCTTTTCGGAGCGGGGCGGGCCGACGATTACCACGTCCTCACGTTGGACGGCGCATCCATCGCGCTGATCCACGGCCATCATCTCCGTCTGCTGAACTCGATGATCGAGAGCGGGCAGTACGACTATGTCATCCACGGCCACACGCACATCCCCCGCGATGAGCGGCGGGGCAGAACGCGCATCCTGAATCCGGGCGCGCTGGGTGGCCGCAACTTCGTCGGGCGTTCCTTCGCCACGCTCGACCTGAAGAGCGGTGAATTCAAGCTCTATCCGATGTGAAGGAGGAAAAACGACCTTATGCCGACCGTAGCACGTGTAACCTGCCCCCGCTGCGGGGCGCAATTCCAGACCGCCGTGGAGCAACTCCTCGATGTCCGCGTCGATCCCACGGCGACCGAGCGCCTTTTGGGCGGCCTCGTCAACGTGGCCCGCTGTCCTCGCTGTGGCTTCGCCGCCCCTCTCGACCTGCCGCTGCTCTACCACGACCCGAACAAGGAAGCCGCACTCCTCTACCTCCCCCTTTCGGCGGGGAAGACGGAGGCCGAACGCCAGCAGGCCGCCGGTCGGCTGACACGCCGGTTGATGGATAGCCTGCCGAAGGAGGAGCGCAAGGGCTACCTCTTCCAGCCGGAGACCTTCGTCACGATGGAGAGCTTCATCAAGCGCATCTACGAACTCGAGGGCGTCGGTCCGGAGGTGCTGGAGCGTCGCCAGGCCCGCTCTCGCCTGCTGCAGGCTCTCCTGGAAGCCGAGCCCGCGCAGTGGGAATCGTTGCTGGAGGAGCAGGCCGATCTGGTGGACAAGCCCCTCTTCACGACGCTGCTCGCCCTCGAGGAGCAGATCAGGGAACTGCAGGCGCAGGGCGGCGAGATTGCCGAGGATGAGCTTCGGCGGCTGAAGCAACTCGTCGATTTCTTCGCCGAACGCTACCCCGATTTCCGCCGCCTGCAGGAAGCGAGCCGCGCCGTTGCCGAACTGCTCCGCGAGCCGACCTACGCCCGCCTGGTCGAAGCCTTCGTCGCGCAGCCGGACGAGGAGGATATCGATCGCCTGGTGGCGTTGACCTTCGACCAGTTGGACTACCACTTCTTCAATGAGTTCGTGCGCCGCATCGAGGAGGCCCCCTCCGAGGAGGAGGCGGAGCGGCTGCGCGAGGTGCGCCGTCGGGTGCTGGCCGCGCGGGACCGGGTGGTGGAGGCGCAGCGGAAGGCGGTCGAAGAGCGGCTCGCCTTGATCGACAAGCTGCTGCGCACCGAGGAGGTGGAGAAGATGCTGCGCAGCCACCTCGGCCTGATCGATGACCTCTTCCTGCAGACGATCAACGGCCTGATCGCGACGGCGGAGGAGGAGAACGACAGGGCACTGGCCGACAGGCTGCGTTCGCTGCTCGACCAGGCGGTCAAGCTCATCACCCGCCTCCTCCCGCCGGAGGTGCTGCTGGCGCGGCAGGTGCTGGCCGCCCAGGACCGCGCGGAGGTGGCCCGCCTGCTGGACGAGCGCCCGCAGATCGCCGCTGCGGTCGCCGGCCTGCTGGAGGAGATCGCCGCAGCCGCCGAGCAGATGGGCGACAAGACGGGGGCCGATCGGGCCAGGCTGCGCCTGGCCGACGTGCGCGCCTGGCTCGCGGCGCACGGTGAGGGCGGGGCGGCTCCTTCGCCTTCCGCTTCGGCCTCGCAGGCGGCGGACGACGAGGCCGCTTCGCGCGGCTTCATCATCAGCACGAAGAAGTAGCCGCGGATTGGGGCGGCTGTGGGCCTGTCCCTCCCGGAGGGCAGGCCCTTTTTCGCGCCCTACCGCTGGTCGGGGGAAAGCGCCCAGTCGGCGGGCAGCCAGGGGGTCGGCGTCGGCGTGGGCGTGGGGCAGGCGGCGGCCTTCTCCCAGAGCGGGGCCAGGTCGGGGTAGGGCGTGACGAGGTAGGCCAGCCGTTCGGCGGCCAGGTCGCAGCGGCGGGAGAGGATGTAGGCGCGGGCGATCGCTTCGTTGATGTCGCGCTCCGGTGTGTCGGTGGCGAGGTAGATGGAGGTGTCGCCGCGGCGGAAGGCGATCAGCGCCTCCTCCAGCGCGATGCGTGCCGAATCGGGGGCGTGGAGCGCCAGGTAGGCCCGCCCCATCGTGTACCAGAGAACGGCCTCGTGGTGGGTTTCGCCCGCCATCTCCAGTTGAAGCAGGTCGAGGGCGGTGCGCGGGCTTTGCATCTGCAGGAGCGCCTCGGCGCGGTAGTAGGCGAGGAGGGGATCGTCGGGATGGTCGATGATGCGCTGCTGGGCCAGTTCGCGCAGGGCGTTCGAATCGTGCGCGCGGCGGGCGGCGAGCCAGCGCGCGGTGAAGAGGTCATCCCGCAGCGAAGGATCGAGGCTCTGGGCCACGGCCCAGAAGTCGGCGGCGGCCTTCGCCTCCCCGCGCCGGTTGGCGATCTCGCCGAGCAGCGCCCAGGGGCGTCCGTCTTCGGGCAGGGCACGCATCGCCGCCCAGGCCCGGCGCTCCGCCGTCGCCAGATCGCCGCGTCGAAGCGCCAGCCTCGCCCCCTCGAGGAGCACCGTCCCGTCCTCCGGGGCGCGGCGATGGGCCTCCGCCCACCATCGCTGCGCTGCGGTCAGATCGCCGCCGATGAGCGCTACCTGCGCCTGCGCCAGCGCCGCCTCCGGCCCGACCGGCGTCGCCGTCGGCGCACGGGTCGGCATCGGCTCCCAGGGAAGCGGCGATTCGGCAGGAGGCGGCGTCTGCATCTGCAGGGAAAGCGCCAGCAGCGCTATCCCCACCGAGGCCAGCAGGGCCGCCAGCGGCCATCCACTCAGCTTCCGTCTCGCTTTCACGGAAAAGAGTATAACCGCCTCCAGCAGAGGGGCAATAGCGTGACAAAGAGACCGAAGCGTGATATACTGAAGGCAGGAATTCTCACGTCCACGATGAGGAACAAACGATGACTCAGACAGTGATAGATGAGAAACGTATGAAGGACCTCTTCAAGCAAGCCTTGGAAGAGTTGCTCCAGGAGCGCAGCGAACTGTTTCTCGAACTGGTGGCCGAAGCCCTCGAGGACTACGGTCTGCTCGAGGCCATCAGGGAAGGAGAGGAGACGACGCCC
>JALXBP010000014.1 GCA_026991395.1 Anaerolineae bacterium | reverse complement strand
ATCCCCCGCCGGACGGCACCTACACCTACGACGACTACGAACTGGTCATCCAGGACGGGACCTACACCCTCTACCGCTGGGTGGAGATCGAACTGCCGTCCGAGGTGAGACTGGCCCCGCTCTACTGGTGGCAGGCGTGGGCCGGGTTGAACGCCAGCAGCGCGCAGGCCGAAGGTCTCCAGGCGCTCCTGACGAACCTCCGCCAACAGGTCGCCCATCCTCAGGAGATGGAGAGCCAGGCCGATGAGGCCGTCGCCGCCTGGCAGGAAGCGCTGGCGCAGGAAGCGATGGCCGAAGCGCAGCTCGACGCCTTGCGACACGGCGCGTCGCCGGAACAGATCGCCGTTCTGGAAGCGCAGGCCGCCCAGGCCCGTGCCGCCCTGGACGCGCTGTTGCAACAGCGCTCGATGATGACCATCACCGCGCCGATCGACGGCACGGTCGTCGAATGCTTCTACCTGCCCGGCGAGGTCGTCGCCCAGGGCGCGCCGCTCGTCGAACTGGCCAGGCTGGACGAGGTGCGCCTGCGCATCTTCGTGCCGGAAAACCGCCTGAGCGACGTCCACCTTGGGCAGCCGGTCGCCGTGGCGATCGACAGCTTCCCCGACCGCACCTTCACCGGCACGGTCAGCTTCATCGCCGATCGCGCCGAGTTCACCCCTCGCAACGTGGCGACGGAGGAAGAGCGCGTCAACCTCGTCTTCGCCGTCGAGATCACCATCCCCAACCCGGAGCAACGGCTGAAGCCGGGGATGCCCGCCGACGTCAGCTTCATCGCGGAGGGGAACCGGCCATGAGGCCGTTCCGCCGCAGGCTTTCCCTCCTCCTCCTGACCATGCTCCTCGTCGGCTGCTCCCGCCTGCCGCAGCAGGCACGGGACGAGGGCCTCCTGCAAGCCTCCGGCGTCATCCAGGCCGAGGAGTTTCATCTGGCTTCGGAGGTCGGCGGGCGCATCCAGGAGGTGCGCGTCCACAGCGGCGAGGCGGTGAAGGCGGGGGAGGTGGTGGTCGTGCTCGACGCCACCCCGCTGCGATTGCAGCTTGGCCCGGCGGAGGCCGCGATCCTCGTCGCCGAGGCGGAGTTGGCGCAGGTCGAGGCCGGCGCGCGCGTAGAGGAGATCGCCGCCGCCCGCGCCTCGCTGCAACTGGCCGAAGCTCAACGCGACGGGGCCTACGCGGCCTGGCAGAACGCCCTCGCGCTCGTCGAGCAGCCGCTGGCGCTGGAGCAGCAGATCATCCAGGCGGAGATGCAGGCCGAGATGGCCGCACAGCAGGTCGAGGTGAAAGAGGCCGACCTGGAGCGCGTCCAATACCTCTACGACCGTCGGCAGGCTTCGCAGTGGGAGCTTCAGGCGGCCCAGGCCGCCCTGGATGCCGCCCGCGCCGATCAGCGCGCTGCGGAGGCCGCGCTGGCCCACCTGCGGGCGATGCGCGCGGAGCCTCTCGGCTACCTCGCCCAGCTCCACGCTGCGGAGGGGCAGTACCGCCTGGCCGAAGCCCAGGTCAAGATAGCCCAGGCGCAACTGGACGACCTCCTGGCGGGGCCGACGGACGAGGAGATCGCGGTAGCGGAGGCCAAAGTCGCCCAGGCCCGGGCCGAGGCCGAAGCGCTGCGGGTCGAGATCGCCCACAGCGAACTCAAGACGCCGATCGACGGCGTGGTCCTGGAGGAGGCCCTGCACGTCGGCGAACTGGCGGCCCCCGCGGCGACCATCCTCATCATCGCCGATCTGAGCAGGCTTTCGGTGCGCACCTACGTGCCGGAAAACCGGCTTGGCGAGCTTTGCTTGGGGCAGCGGGTCGAGGTGCGGGTTGACAGCTACCCGGAGGAGCGCTTCTACGGCACGGTGCGCTTCATCAGCAGCGAGCCGGAATACACGCCGCGCGACATCACCACCGCAGAGGAGCGGGTCAACACCTTCTACCGCGTCGAGGTCGCGCTGGACAATCCTGACGGGCGGCTGAAGCCAGGGCTGCCCGCCGACGTTACCTTCCTGCCCTGAGCTTTCCCCACCCCGCCCGCGCCGCCCTGTCCCGCAGCGAGGACGCTTCGCGTAGTCAGGTTTTCTCTCCGCTGCTTTCCTTGCCCCCATCCATCCTCATCTATCCTCGCCACGCCCACTATGACTACGCGAAGTATTGACACGAACCCCGCCATCCCCTACAATGAAGGTAACCTTCCCCCCAGGAGGTTGGCTCCTTAACCGCTCTTGATCCTCTCACCACAGGAAGGAGTTGTTGCCATGACCACGAGAACCTGGTTTCGTCCGTTCACCATGCTCGCCCTTCTCGCTACGCTCTTTGCGCTGACCTTCCCCGCCGCCGGTGCCCCCATCCGTCCCCCGGATGCTCCTCTGCGACCGGCGGCAGTCGTCGAGATGGGGGCCCTGCCCGTTACCTCCGGCCCCGACATCAAGGACGCCGATCTGCGCCGGATGCTCGATGCCTTCATCCCCACGACGAACGCCCACAGCACGCTGCTCGTCTTCACCCAATGCTTTGCCGGGAATATGGCAGATGACTTCGCTGGCCGCGCGGGGACGGCGGTCCTCTCCGCCACCGCTCCCGGAGAGCGCGCCCAGTACGGCGGCTATCACGATGATGCGGCGGAGGCGCTCCATCCCGGCGTGGGGCGCACCTCCGATGATGTCCACGCGGCGGGCGTTGCGGGGAAGGCTGGTATCGAGCATCCCTTCAGCAACGGCGTTACCGTCTCCCTGGAGCCGACGAGCGACACCGGGGAGATCCGCAGCCGCCACGTCCTCATCTACGCAGGGCAGCCAAGCGCGGCGGACGAGGCGGACTGCAGGCGGATCGAGGACAACTTCGCGGGGGAGACCAACACCACGGTCACCACCGTCGGCTGCAAGGGAAACAGCCCCACGATCAGCCACCCGGCCACGATGCAGGAACTGAGCAAGACGCTCGAACTCATCGGCTCACAGATGGGGCCGAACGAGCAGTTCATCCTCTTCGTCACCGACCACGGCAACGCCGACGAGGTGGACGTTGCCCCCGCCTGCGAGGGACAAAGCTGCACCAGCGCCCCGCTCACCTTCAGCGACGGCGTCAAGGAGGCGATGGGGGACGATCCGGACAACCAGCCCGCCGTAACGCTCCTCTCCCCCGATGAGGTAACCGCCCCGATTACCGTGGCGCTGAGCAGCGGCGCGATCTTCACCAACGTCCTCTTCAATCAGCCGGTGGACCTGGACGGCGACGGCTCCGTTACCGGCCCCGGCGAGGGCTGGATGGCGATCCAGCCAGTGGAAGAGGCCCAACTCGATCCGAACGGGACGACGATCGTCGCCACCCACCCAAGCGCCCCGCTGGTGCTCACCTGGATAGCGCTGGAAAGCGGCAACATAGCCCGACGCACACCCTTCCAACTCTACCTGCCGCTGGTGCTGCGCGGCAACTGAGCCTCCCTGCAGACAACGCGGCGCGGCCTCGAGAGGGCCGCGCCGGACGATCCCGACAGGCAGCCTGCCCGCCGACGTTATGTCCCTGCCGTGATCAGTGCCGTGTAACGAGGGGCAGGTAGAGCCGCCGTGCCACGAGGACGAAGTAACCCCGTCGGCTCCAGACCCCGTTGTGGGTCGCGTTGCTCGGCAACCCCCACCAAACGTAAGGCCCCCACGGCAGCGAGGCCGTCAGCGTGTAAACGCACGTCGCCTCGCCGGAAGCGCATCCGGCCTCGGCAGCCGTGAGATTTTCGCCGTAACTGACCGTCCAATCCGGCTCACCATTGGGCAGCATAGGGCGCACCTGGAGGTAGTAATCCTCCGCCGTCGGACTCGGCTCCCAGACGAATCGGGGCGAGACCTCCTCGATGAGCACCTGATGCTTGACCGGCGCAACGAGGATCGGCGCGGGAAGCTCGTCGTCGTAATCGTCGCAGTGCTCGCGGCGCGGATTGTCGTCGATGTCGCAGGGATAATCGTAAGTCGCGCCGGGAATCGGACGCGGGTCGTCGGTGGAGATGAGGTCGCGCAGGCCCGCCATCTCGATCTGCGCCGCCACCCCGTTCCCCAGGGCGACGGTCTTCCCCGCCTCGCTGCCGGTGAAGGTGTAGTCGGCCAGCGCCGCCAGCAGACGGAAGACCCCCTCGTAGTCCAGGGCGTCTAAGTGGCCGTACCCGTTGCCCGTACCGATGGTGCTGTGGACGGCGGCATAGGTGTAGCCATCGACCATCGTCGTGCGCAGCGTCAGGAAATCCTTCTCATCATCGGGGATGGGCAGGCTCTCGAAGGGGTCGATGTAGGTGCGCAGATCGGTGCTCTGGTCGTCCTCGTAGGTCTGGATGATCATCTTGACCTCGGTGGGGAAGTCGGCGATCATCGCATCGGTGATGTCGAAATCGATCCAGGGTGCCGAGGAAAAGATGAAGGCCCCCGATCCGCCCCACCCCTCCCCGCGGACGAGGCGATAGGTCGTCGAGGGAAGCAGCCCGGCCCCGGCGGAGTGTCCCAGCAGCCCGATGCGCGTGGTGTCGATGCGGTTCGGGTAACGGTCGGCGGCCTCGACGAAGGCGGCGACGAGTTGCTCGCCGATGGCGCGGTTGTCTTCGTGATAGTCATCGCAGACGGCCACGTAGCCCTGGCTGGCGATGAACTGCAGCAACGTTTCGTAGCCCTCGCAGGGGACGTTCCAGCCGGGCGCGAAGAAGAGCGTCGGCGCGGGCGACGTCTGGTCGGCGGGGGGATAGAGCGCCACCGTATTCGTGTAGCCCGCAGCGGTCAAGGTAAAGGTCATCGGCGCAGAGGTGGGATGCGGCCCCCAACTCCCGTAGCCGGAGGTCGGCGGGGGCAGCGGCCCCTGGTAGGTCAACGTCGTTCCCTCCGCGGCACGGTAGGCCGAAAAGCCCAGCGCCGCGGTCAACAAGAGGACAAAAGCCCAGCGTTTCATCGCACCCTCCCTTCAACTCTCCCGCGCAGATTATACCGGCATTGCCGGATTGACAAATGCATGTCGGGGACTATAATGCCTGCTACCGCCTCCCTATCGAGAGGTCTGCCCAGGAGGCGGTCATTCTTGTTCAAGGGGTGGCTATGAACGACAACAAGACGACGGTGGCATTGACTTTCATTCTGCTCCTGGCCGCGATTGCCCTCTACCTCGTGCTGCCCATCCATCATCCGGCCTGGATCACCAAGCTCCTTTTCTGGCAGCCGGAGGAGGCCCGCAGCCTGGAATTTCGGCGCGGGCTCGACTTGCAGGGCGGCCTGCAGGTTCTCCTCGTCGCCGATCTCCCGCCCGGAGAGACGATCGATCGCGGCTCGCTGGAGACGGCGGCCAAGATCGTCGAGAGCCGTGTCAACGCGCTGGGCCTGACCGAGCCTGTCGTCCAAGTGCGGGGCGAACGACACATCATCGTCGAATTGCCCGGCGTCGATAATCCGGAGCAGGCCATCGACACCATCCGCGAAACGGCCCTGCTGGAGTTCGTCGAGCCGCCGCCCACCATCCCGCCGGATTCGCTGACGCCGGGGATGCTCATCAGCACGACCTACGGGCTGACGGGCACGACGGTGCCCAGCGGGACGGTGCTCTTCAAGACGATTATGACCGGCAAAGACCTCAAGGAGGCCGAGGCCGGTTTCGACCAGCAGCGCAACATCTGGATCGTCTCCTTCAAGCTCCAGCCGGCAGCCAAACAACTCTTTGCCGACTACACCGCCTCCCACATCAACCAGCCGCTCTGTATCGTCTTGGACAAGGAGATCATCTCCTGTCCCTACATCCGCAGTCAAATCCCCGACGGTGCCGGGGAGATCTCCGGGGGCTTCACGAAGGAGCAGGCCGAACAGTTGGCCATCCAGCTCAAATACGGCGCGCTGCCCGTCCCGCTGAAGATCGAAAGCTACCGCGCCATCGGCCCCTCGCTGGGACGGGAGTCGGTGGAAAAGAGCATCCGCGCGGGCATCATCGGGCTGGCCGTCGTCTTCCTCTTCATGCTCGTCTACTACCGCCTGAACGGGCTGGCTGCCGATCTGGCGCTGGCGCTCTACGTGCTGCTCAATCTGCTCGTGTACAAGCTGCTACCGGTTACGCTCACCCTGCCGGGCATCGCAGGCTTCCTCCTTTCGACGGGTATGGCCGTTGATGCCAACATCCTCGTCTTCGAGCGGATGAAGGAGGAACTGCGACGCGGGCGTTCCATCCAGAGCGCGATGGAGGCCGGCTTCAGCCGCGCGTGGACCTCGGTGCGCGATTCCAACTACGCGACGCTGCTCACCTGTCTCATCCTCTACTTCTTCGGCAGCGCCTTCGCCGCCAGCCTCGTCAAGGGATTCGCCATCACCCTGGCCCTGGGTACACTGATCAACCTCTTCACCGCCATCTTCGTAACCCGCACCTTCGTGCGCATCCTGCTGGGGATGTACGGCGAGAAGATTCAGGAAAAGCCCGCACTGCTGGGGCTGTAAGGAGGCTTAGCCATGATCAACTTCGTGCAGAAACGACGTCTCTACTTCGCCATCGCTGCCGTGCTCATCCTCCTGAGTTTGGGAGCGATGCTCGCGTCCTATCTCACCTACGGACAGGTTCTCCGCGTGGGGATCGACTTCACCGGCGGCAGCCTCTTCGTCCTGCAATTCCAGCAGCCGGTCGAGGAGCAGGCTATCCGCGAGGTCTTCACCGAGTACGGCTTCTCCGGCGCGATCATCCAGCAATTAGGCAACAAAAGCGACAATCTCTGGCAGGTGCGCGCGCCCTTCGTCTCGACGGACGAGGTGCAGGAGATCATGGACGCGATCGAGCAGAAGGTCGGGCCGCTCGACCGCACCCGCTCCACCGTCGATACCGTCGAGCCGACCCTGGGCGCGGAGGTGGCCCGTCAGGCCGGGCTGGCTGTCCTCGTCTCCTCCATCGCCGTCCTGCTCTTCATCTGGTACTCCTTCCGCCGCATCCCCCACCCCTTCCGCTACGGCGTCGCCGCCCTCATCGCAATGACGATCAACGTCATCGTCACGCTCGGCTTCTACGCGCTGATGGGCCTGCTGCAAGGCTGGGAGGTGGACGCGCTCTTCCTCACCGCCCTGCTGACCGTCATCGGCTTTTCCGTCCAGGATGTGATCGTCGTCTTCGACCGCATCCGCGAGAATATCCCCCGGCATCCCGGCGAACCCTTCGAGATGATCGTCAACCGCAGCGTGATGGAGACAGTTCACCGCTCCCTGGCGACACAGCTCAACGCGATGTTCGTGATGATCGCCATCATCCTCTTCGGCGGCGCGACGCTCAAGCCCTTCATCTCCGTGATGCTCGTGGGGATGATCAGCGAGACCTTTACCTCGCTCTGCGTCGCCGTGCCCTTCGTCGTCGTCTGGGAAGAATGGAGCCAGCGCAAGAAGGTTTCGGCCACGGCTGCCGCGTAATTTCCTTTCGAACAAGCGGGGCACGTTACGAGAACGTGCCCCGCTTCGTCGTGCGCCAATCCGGTCAGATGGTGAGCAAGACGATCCCGCCAATGGTGAGCAGCATCCCGACCGCCGACTTCGGCGTGATCTGCTCCCCGCCGAGCAGCACGCCCATCAGCGCCCCGAAGAAGGGCGAGGTGAAGGCGATGGGCATCACACGGTTCAACGGCGCGCCCTTGATGGCCGCGTAGAAGGCCAGCATCCCCAACGAACCGGCGACGACCCCCCCGCCGATGACCATCATCAGCAGTGCCTTCGTACCGGCCTGAGGCACACTCTTCCAGTCCGGATAGCTGACGATGCCCAGGATGATCAGGGCCACGGCGGTGCGAATGGTGATCCCCATCTGCGGGGAGAGGTGGCCCATATGCAGCCCCTTCTTCTCGAAGAAGCCGCCGATACCCCAGGCCATAGCGGTGATAAGCGCTAAAAGCTGTGGATTGAGAGACATACGAACCTCCATCTGAAGTTTTTACAACGAAAAACGGCGTTGAAGCGGCCTTATGCTACACGAAGCAGGCCAGACTTCAACGCCGTTCGCGCGGCGACGTTTACTGATCGCTCAGTGTCCAGGTGATGTCGTCGTCGATCTCTACCCCGTATTCGCTGGCCAGCTCATTGCCGTCGCAATCCTGGGCCAGCAGGTCATAGGTACCCGGCTCGACGAAGAAGTGGCGAGCTGCACCACTGACAATCGTCTCCTTCGGGCCAAGCCAATCGTCGCTCCACGTATCGCTCGTCGAGGGATCGATGTAGACAAAGCAGATTTCGGTGCTGCTGTCGTTTTCCAGGGTGAGTACGTGCGTACCCGGCTTCCCCACCGTGAGCGTCGTCGTGCCGTCGATCTCCCAGAAGGTCGCCATCACGACACCGTCGCAATCGCGGGTCAGCACGTCGAAGGTGTCCTTCGGCACGTTGAAGGTACGGCTGTCACCGGAGGCGATGACCTCGTCCTCGCCCAGCCAATCATCCAGCCATGAGTCGGATTCACTGGGCGAAATGTAGACGTAGCAGATAGGCATCGGGGCC
>JALXBP010000013.1 GCA_026991395.1 Anaerolineae bacterium | reverse complement strand
GCGTGACGGTCGGCGTCGGGGTGGGGCGGGCGACCTGGACGACGACGCGGCTTTCGTAGCCGCGTCCCTGGCGGTCGTAGGCGAGGATGCGCAGCGAGTAGGTGCCCGGCTCCAGCGGGCGCGGGTCCCACATCGTGAGCGTCTGGTTCTCCACGGCTCCGGTGAAGGGGCCAGCGACCCGTCCCCAGGCCAAGGGGTGGGCGCTGACGCCGTAATCGACGACGAAGTGGTCGAGGTCGGGGAGGAGTACCGTGCCGACGATGGGGATCGGCGCGGTGACGATCGTGCCGGGGGCGGGACTGAGGAGCTGCACCAGGTCGGAGGGTTCGCCTTCGCTGCAGTAGCGGTCGGGGGCGATCTCGTAGCCGTGTTCCGCCGCCCATCGGCGCATCCATCGGCGTCCGTCGGGATCGTCGATATGCTGCAGGACGACCACGATCTTCTCGATGACGTTATCCTGGCAGAAGACGTTGGCGAGCAGGCCGCTTTCGCGATCGATGCGCACCAACTGGAACCAGTCGTGTTCGGGGCCGGGGGGCAGGTGGTCGTAGGCGAAAAGCTCCGTCCGCCGTGCCGGGCAGTAGGGGGAAGGCTGGACGCCGGACATCGCGCAGACTTCGCGCTCGACGATGCCTTGGGGGCGGGGGAAGTCGTGCGGCGGCGTGCCCTCCAGTGCCCGCGCGAGGAAGGCGTGCCAGATCGGGGCCGCGCCGACGCTCCCCGGAACGTGATCCATCGGTGAGTTGTCGTTGTTTCCCACCCAGACGGCGACGGCGATGTCGGGCGTGTAGCCGACCGTCCAGGCGTCGCGGAAGTCGTTGGTCGTCCCCGTTTTCGCCGCGACGGGGCGGTCGGGCAGTTCGAGGAGGTTGGGGCAGCGGAAGACGAGGCAGCGGGCCTGGGTGTCGGAGAGGATGTTGGTCAGCAGATAGGTGAGTTGAGGGGAGACGACCTGCTCACCGCCGCGCCGACGGTTATCGAGGAGGATGTTGCCCTCGTTGTCCTCGATCCAGAGGACGGGCGTCGGCTCCATCCGCAGGCCGCCGTTGGCAAAGGTGGCATAGGCAGCGGCGAGGTCGAGCGGCTTCATTTCGCCGCCGCCCAAGGTGAGGGCGAGGCCGTAGGGCGGGCGTTGATCGGCGGGGTAGTCGGGGCATTCGAGTTGGGGGGAGACGATGGAGGTCGCTCCCAGGCGCTCGGCCATCGAAAGCAGGCCGTCCACGCCGACGAAGGCCAGCGTCTTCACCGCGGGGATGTTGAGCGAGTTGGCCAGGGCGGTGCGCACGGAGACCGGCCCGCGGAAGGTGCCGTCGTAGTTGACCGGCTTGTAGATGTTGCCCGCCGCGTCGGTGTAGGTGATCGGCAGGTCCCAGATGATCGTCGCCGGTGTCCAGCCGCGCTCGAAGGCGGCCAGGTAGGTGAGCGGCTTGATGGCGGAGCCGGGCTGGCGGCAGCGCGTCGTGACGTTGACCTGGCCGCCTAACGTCTCGCTGTAGAAGTCGGCGCTCCCGACCATCGCCAGAATCTCCCCGCTGGAGGGCTGGAGGGCGATGAGGGCGGCGTTGCTCACGTGGCGGTCGCGCAGGCGGAGGACGCCGCTGTAGACCTCCTGCTCGGCGATCTCCTGCAGGCGCGGATCGAGGGTGGTGTGGATGCGCAGGCCGCTGCCGCTGTAGAGGGCCTCGGTGCCCAGGTGCTCTTCGACCCACTGCTGGACGTAGAAGACGAAGTGCGGCGCGGGGATGCGGTCGCCGTAGGGCAGGTGGAAGGTGTACTGCTCCAGTTCCTGCGCCGCCGCCTCGGCCTCCTCCGGCGTGATGTAGCCCGCTTCCACCATCAGTTGGAGCACGGTGCGCTGTCGTTTGAGCGCCGCATCCAGCCCCCCGTGGAAGGGGTCGTAGGCGGCGGGCGCTTGCGGCAATCCGGCTAAGAAGGCCGCCTCCCCTAAGGTCAGGTCGGAGGCCGATTTGCCGAAGTAGGTGCGGGCGGCGGCATCGACGCCGTAGGCCATATTGCCGTAGTTGATGTTGTTGAGGTAGATCTCCAGGATGTCGTCCTTGGTGTAACGGCGTGTCAGTTCGTAGGCGAGGACGATCTCCTTCAGCTTGCGGGAGAAGGTGCGCTGCTGGCGCTCCTCCGGCGAAAGGAGGAGGTTGCGGGCGACCTGTTGGGTGATGGTGCTCCCGCCGGAGACGAACTCCTTCTCCTGCCAGGCGTAGTAGACGGCGCGGAGGATGGCGACGGGATCGAAGCCGCCGTGGGTGTAGAAGTTGCGGTCCTCTGTGGCGACGGTGGCCTGGCGCAGGTAGGGGGAGATCTGCTCGATGTGGACGTAGGTGCGGCGTCCAGCGCCGGGGTCCATCATCTCGTAGAGCAGGTCGCCGTTGCGGTCGTAGATGCGGCTGCTGGCGAAGTCGAGTTGCTTTTCGCGCAGCGTCTCGACCGGCGGGAGTTGCGAAGCGATGTAGAAGTAGCCGCCGATGAGGACGATGGCCGCGAGGAGGAAGAGGGCGACCGTGGCCGCACTCAAGCCAAGGAGGACGAAGGGCCAGTTGATGCGCCGTCTGCGCTGCGGTGAGGGGGGCGCGGGGCGGGGAG
>JALXBP010000012.1 GCA_026991395.1 Anaerolineae bacterium | reverse complement strand
CTCCGCGCAGTGCTCATCCTCAACGACGGGCGGCGAACTTTCGAGCTGACCCGCGCCGAGGTGCGCATTGGTCGTGCCGCCGACAACGACCTCATCCTCGACGACCGCAGCGTCTCCCGACACCACGCGCTCCTCAAGCAGCGCTACCGCCGCTATCTCCTCGTCGATCTCGACAGCCGCAGCGGGACCCGGCTCAACGGGCTTCCCGTTCGGGAGGCGATCCTCCGCTCCGGCGACCGCATCGAATTCGGTGCCGTTACGGCGCTCTACGTGGAAGGAGAACGATGATGGTGCTCGTGCTCCGTCTGCTCCTGACCGTTACGCTCTACCTCTTCTTGGGGATGGCCTTCTATCTCCTCTGGCGCGACCTGCAACGAGGTGAAGGGGAGAGACGCGGCGCACCGAGCGCCTATCTCCAATGGGGCGAGTCGCCGCCGATGCGCCTGCGTCCCGTAACCGCCATCGGGCGCGCCAGGGACAACACCATCGTTCTCGACGATCCCTTCGTCTCCGCCCATCACGCGCTCGTGCTCTGGCGCGATGGCTGCTGGTGGGTGGAGGATTTGGAGAGCCACAACGGCACCTATCTCAACGACGAGCGTCTGGAGCATCCCGCAAAGTTGCACAGCGGCGACCGCCTCCGTATGGGGGAGAGCGTGCTCCGGTTCTGGGAAAGTTGAGTTCCCCTCCTCCGCAACAGCGCAGAAACGACAAAGCCCCGACCGCCGAGGTCGGGGCTTCGTTCGCAAGGGATTACTCGCCCTTCTCTTTGGCTTCCTTTTCCTTGATCGCCGTGTAGATCTTCTCCGCAGAGAGCGGCAGATCGGGGACGCGGATGCCGATCGCGTTGTAGATGGCGTTGGCGATGGCCGGTGCGGTCTGCACCATCACGTGCTCGCCGACGCCGCGCGCACCCCACGGCCCATCGGGCAACGGGGTCTCCACGTAGTCGCCGACCACCTTCTTGGGAATATCCTGGATGGTGGCGATCTTGTAGTCTACCAGGCTGGCGTTGATCGGACGCCCGTCCTTGTCGAAGAAGATGCCCTCGAAGGCGGAACTCATCCCGTGGACGGCCCCACCCTCGATCTGGGTCATGATGAGGTCGGGGTTGATGGCCTTGCCCACGTCGTAGACGCTGGCGATCTTGATGATCTCGATCTGGCCGGTCTCGGTATCGACCTCCAGATCGACGGCCTGCGCGCCGACGGTGTAGTGGACAACGGCCCGCGTGCCCTGCCCCGTCTCCGGGTCGAGGTTGGTGACGTAGGTCGGCATGAACTTGCCGCGCCCGATGATCGGGCCGCCCTGCCAGCCCTCGTAGTTCTCGTTGGGCAGACCGTAGATGACCATCTTCTTCAAGGGCTGCTCGCGCTCCGACTTGTAGGAGATGACGACGCCATCGCGGATGTCCAGGTCCTCCGGGTCCTCGTCCCAGTACTTGGCGACGATGTCGATGATCTGGCGGCGGGCATCCTCAGCGGCACGCTTGACGGCATTGCCCATCGACCAGGTGATGCGGCTGGCGACCGTCTGCCACTCGTAGGGGCTGTACTTGGTATCGACGGGGTTGGCGGAGACGCGCACCCACTCGAAGGGGACGCCGAGCGCCTGCGCGGCCATCTGCGCGGCGACGGTGAAGGCCCCCTGGCCGATCTCCTGGCCGCCGACGTAGACGTTGACCGTTGCATCCTCGTTGAAGCGGACGATGGCGCTGGAGCCGGGGTTGGGCGGCATCGCGGGCGCTTTCCACATGATGGCGATGCCGACGCCGCGCTTCTTGTTCGGCGCGGAGGGCTTCTTCTCCTCATCCCAGCCGATCAACTCCTTCGCCTTGTCGATGCAGGCAACGAGGTTGATGGGCGTCATCTTCATCCCGGTGAGGATGGTGTCGCCCGTGCGCACGGCGTTCTTGCGGCGGAACTCGGCGGGGTCCATGCCGATCTTCTCCGCCAACTGGTCCATAATCTGCTCGATGCCCCAGTGGATCTCCGGCATGCCGAAGCCGCGCATCGCGCTGCCGATGGGGGTGTTGGTATAGACGCTGCGCGAATCGCCCTTCACGTTCGGGATGCGGTAGGGGCCGGTGCAGGAGTACCCGGCAGCGCGGGCGATGTTGACGCCGTAGTCGTTGTAGCCGCCGCCGCCGAAGTAGTACTCCGTCTCCATCGCCAGGAGGTTGCCCTCGGCATCGCAGCCGATCTTGGTGTGCGCGTAGAGGCTCTGGCGGACGTTGGTCGTGGTGAACTCCTCCTCGCGCGTCATGCGCACCTTGACCGGATGCCCCTTCACCGCGCGGGCCATGGCGACGACGTTCGCCTCGATGGAGACGCCCGCCTTGCCGCCGAAGCCGCCGCCGACGTAGGGCGAGATGACGCGCAGGTCGCCGTGGGAGATGCCCATCCCCTGGGCGATGAGGTCGCGCTGGGCGAAGGGCGACTGGGAGGGCGACCAGAGCGTAACCTTCCCGTCGAGTTCCCACAGCGCGACCGCCACGTGCGTTTCGATGGGCACGTGCTGGATCGGCGGCAGGCGGAAGGTCTGCTCGACGATGGCCGCGCACTGATCCCAGACCTCCTGCGCCACGCCCTCGTCACTGACGTTGCCGCGCCGCAGCTTGAAGTGCTCGGAGACATTGGTGCCCGGCTCCGGGAAGATGAAGGGCGGCCACGTGTAGCTTTCCATGTCGGGGTGGATGAGGGGGGCACCGGGCTGCGCCGCCTCGTAGGGATCGAAGAGCGGCTCCAGCACCTCGTATTCCACCTCGACCAGCTTGGCCGCCGCCTCGGCGATCTCCTCGCTGATGGCGATGACCCCCGCCACCGGCTCGCCGACGTAGCGGACGCGGTCGCGGGCGAAGATGTAGCGATCCTGCATGTAGAGGCCGATGCGATAGGGTGTGTCCTCGCCGGTCACGACCGCCTTGACGCCGGGATAGGCCAGCGCCTTGCTCACATCCACCTTCTTGATGATGGCATGCGCGTGCGGGCTGAGCACCAGCTTGCCGTAGTACATATCGGGGCCGAAGAACATATCATCGACGTACTTCGCCTCCCCCGTAACCTTCTCGAAGGCATCGACGCGCGGGACGCTCTTGCCGACCGGATCGACCGTATGCTGCTGCTTCTTGCTCATTTCTCCGCCTCCATCTTCACCGCGGCATCCTTCACCGCCTCGATGATGCGATAGTAGCCGGTGCAGCGGCAGAGGTTGCCTGCCAGCGCCACTTTGATGTCCTCCTCGGTGGGATGGGGGTTGAAGTCGAGCAACGCCTTGGCAGACATCAACATGCCGGGCGTGCAGAAGCCGCACTGCACCGCATTGTGCTCGATGAAGGCTTCCTGGAGCGGATGGAGGTTGCCGTCCTTCGCCAGCCCCTCCGTCGTCTCGATCGTGCTCCCGTCGGCCTCCACCGCCAGCACCATGCAGGAATTGACCGGCTTGCCATCGAGGATGACGGTGCAGGCACCGCACTCGCCGTTTTCACAGCCCCGCTTGGGGCTGGTGATGCCCAACTGCTCACGAAGCACGGTCAGGAGCGTGTGGTGGGATTTGACCGCGACTTGGTATTCCTCGCCGTTGATCTTCAGGGTGATCTCGTGTAACATTCCGCCCTCCTCTCTCACAGTTTCTCCAGCACATCCTCGATCGCCTTGCGCATCAGCGTGGCGATCATCTCGCGGCGGTACTTCGCCGTCGCGCGGATGTCGTCGATCGGCCTGCTGGCTGCGACGGCCTCCTGGATGGCCTGGGAGATGACGGCCTCGTCGGGCTTGCCCGGCGCGGCGGAGAGGGTCGCCTCGGCCTGCGGCACGCGGATCGGCGTCGGCGCGACCGCTCCCAGAGCAACGCGCCAGCCGAAGCCCTCGGCCTTCGGGTAGGCGAGGACGGCGACGCCGACGATGGCCAGATCGGCCCCGTGGCGACGGCTGATGCGGTGATAGCTGCCGACCGCCCCTTCCGGCGGCGTGGGGAGGATCAGCCCGACGATGATCTCGCCCTTCTTCAGCGCGTTGCGCCGCGGCCCGAGGAAGAACTCGGTGATGGGGATGCGGCGCTCACCCTCCGGCCCCCGGACGACGACGATCGCCTCCAGGACGAGGAGCGAGGGGGGCGTATCGGCGGCGGGGGAGGAGGTGGCAATGTTTCCGCCGACGGTGGCGCGGTTGCGCACCTGATTGTGTCCCACGGACGAAGCTCCCTGCGCCAGCACATCCCACGTGCTCTTGACGAGGGGCGAAGCGGCGATCTCGTTCATCGTCATCGCCGCACCGACGTACAGCCCTTCGTCGATGAGTTTCAACTCCCGCAGGCCGGGCAGCGCCTTGATGTCCACGACGATGTCGGGCAGCCAGCGCTCGTCCCGCGCCATGGGGATGAGGTCCGTCGCCCCAGCCACGGGGAAGGTCTTCTTCCCCTCCTGGCTGAGCAGGGCGATCGCCTCCTGGAAATCCTTGGGTTTGTAGTAATCGAATGGTCGCATAGGTGCAACCTCCCTCAAAAGTGTGATCTTTGCAAGGCAAAGGCCCGACGTCCCCGCCGAGGATGCCCCGCAGCGCGGAGACGTCGGGCTGACCTTCAGCGCAACTTAGTAGTTGAGATTTTCGCGCGTCTCAATCCCGAACTTCTCCGGCGGCAAGAGGAGGAAGAGAGCGTTGAGGATGATGCCGGCCACCGCACCGGTCGCGATACAGGGCAGCCCCTGCGGGAAGATCTTCGGGATGACGATCGGGATGTAGCCGTTGCCGATGATCTGCCCACCGAGGGCGACGATGGTGATCACCGCGCCGATGGACAGTTCCTTCGGGTCGAAGAGGTTGACCTTCTCCGACTGGATGAGGGCAATACCCTGCATCCCGATGACGCCGAAGAGGTAGATCGCCAAGCCGCCGGTAACGGCGACGGGGATGGAGTGCACCAGCGCCGCCAGCTTGCCGATGAAGCCGAGCAAGATGGCGATGACGGCAGCCGTCATCAGCACCGGGCCGGAGTAGTTGCGGGTGATGGCCATCAGCGAGTTGTTCTCGCCGTAGTTCGTGCCCGCCACACCGCCGAACAGACCGTTGATGGTGTCTCCCAGACCATCCAGCACCAGGTTGAGGCCGATGTACTGGCTGAGGTTGTACGGCTCCTTGCCCAGGTCCTCGGCCAGCTTGTCAACGTAGAGGCTGATCTGGTAGAGGTGCGCCGTCGATTCGGGGATGGTCGCAATGGCGATGATGGCGATGGCCGCGACCGACTCCCACGCGCGCGGGTTGGCGAAATCGGGCAGGGAGAACTTCGGCACGACGAACCAACTGGCCTCCATCACCGGCTGGAAGTCGATCAAGCCGAAGGGGATGCTCACCAGATAGCCGACGATCGCCCCCAGGAGAATCGGCAGGAGGCCGATGAAGCCAGCACCCTGCAGGTAGACGGAGAGGGCAATGGTCACCACGAGCGTGATGATGGAGACCGTCCAGTTGGCGCTCGCCATATCGACCGCCGCACCGCCCAGGGTCAAGCCGATGACCAGGGCGACCGAGCCGGTGATGATCGGCGGCAGAATCTTGTCCAGGTTGTCCTTGCCGATGTAGTTGATGACGAGACCGGTAACGATGTTGACCAGGCCGGTGGCGACGATGCCGACCTGCGCCAGGCGGACGAGATCACCCGCGTAGACACCGAACTCGGCGTGCGTCAAGGCGATGGTCGCGGAGATGTAGCTGAAGGAGGAGCCGTAGTAGAGCGGGATGAACTTGCCGATGAAGACACGGGAAAGCGTCAAGGCAGTCAAGGTCGCCAGACCGGAGACGGCCAGAACTGCGCTCACGTCGAAGCCGACCAGCAGGGCGACCAACACGGTGGCGGGGAACATCGTCAGCACGTGCTGGAAGCCCAACAACACCATTTGCCCGAAGGGCGGAGCGTCATTGGGCAAGTAGCCGAAGACCTCTTTCTTCTTGGCGGACATAGAATTACCTCCCTGATTGTGAAGAGAACTGATGAGTAAACGATCAAACCCTGCAACCGATCTCTGTCAGCTTAGCCTTTCTCGATGCGGCAATCACCCCCCTTCCCGATGAACTCCAAACCGCAAGGATGGTTCTCCCCCACCCCGTGGGACGTGCGCGGGGGAGAACCCAAAACCCGCTGTTAGATGGCCTCCAGCTTCGGGACCTTCTTGATCTCCGCGTTCTTCTCCAGCAACTCCTCCGGGACGGGGCGCACCAGTTCGACGCCGGTCATCTGCTTGATGTAGTCGTGGACGGTCGTCTTCCAGTACTCCTTGGTGATGTAGTAGACGCGCGCGCCGCCCAGCTCGTGCTGGTACTCCGGCCACGGGTAGGAAGGCTGCGCCATCCCGACGCCCCAGCGCTTCCAGCCGTTATAGCTCTCGTAGGTCGCCCACCACTCCTCCTGGCCGAGGATTTCGAAGGCGTAGGCGGCCTTGGCGTAGTACATAATCGCGCCGATGCGCAGACCGCGCTTGAGCGCCATCGTGTGCAGGCTGATGTTGATCTTCTCGTTCATCAGGCGGCCATTGGCAAAGCCGACCCACTCCCCATCGATGAGGCCGATGATCGTGTAGGGGTCCTTCAGCCGCTTGCGGTACCAGCCGAGGATTTCGGCATAGACGCGGGCACCGACGATGTCATAGAAGTCGTGCGGAATCTTCATCACTTTCTCGACGTACTCCAGCATCACCGGGGCCTCCTCCAGCTTCGCCTGGCGGATGACCATCGTGGAGCCGTCCTTGAGCGTTACCATCGCCGGGGGGAAGGGCGGGATGTCCATCGCCGGGCCCTGGAGAATCGGCTCGATCTCGCTCACATCGAAGGTGATCTTGTCGCGGGTTACCTCAACGGGTGGTTCCAAACGCATGATGAATACCTCCTTAAAATGGGATTGTATGGGATAAACCGCTCTCGCGGGGCGTGCCCGTCCCGCGAGAGCGTCTCGACCTACATTCGCAGCGTCTGATAGCCGCGAGCCTCGACCTGCTTGTTCAGGTTCTCCACGTGCTTCGGATCGTAGGCGTCGCCGAACTTCGTCTTCGGCATCGCCGCCTTCTTCGCCATCAACTCCTCGTACTCGTCATCCTCCACGAAGGCCACGCAGCGGCCAATGCTCGACTCGCCCTCCACGAAGCGCCAAGGGAAGAAGCCAACCTTCACCCGCCGGTTCACCAGCAGGTCGATGTCGCCGCCCAGGCACTCCGCGTGGATGATGCCGTAGGGGAACATCTCGATGTGCATCAACTGGTACTTGTCGTCCGTGAAGACCTCCTCCAGTTCCTTGCCGTACTTCTTGCGGAAGTGAATCCGCGCCTGATTCGCCTGCCGCGGCATCCAGTTGCGGATGATCGTGTTCATCGGATGATCCGCGCTCCCGCAGTCCACGCCGATCCAGCGCAGCTTCTTCTTCTTCGCCCACTCCGCAAACTCCCGATCCGGCCCCGGATGCTGCACCATGTAGCGCACCTCGTTCGCCGTCGGCATGTCCCAGCCGAAGTGATGGAACCCCGTGTGGATGATGAGGATGTCCCCTTCCTTCACCTCTACCTTGTCCTCGATCATCTCCGACGTGTAGATGTCGTAGTCCGCCACCACGTCCGAGAGATCGACGATCACCGCGTCGTGAACGAGGAAGTCCATATCCAGCTCCGAAATGTCCTTCCCCGCCGTGTAGAAGTGAATCTCACCGTCGAGATGGGTGCCCAGGTGATTGGAGTGGGTCAACACCTGGCCGTTCGCCCCGTTCGGCGCCAGCCGCTTGAAGTACTTGATCTGCAATGGCTCATACGTCGGCCACGCAGGCGTCGCAATCCCCAACGGAATGGTCAGATCGATGATCTTCATCACAAACCTCCTTGAAAGTTTTGAAGTCGGCCTCTTCGAGGCTCGTCGGATTCCCCCGCTACGTTCCCTGAAACACCGTAGCGCGGGAAGGGTTACAGATACATCTCCTTGATCGCTGCGAAGGCATCCTCGAAGCACTTCTTCGGCGCACGGACCAGGCCCGCGCCGACCATGCCGATGCCGGGCTTCTTGTGCGCCACGCCCGTGTTGATGAAGGGCGGAATGCCGCTCGCCATCACCTTGCGCACATCGATGCCCAGCGGCGTGCCCCGGAAGTTGAGTACGGGCACGGTGAAGAACTCGTGCTCGCCCGCCGTGATCTGGTACATCTCCTGCGTTACGCTCAACGCCAGGTCCGCCGTCCCGCCGACGAAGCGGACGATAGCCGGCGCTGCCGCCATCGCGAAGCCGCCGATGCCGCCCGTCTCCGTGATGCTGGAATCGCCGATGTCGGGGTTGGCGTCCTCGGCGGAGTAGCCGGGCAGCCACAGCCCCTCGACCGTCGGCGCGGGCGCGGTGAACCAGCGATCGGGCATCCCGGCCACACGGATACCGAAGTCGGTGCCGTTGCGGGCCATCACCGTCACGATGGTGCTCCCCTCGATCCCCTCGGCGGGCATCAGCATCGACTTCACCGACGGCATCGAGAGGTTGAGGAAGAAGTGGTCGTTGCCGTCGATGAACTTCAGCACCTCGACCGCCGTCTGCGTATCGGAAGTCCTGACGATGGCCGGGGCCAACTGGCGGAAGAGGAGGGAGGTCGCCGCGCGGTTGCGGTTGTGTCCCTCATCGCCCATATGCAGCGCCTGCGCGATGATGCTCCGCAGGTCGATCGGCCCCGTCTCCTCCAGCGCGCGCGCCAGTGCCGGGTAGAGCGTCTTCTCCATCCACTTCAGCTTGGCGATGACATCGTC
>JALXBP010000011.1 GCA_026991395.1 Anaerolineae bacterium | reverse complement strand
TCCCCGTCGAAGACCTCGTTCGTGCTCACGTAGAGCAGTTCGGCACCGACCTCCGCCGCGGCCAGGGCCACGTTCTGCGTCCCCATCCCGTTGACGCGGTAGGCCAGCGCCGGATTGCGCGCGCACCCGTCCACGTCGGTCATCGCGGCGGGATGGAGGATGAGATGGGGGCGAAAATCGCGCACGGTCGCCGTTAACGCCGCCCGATCGGTGATGTCGGCCTCCGGCAAGTCGAGGCCCAGCAGATCGTGCCCGGCCTCCAGCGCGGCCCAGAGGGCACGCCCAAGCTGTCCCTTGTGTCCGGTGATGAGGATTCGCATCTCCCCCTCCGTCTCAGGCTGCGGTCTCCGCGCCCTCCTCCTCGACGGGTTCGACGGACGGCATCGCCTCCTCGCCCTGGAGCCTGGCGCGGATGAGGGTCTCGATGGCGTCGGCGACCTCCGGATGCTCCGCCAGATAGCTCTTGGCGTTCTCCCGTCCCTGCGCGAAGCGCTCCCCCTCGAAGTAGTAGAAGGAGCCGCGCTTGTCCAGGATGCCCATCTCCAACGCCACGTCCATCAGATCGCCCTCGCGGCTGATGCCCTGACCGTACATAATGTCGAACTCGGCCACGCGGAAGGGCGGCGCGACCTTGTTCTTGGTTACGCGGACGCGCGTGCGATGGCCGATGACCTCGCCGCGGTTCTTGATCGCCGTGATGCGACGCACGTCCAGGCGGACGGAGGCGTAGAACTTCAGCGCCCGCCCGCCGCTCGTCGTCTCCGGCGAGCCGAACATCACGCCGATCTTCGAGCGGAGCTGGTTGGTGAAGATGACGACGGCATTGCTCTGCTTGATCGCGCCGGAGAGCTTGCGCAGCGCCTGGCTCATCAGCCGCGCCTGGAGGCCGGGGTGCGAGTCCCCCATCTCGCCCTCGATCTCGGCGCGGGGGACGAGGGCGGCGACGGAATCGACGACGATGACATCGACCGCGCCGCTGCGGATGAGCGTTTCGGCGATCTCCAACGCCTGCTCGCCGGTATCGGGCTGGGAGATGTAAAGCTCCTCGATATTCACGCCGCAGGCTTCGGCGTAGGACGGATCGAGGGCATGCTCCATATCGATGAAGGCAGCGATGCCGCCGCGCTTCTGAGCCTCGGCGACGACGTGCTGGCAGATCGTCGTCTTGCCGGAGCCTTCCGGCCCGTAGATCTCGGTGATCCGCCCCCGCGGCAGGCCGCCGACGCCCAGGGCAATGTCGAGCGCCAGAGAACCGGTCGGAATGACATCTACCCGCAAGTGGGTAGCCTCGCCCAGGCGCATCAAGGCCCCTTCGCCATAGCGCCGCTTGATCTGCACAACGGCCTGCTTCAAGGCTTCCATTCGTCCATCATTTGCCATCACAGTCCCTCCTTAACTCTCACGGATTACGCAACACGGAATACGGAACACGCAATACCAAGCTCACGGCGTCGTGCGTATTGCGTGATGCGTGGTGCGTATTGCGTATTCCGTACTGCGTATGCCATTTCGCCAATCAGAACGGCGTCGTTCCCCGCCGATTGCGGCGGCGCGAAGACGAAGACCGGGTGGCCGTTCGCTCCACTTCCACGTAGGGACGCAACTCCAGCGCCACGATGGTGCAACGGCGCGGATCGCGGAAACGGATGCTCAGCTTGGCGTCGAGTTCGTCCAGCCGCCGCGAAGTGGTCACGACCGTCGGGAGCTTGGCGACGTAGCGGTAGTTGAAAAGCTGGTAGAGCTTCTCCTGCGCCCAGGGCGTGGCGCTCTCCGTCCCCAGGTCGTCGAGGACGAGGAAGGGGGCGTGGCGCACCTCATCGAAGCGCTGGTCGTAGCTTTGCGTGCTGTGCGGAGCGAAGGCCGCCCGCAAATGGTCGAGCAGGTCGGGGACGACGACGAAGAGCGCCGGTTGCCCCTGCCGCACACGCTCGTTGGCGATCGCCGCCGCCAGGTGCGTCTTGCCGGTGCCGTAGTCGCCGCGGATGAGCAGCCATCCGCTCTCGTTGAGCGCATGCGGATCGTCGGCGTAGGTCAGCGCCGTTTCCATAGCCTGCTGCAGCCGACGCTTTTCCTCTCGCGAAAGCCCGCCGACGATCTCGAAAGTCTCGAAAGTCATCTCGGCGTAGAGCGGGAGCGTGTTGAGGTCGGAATGCTCAGCCTCGACGCCGCCCTGCCGGTAATCGGGGGCGAGGATGGTGATGAGCTTGACCAGTTCCGTATCGCCCAGCCGCGAACGCAGGCGCGGATCGAGGTCTTCCACCTCGCGGTTGGTGGTGATGACGGTGGGCAGGCGGGTCATATAGCGATAGTTGAGGAGCTGGAAGAGCTTCTCCATCGCCCAGGGGGTGGCATGCTCCACGCCCAGGTCGTCGAGGATGAGAAGGGGAGCGCTGCGCACCTCCTCGAAACGCTCGTCGTAGCTCTGCGCGGCGTTGGGGGCAAAGGCGGCCCGCAGGTGATCGAGGAGATCGGGGGCGGTGAGGAAGAGCACGGGATAGCCCCGCGCGACGCATTCGTTGGCAATCGCCGCCGCCAGATGGGTCTTGCCGCAGCCGTACCCGCCACGCAGGACGAGCCATCCTTCCGGGTGGCGTGCAAACTCGCGGGCGGCCTCATAGGCCAGCCGCAGGTTGCGCCGACGGTCCGGCGAAAGCCCCTGGCCTTCCGGCTGAAAGGTCTCGAAGGTGAAGCGCTCCAGGTTTTGCAGATGGCTCATCTCCCGCAGAGCGGCCAGCCGCTGCTGACGCAGGGCCTCCTCGCGACAGGAGCAGGGGAAGAGCTTGCCGAAGTCAGGATGACCGACGGGGACATCGCGGCGGACATAGCCCAGTCCGTGGCAGTAGGGGCAGTCGGGACGCCCAAGCCCCGACTCGACGGCGGGAGCTGCTGCTCCGTCGTGCTGCACCTTGCGGCTCAGCGCCTCGCCGATCTCACCTGCGCTCTTCATCGCCGACCTCCAGCGCGGTTTCTGAGGATGGCATGGACATACTTCCAGTTCCGCTTGTTCATCCGCACCGCCTCCCGGAAAGCCTCCTCGATCCATTCGGGCGCGTAGGTGGCCTCCGCCTCGCGCAGTTCCTCGGCGATGAGGGCGGTGAGCGGTCCGATGTTCTCCTCGTAGAGGGTGTAGATGTTGGGGCGTTCGTCGAGGTCGATCTGCGCCAACGTGTGCCCCTGCCGCAGGGCCTCGACGGCCTTGCGCCCGCGCTCGCTGTTGGCGAAGTAGCGCCTCTCGCCCTCTACCTCGGCGCAGAGGAGGGTCCCGCGCTCGACGGCGCGGCTCAACGCAAGGCGAAGCCGCTGCTCGATCCCCTCCGCCCCCAGAGCCGCGCGGACGGCAGGCTGCCGCAGCAGCTCCGCCTCCGTCAGCCAGGGGGCGACCTGCCCCCGCTTGTGGGCCAGGAGCCAGAGGGCCAGCAAGGTGATCTTCAGTTCCGCCAGGTCATCGACGAAGGGCACGAGGTCGGTGAAGAGAAGGTCGGGTAGCGGCGTCAGCGCCACCCGTCCCGGCGGGAAGCCGGAGAAGGTGCGCAGCGGTCGGCTCATAGCGGGGCCTCCCTCGGGGCGGGGGCACCCGGCTCACGGAACTGCGTGTAACGCTTGTCGAAGAAGAGCTGGATGGTGCCCGTGGGGCCGCTGCGGTGCTTGGCGACGATCAACTCGGCGATGTTGGGGAATTCCGTCTCCGGATGGTAGAGTTCATCGCGGTAGATGAAAATGACGACGTCGGCATCCTGCTCGATGCTGCCGCTTTCGCGCAGGTCCGAAAGGACGGGGTGCTTGTCCTGCCGCTGCTCCACGGCGCGGGAAAGCTGGGAGGCGACCATCACCGGGATATTCAGCTCGCGGGCCAGCGCCTTGAGCATTCGCGAAAGGTACGAGACTTCCTGCACGCGGTTCTCGCTGCGCCGGTCGGAGGTCATCAGTTGCAGGTAATCGACGAAGACCATATCCAGCCCCCGTTCCGAGTGGAGTCTGCGGCATTTGGTGCGCAACTGGATCGGCGTCAGGGCGGGGGTGTCATCGATGTAGATGGGCAACTCGGAAAGCGTCGCTATCGCATCGGTGAAACGAACCCACTCATCGTCGCGCAGGTTCCCCAGGCGGAGACGGTGGGCATTGATCTCGCTGAGCGCGGCCACCATCCGCTGGACGAGTTGCTCTGCGGACATCTCCAGGCTGAAGATGGCCAGCGTCTTGTTCTTGCGTGCGGCGTTGAGCGCGATGGAGAGCATCAGCGAGGTCTTGCCAACACCGGGGCGGGCGGCCAGGATGATCAAGTCCGACTTTTGGAAGCCGCCCAGCAGTTCGTCGAGGGGCTTGAAGTCGCTGGGAATCCCCATCAGCTCCCCTCGGCGCTCGTAGAGATGCTCCACCCAGGCATAGTAGCTGTCCACGACCTCCTGGATGGGGCGGAGATCGCGGGCGCTGCGCCGCTGCGAGATGGCGAAGAGGGCCTGCTCGGCCTGATCGATCACCTCGCCGATGGGCTTTTTCTCCTCGTAGGCCAATTGGGCGATGCGCGTCGCCGCATCGAGGAGCTGACGACGCACGAAAGCCTGCTCGACCATCCGCGCGTAGCTCTCGATGTTGATCGCCGTCGGGACGCGCTCCATCAGGGCGACGAGCGCCGCCGTTCCGCCCACGGCCTCCAACTGCCCGCGGGATTCCAGCGTCTTGCTCACGGTGAGCAGGTCGATCGGCTCGCGCTGCTCATGCAGGGCGACGAGGGCCTCGTAGATGTGGCGATGCTTGCTCAGGTAGAAGTGCTCGGCCCGCAGGAAGGAGAGCACACGGAACATCGCCTCCGGATCGATGAGCAATGCGCCGAGGACGGCCTCCTCGGCTTCGATATTCTGGGGTCTGCTTTTGCTATCCGCCATTGTCTCGCTTTCGTTCAGTCGGTCGGCAGGTCGTCCAGGTCGAGGCGATCGAGGAAGCGGCGGAAGATCTCCAGTTCCTCGTCCTCGGCGCTACCGTCGCCGCCGAGGAGATCGGCATCGGGCGTGATACCCGCCGACTGCATCACCTCATCCTCGACGTAGATGGGCACACCGGCCCGCACGGCCAGGGCGATCGCGTCGCTGGGGCGACAGTCCACGAAGAGCGGCGCATTGTCCTGCGTGAGGGCCAGTTGCGCGTAGAAGGTATCACGGCGCAAGGCGGTAACGATGATGAACTCCAGGGTGGCCTGCAGATCGCGGATGAGGTTCAGCAACAGGTCGTGGGTCATCGGGCGTCCCGGCGTAACGCCCTGCAGACGGATGGCGATGGCTTCCGACTCGCAAGCCCCGATCCAGATAGGCAAGTAGCGCTCCCGCTCCACCTCCTTGAGCAGGATAAGACGGTGGGGCGAGATGAGACTGACCTGAATAGCCTCGACCGTAACTTCCAGCATCATTCACCTCGCCCCGAATTATACACGGAGCGCCGGAAATGGATAGAGAGCGCTTCAATCCTCGCCCACGAAGGTGAAAGCCCGCTGTGGACGTGCCGATTGCTCCCAGCGCGCGAGGGCCTCATCGCGCAGGGCATGGCTCGACGGCTGAGCGGAGCCGTAGAGCGGCGGCGCGACGACGATGACCGGGGGCGACGTTTGGCGGCTCGCCCCGTGCATCTCCATCTGGGCGGTCAAACGGGCTTCCTGCCGCCGCCACAGGAGGAGCAGAAAGGCCGTCAGGGGCACGAGGAGCAATGCGCCGATCGCAATGCCGACGAGCAGGGTGAGGGCATCCCGGCTCAACCGCTCGGCGACGATGAGCGCCAGCGACAGCGCGAAAAGGATGCTCACCAAAGCGAGAAACCGTCCTATCCGTTGACCGATGGTCTCCATAGCAAACCTCCTCAGCGGGAATGCCACCGCTCGGCGATGGCGAGGGCCGCCTCCTCAGCGCTGATGTAGGCGCTCTGGAAGCGGATGACCTGACGCCCCCCGACGGCGAGGAAATCTCCCCGCCCTTGCAGCAAGTGCGCCTCCGTGCCCGCCCGCCCGGAAGCCAGGCGAGCCTCCGTGGCCGACGTTACCTTGCCGACCAGGCGCAGCGGGAAGTTGGCCCGCAGCACGCCGTCGAGCACGGCGGCAGAAGGGCGCTGGGTGGCAGCGACGAGGTGGATACCGGCCTCGCGCCCGCGCTGCGCCAGGCGCGTCAAGGCCCGGCTGATGCTGTTCCCCCCCTCCATCACGAGGTCGGCAACCTCGTCGATCATCACGATCAGCGCCGGTGTGGATTCGCCGCGCCGATCGCGCGCCTCCATCAGCTTGACGGCAGAACGCACCGCTTCGATCGCCTCCCCAATCCGCTGCACCGGCGGGCGGATGAGATGCGGGGCCTGCTTCATCGAAGCAAAACTCCGCCCTTTGGGGTCGATGCAGAGCAGACGCAGGGCATCGGGATGCTGGGCGAGGATGAGGGAGAGCGCTATACCGCGCATCAGCACCGACTTGCCCGAACCCGTCGTCCCGGCGATGAGGATGTGGGCCACGGAAGGCGCGGAGAACTTTGCCAAAAGCGGAGCCCCCTCATCCGTCAGGCCCAGGAGCGCCGTTTCCGGTGGCAAGGGCATCACCTCGTCCAGGAGGCCGGTGAGGGTGAGCGGACGCGGCGCTGGGTTGGGGAACTCCAGCACGATACCCTGTCGGCCCCGGCTGATGCGCAGGGTGGGAACCTTCATCGCGATAGCCAGATCGTCGGCCAGGGAGCGCAGCGAGGCAAAGCGCACGTGCGGAGCCGGATCGAGGAAGAAGCGGACGAGACGCGGCCCCACCGTGCCACCGGTAACACGTCCCGGCAGACGATGGGCGGCCAACGTCATCTCCACGCGGTCGGCCTGTGTCTCCAGGTACAAACGGAAATCTCGACTCATCGCTCCTCCATCGGGGAAGAGTTAGAACGTATGTTCTAATAGCCATTATAACGGTCTTCCTGGCGCTGTCAAGGGGGGCCGAGACGAAGTAACGCGAATGAATCGCATTTGACTTTTGCCGTTGAGCCGGATAGAATGGGGGGTATCTTGGGTACTCTAATCAAACTAGGTGCTAAGGAGGCATGGTATGAGTGAGGATCAGGTCTTCGAGAAAGTCAAGGCCATCATCATCGATCTGTTGGGCGTGGATGAGAGCGCTATCGTCCCGGAAGCCAACTTCCGCGAGGACTTGGGGGCCGATTCCCTCGACTTGGTGGAGCTGATTATGGCCTTTGAGGACGAATTCGGCGGGCGCATTTCGGACGAGGATGCCCGTTCTATCACCACGGTAGGCGGCGCTGTGGAGTACATCAAGACCCGGATGCAAGGCGCAGCATAGGCTTGCCGCACCGAAGAGGCCGCCACAAGGATGGCGGCCTTTTCGCATCGGCGACCGGGCCCCTCTTTCCGATGCTTCTTTTGAAGCCGAGGACAGAGCCGACCAGGGGGGAAGCGGCCCGGCAATCAGGATAGACAGCCATGCCTGTGCACCGGCGGCAGTGAGAAAAACCCATCGGAGAAAAGACAGGACGGGGTGAACGAGTACAACGGAAGAGAGCTCTCACATCCCCCCGAGAGTGTCGTCATCGGCCTGCTGTCCGACACGCATCTTCCCTACCGCGCCAAGCAATTGGCCCCCGCAGTGCTGAGCGCACTCGAAGGCGTCGATCTCATCCTCCACGCGGGCGATGTCGATGAGCCGGAGGAACTGGCCCCCCTGCGCGCGCTGGCCCCTCTCTACGCCGTGCGCGGCAACTACCACGTCCGCGAGCGCTCCCACGCCGGGGCTTCCCTGCCTTGGTCCGTCGAGCTGACGGTCTGCGGCTTCCATCTCGTCGTCGAGCACGGCCACCGCATCGGCCCCGCCCTTTGGCTGTGGAAAATCGTCTCCGTCATCCGCCGTCTCATCACCCACAAGTGGGACTTCCCCGCCCTGGAAGCACGGATGATCCGTGCCCTGCGAGAACGTCATCCTCAGGCCGACATCATCGTTTTCGGCCATACCCACCGTTACTACCACGCCCGGCACGGCAACATCCTTTTCCTCAACCCCGGAGCGGCTATGCCGACGGCGTACTTGCGTGCCGACGATCACGCCTCCATCATCCGCCTCCATCTGCAACGTGGCCGCGACCCCTGCGTCGAGAGGATATTGCTCCCCGAAGATAATTTACATTTGCAGGGCGCGGACCACAAAACAAAGGAAAATCCTTGACGTAAGGTATGACTTATGTTATAATGCCCTTGTTCGATAGACAGGGGCATAAACGATGAGCCGACAAACAATATGGGTGAATCTTTCCACATTGGCGCACGCCCCCGTGGGCAAGTCGGAAAGCATCGTTATTGTGCAAGGCCCCCTGGAACTCGATGAACTGAAGGTTGCCTTCTTGCGGGGGACATTGCACTGCGTCCGGGTCGAAAAGGAGATACTCGTCAAGGGTCTCCTCGAAACCGAGGTGGAAACGGAATGTACCCGTTGCCTGACAACATTCTGGCTCCCCTTACAGTTGGAGATCGACGAAAGCCTGTCCCTTCCAGGTGCAGGGATTACGGCGGAAAGGCCGGTGCGTTTGGCAGAAAGCGGTTGGGCCGACATCGCTCCCCTCGTTCGCGAAAACATCCTTCTGAATATGCCCATCAGCCCGTTGTGCTCTCCGGATTGCAAAGGTCTTTGCCCTGTCTGCGGCGGCGATCTGAATCGCGGAGAATGCACGTGCGACACAGCCCCCTCAATCGACCCACGCTGGGCCATGCTCGGCACCTTGCTGGATGAGATGGAGAAGGAGTAACCACTCATCTTTCGGTGCTTCTTTGGCGGAGAAGACCGATCGCATAAAGGAGGCCTATGGAAATCGTCAGTGAGTTACTGGATAAGGCGGAAAGTCGGGGTTACCTTTCGATTGAAGAC
>JALXBP010000010.1 GCA_026991395.1 Anaerolineae bacterium | reverse complement strand
GGGGAGGGGCGGGGGCATTAGATATTGCCTAATGGCTTGTTGGGGATACACTCTTGTTTGTATTCGGAATAGCTTCTTAAGTTATCCTGACTTCATTGGGTAAGGAGGAGGGTGAGATGCCTGGTGATGCACCCCAGGCCGAACCGCCGAGGGAGGAGGATGACCTGGTGCGGTTGTTCGACGATGGGCTGGCCGCCTACCGGCGCGGCCAATGGGCGCGGGCCAGGGAGTTATTGGCCGAGGTAGCGAGCCGGATACCGGACTATGCGCGCGCCGGATGGGAGGTGAGCCGTTTGCTGGCGAAGACAGAGGAACGGCTGTCTCGGCCTGGACGGCAGATACCGGAATGGGTTTGGCTGGCCGGTGTGATAGCGCTCTTGCTGGTGGCGGTCATTGTGGTGGGCAGGAGCGGCACGGCCCATCAGGTGAGTGAACCTGTACCGGCGGCGACAACGTCGCCCGCGTCGGCCTTGGCTGGTACAACGGCCCCGCAGCCGGAGGAACCGATTTCGATCATCAATGCGGAGGAGGTCATCCAACTGGCCCGCTGGGGAAAGGGGACGGTCAAGGGGGTGGCATACTCTCCCGACGGCAGCTTGCTGGCCGTGGCTTCCTCATTGGGAATCTATCTCTACGATGCAGAGAACTTGGAAGAGGTGCGTTTCATTGAGACAGATGTTTGGATAAATAGCGTGGCCTTCTCTCCCGACGGGGAGACGCTGGCCTCGGGAGCAAATGCCAGGGTGGTGCAGCTATGGCGAGTATCCGACGGCACACTCTTGTACACGCTGGACGATTGGGTGTCGAGCGTCGCTTTCTCTCCCGACGGGGAGCTTTTGGCGTCGGGGTCGGAGGATGGGAAAGTGCGACTGTGGCGGGTTTCCGACGGCACGCTTCTACGTACACTGAAAGGGCACGCAGATCGGGTGAGGGACGTGGCCTTCTCGCCCGACGGGGAGAGGCTGGCCTCGGGGGCGGATGACGGGAAAGTGCTGTTATGGCGGGTTGCCGACGGCAGGCTTCTGCGCATCTTGAAGCATACGGATGATGTTGGGGGCGTCGCTTTCTCTCCCGACGGGGAGCTTTTGGCGTCGGGATCGGATGATGGGAAAGTGCGATTGTGGCGGGTCTCCGACAGCACGCTTCTGCGTACACTGGAAGGGCACGCAGACCGGGTGAGGAATGTGGACTTCTCCCCCGATGGAGAGACGTTGGCCTCAGCGTCGGCTGACGAGACGGTGCGGCTGTGGCGGGTCTCCGACGGCGCGCTCCTGCGTACGCTGAGGGCGCGGGGTGTAGGGGACGTGGTCTTCTCTCCCGACGGGGGGGAACTGACTTCAGGGACGAGGAACGGAGTGCAGGTGTGGCGAGCATCCGACGGCGCGCTCCTGCATACGTTAGAGGGATACGCAGGTACGATATTGGGTGTGGCCTTTTCCCCGGATGGAGAGTTGGTGGCCTCGGGGTCGAACGACGAGACGGTGCGGCTGTGGCGGGTCTCCAATGGCACACTCTTGCACACGTTAGAGGAGCACATAAACCGGGTGTGGAGCGTGGCCTTTTCCCCTGACGGGGAACTTTTGGCCTCGGGGGCGGATGACGGGAAAGTGCTGTTATGGCGGGTTGCCGACGGCAGGCTTCTGCGCATCTTGGAGCATGCAGATGATGTTGGGAGCGTCGCTTTCTCTCCCGACGGGGAGCTTTTGGCGTCGGGATCGGATGATGGGAAAGTACGGCTGTGGCGGGTTGCCGACGGCAGGCTTCTGCGCGTGTTAGGGGGGCACACAAACCGGGTGTTGAGCGTGGTCTTCTCCCCGGATGGAGAGTTGGTGGCCTCGGGGTCGGCTGACGAGACGGTGCGGCTGTGGCGGGTCTCCGATGGCACACTCTTGCACACGTTAGAGGGGCACGCGAACTGGGTGTGGAGCGTGGCCTTCTCCCCTGACGGAGAACTTTTGGCCTCGGGGGCAGATGACGAGACGGTGCGGCTGTGGCGGGTCTCCGACGGCACACTCCTGCGCACGTTAGAGGGGCACATAAACTGGGTGCTGAGCGTGGTCTTCTCTCCGGATGGGGAGTTGGTGGCCTCGGGGTCGAACGACAAGACGGTACGGTTGTGGCGGGTGAGTGACGGCATGCTCCTGCGCACATTGGAAGGACACACGGGGGCGATATCGAGCGTAGCTTTCTCTCCCGATGGGGAGCTTTTGGCCTCAGGGTCATCTGACGGGACGGTGCGGCTGTGGGGTGTGGAGCGGAAGTGAGCAATGTCATCATAATGATCTCCCAAGCTGCCTCCTTTACTTAGAATCTCTTTCCGTGTCCAACATCATTCCCTTGCTTCACCTTCCTTTCGTCTCCAATTGCCGATGCAAGGGGAAACCTTGCACCACAACGCTTGCACTGCCCTTCCTCCAACACTGTCCCGGCCCCTTGCTGTGCCACAGATGAATTTGGGGCATATCCACGCTGGTCATTATCGAATGGCGTGCTATAATGGCGCACGGTGTGTCCGATCGTTCCCTGCAGGGGCGATACTGTTTTCTCGAGGAGGCAGCATGAGCCAATATGCCTTGATCGGCGTCTATCTCATCATTGCTCTCATCTTCGGTGTTGCCCCGCCGTTGCTGGCGTGGTTCCTCAGCCCCAAGAAGCCCAATCCCTACAAGGGTGAGGTTTACGAAAGCGGCATCAAGACCTTCGGCCCGACGTGGATTCGCTTCAAGCCTCAGTACTACCTCTTTGCGTTGGCCTTCCTCGTCTTCGATGTGGAGGCGGCGCTTCTCCTGCCGTGGGCGGTAGCCTATCTCTGGCTACCGCTCTATGCCGTCATCGAGGCGGTGATCTTCATCCTCATCCTCGTCTTCGGGCTGGTCTATGTCTGGCGCAGGGGGTGGCTGACGTGGATGTAGGGCTTCGTCTCAATGCTTTCCCGCAGGAGGTTGCATGAACGTCTGGCAGTTCCTGGCGGATTTCTTCGTCAATGTCGGTGCGTGGATGGGCGAGCTGCTGAGCGGCTGGGGGTTGTCGCCGTTCTGGGTCTCGCTCATCGTCAAGGTGGTGGGCGGTTTGGCGCTGGCGATCGGGCCGTTGACCGCCGTGCTCTTCCTCATCTGGTACGCCCGCAAGGTCATCGGACGCATTCAGGATCGAATGGGGCCGACGAACGACGGGACGGCGGCGGGGCCTTTCGCCTTGCTGCAGGCGGTCGCCGATGCGATCAAGATGCTCACCAAGGAGTTCGTCTTCCCCAAGGAGCGCGACAGGGTGGTCTTCCTCATCGCGCCGGTGCTCGCCGTCGCTGTCGCGGTGGCCGTCTGGGCGGTCATTCCCTTCGGCCCGCAGGGGATGCAGTTCGTCGATCTGAATATCGGCGTCTTCTACGTGGTAGCGCTGGCCTCGCTTGCCTTCTTCGCGATGCTGATGGCGGGGTGGAGTTCGCACAACAAGTACGCCAATCTGGGTGCTTTCCGCGCCGTCTCGATGATCGTCAGCTACGAGATTCCGCAGATGCTGGCGCTGCTCGTGCCGGTGATGCTCGCCGGTTCGATGGGGATGCAGGGGCTGGTGCGGGCGCAGGAGGTGCCGTTCATCGTGATGGTGCCTGTTCCGGCGCTCATCTACTTCCTGGCGATGACGGCGGAGGTGGGGCGGCTGCCCTTCGAGCAGGCGGAGGCCGATGCGGAGATCGTCGCCGGTTACTTCGTCGAGTACAGCGGGATGCTCTTCGGGGCCTTCTACCTGGCGGAGTTCATCAACAATCTCTCGGCCTCGTTCGTCTTCACGGTGCTCTTCCTGGGCGGATGGCGGGGGCCGTGGGTGGAGCAAGCGCCCGTCCTGGGGCTGGTGTGGATTTCGCTCAAGGCTTTCCTCGTCTTCACGCTGCTCACCTTCTTCTGGGGGGCGATGCCGCGGCTGCGCATCGACCACATCCTCGGCTTTAGCTGGAAGTTCCTCACGCCGCTGGCGCTGGTGATGCTCGTCGTCGTGGCACTGGTGGATAAGGCGGTGCAGGCGGCGGGGCTGACTTCGCCGTGGGGCCGCGCGGGATGGCTCTTCCTTGCGAACGCGGCGGTGGCCTTGGTCACGGTGGCGCTGCTCTACCGTGCGGAGCGCCGTCAGCAGGCGGCGCGCGAGGCCCGCCGCTTTGCGATCGTCCGCTGAAGGAGGCGCGGGATGATAACGGTACAGCAGGTGGTCTTCGCACTCTTCGCCGTGCTCACGTTGGGCGGCGCGATCGGGGTCGTGGCCGCGCGGAAACTTTTCCACGCCGCCTTGTGGATGGTGCTGGCCTTTTTCGGCGTCGCGGGGCTGTATCTCTTGCTGGAGGCCCCTTTCTTCGCCGCCTTGCAGCTTTTCATCTACATCGGCGGCATCGCCGTGCTGACGGTCATGGCGATTATGGTAACGCGCGGCATTATGAAGCCGAAAGAGCCTGTCTTCACCTACGCGATCGGCGCGGCGGGGACGGCGCTGGCCTTCCTGGTGATGTTGGGGCTTTTCATCTTCAAGACGCCCGTGTGGGACGTGGCCGCGCCGACGGGGGAGGTCGATCCCAACGGACTGCGTGCGCTGGGGCAGGCGCTGGTTTCGCCAAGTGCCTATCTGCTCCCCTTCGAGGTGGCCTCGGTGCTCTTGCTGGCCGTCCTCGTGGGGGCGCTTTTCATCGCGCGGGAGAAGGAGTGAACTTATGGTGCCTTTGTCCTGGTATCTGCTCCTTGCGGCGGCGCTCTTCGCCATCGGCCTGTACGCGGTGATGGCAAGGCGCAATCTCATCGGGATGTTGATGGGGCTGGAGTTGATGCTCAATGCCATCAACCTCAATCTGATTGCCTTCTGGCGCTATCTTTCACCGGCGACGGTGCGCTTCCGCGTTCTGGCGATTATCGTGCTCGTGGTGGCGGCGGGTGAGGCGGCGGTGGGCCTGGCGCTCATCGTGGCCGTCTTCCGGCTCCGCGAGACCGAGAACGTGGACGAACTCAACCTCCTGAGGTGGTAAGCGATGACACTCGATAGCATGGCCTGGTTGATGCTCCTGCCGCCCGTGCTCGCCTTCTGGCTCATCGTCCTCTTCTTCAACCGCTGGAAGCGGCTGAGCCACTGGACGGCCATCGGGGCGGCCTTCATCTCCTTTGTGCTGGCCCAGGGGATCGTGATCGCAGGGCTGCGGATGGGGGCGGAGGCGCTGGCGGAAAGGCCGATCCACAGCCTCTTGCCCTGGCTGCCGACGGGGGCGACGGTGCTCTCGCTGGGCGTGTGGATCGATCCGCTGACGGTGGCGCTCCTCTTCTTCGTCTCGATTACCGTCCTGGCGATCTTCGTCTACAGCGTCGGCTATATGCACGGCGACCCGAAATACAGCCGCTTCTTCGCCTTCATCTCGCTCTTCGCCTTCGGGATGTTCGGGCTGGTGGTCGCCGATGACCTGTTGATGCTCTTCATCTTCTGGGAGATTATGGGGTTGTGCTCCTACCTCCTCATCGGCTTCTGGTACCACAAGCCCTCGGCCTACCGCGCGGCGGTGAAGGCCTTCCTCACGACGCGCATCGGCGATGTCTTCATGCTGCTGGGGATCGCCTATCTCTACAGCCAGACGGGGACGCTGAGCTACGATGTGCTCTTCCGCAATCACGAGGTGCTCCATCGGCTGGCGACGACGCCCTCGGTGATCGGCGGGCTTTCGGTGGCGGCGCTGGCCGGGCTGCTCCTCTTCGCCGGAACGGTGGGGAAGTCGGCGCAGTTCCCGCTCCACGTCTGGCTGCCCGATGCGATGGAAGGCCCGACGCCGGTCAGCGCGATGATCCACGCGGCGACGATGGTCTCGGCGGGCGTCTATCTCGTCATCCGCGCCTTCCCGCTCCTTTCGGCGGGGCTTGGGGGCGCGGCGGGGACGCCGCCGAAGGTGGCGATGGGGGTCATCGGGGCCTTCACCGCCTTCTTCGCGGCGACGATCGCCGTGGCGCAGCGCGACATCAAGCGCGTGCTGGCCTACTCGACGATCAGCCAGCTCGGCTATATGATCGCGGCGCTGGGCGTGGGGGCCTACGTGGCCGCCGCCTTCCACCTGGTGGCGCACGCCTTCTTCAAGGCGCTGCTCTTCCTCGGCTCCGGCTCCGTCATCGTGGGGATGCACCATCACCAGGATATGATGGAGATGGGGGGCTTGCGGAAGAAGATGCCCATCACCTTCTGGACCTTCGTTGCGGGCGGTTTCGCGCTCTCCGGCTTCCCCATCATCACGGCGGGCTTCTGGAGCAAGGATGAGATTCTGGCGGAGGCTTTCCACGCGGCGATGGGCGGTAGCTGGCTCGGCTGGTTCGTGTACACCCTGCTGGCGCTGGGTGCGCTGCTCACCGCCTTTTACACGATGCGGCAGATCAGCCTCACCTTCTTGGGCGAGCCGCGCTCGGAGCACGCCGAACACGCCCACGAGACGCCGTGGACGATGACCGCGCCGTTGGTCGTGCTGGCCTTCTTCGCGCTCACCTTCGGTTTCGTCGGCGTGCCGGAGGATTTCCCCGTGCTGGGGCCGCTCTTCGGCGGTAACTTCTTCCACCACTTCGTCGGCGCGACGCTGATGGAGGAGATGGAGACCACGCCGCTGAACTGGGTGCCGCTGACCATCTCCATCGTCTTCGCGTTAGGCGGGCTGTACTTCGGCTGGTGGGTCTACGGCCGTCGGCCACTGGAGGCCGGTGCGCCCGACCCGCTGGAGCGGGCGCTGGGGAAGCTCTACACGGTGCTCGAAAACAAGTACTACGTGGATGAGTTCTACGATCGCCTCTTCATCCAGCCGACGATCCGTTTGGGCGCGTGGGTCTACAAGTGGATCGACCGCGGTGTGATCGATGGCATCCTCCACACGGTGGCGAAGGCCGCGGTGGTCTCCGGTCAACTCTTCGGCTGGGTGGATCGCGTCGTCATCAACGGCGGCGTCGATTCGGCGGCCCGCGGGGTTGGCCGGATGGGCGAGGAGGGGCGGCGCGGTCTGCAGACCGGCCTCGTCCAGGACTACATCTTCATCTTGGCCGTCTTCGTCATCCTCTTCGTGCTGGTCTACTTCGTGAGAGGGGCAGGACTATGATGCTACAAGAGCACATCGTATCGTTCATTCTCTTCTTCCCCCTCCTGGGGGCGGTGATCATCACGCTGTTGCCGCGCGACCAGAAGAATCTCATCCGCTGGTTCGCCTTCCTCTGGAGCCTGGTGCCGCTGGTGCTGGCCTCCTGGCTCTGGCTCCATCTGGAGGTGGGCAGCGGCTATCAGTTCGTGGAGCGGGCCGAGTGGTTCCCGCAGATCGGGGCGGCCTACGCGGTGGGCGTGGACGGGCTGAGTACGCCGCTCGTCTTCCTGACGACGCTGCTCGTCCCGCTGGCGCTGCTCGTCTCCTTCTCCATCGAGGAGCGGGTGAAGGCTTACTTCGCGCTCTTCCTCTTCCTGGAGGTGGGCATCATCGGCGTCTTCGTCTCGCTCGACCTGCTGCTCTTCTTCCTCTTCTGGGAGATCGGCCTCATCCCGATGTACTTCCTCATCCACATCTGGGGCGGGCACAATCGCAACTACGCCTCCTTCAAGTTCTTCGTCTACACGATGACCGGCAGCCTGCTGATGCTGCTGGCGATTCAGGTCATCGGGTTGACGCAGCACACCTTCGACATCGTGCTGCTGACGGAGCGCGGGCCGTTCAGCCGCGTGGGGACGTTAGGGCTGCCCATCGCGATGGGCACGCTGAAGCGGCTGGCCTTCTGGGCCTTCACGCTGGCCTTCGCCATCAAGGTGCCGGTCTGGCCCTTCCACACCTGGCTGCCGGATGCGCACACCGAAGCGCCCACCGCCGGTTCGATGCTCCTGGCGGGGGTGCTGCTCAAGCTGGGGGCCTACGGCTTCTTCCGCCTGGTGCTCCCCTTCTTCCCGCAGGAGGCGGCCTCCTACGCGCCGATCCTCGTCGTGCTGGGGCTGCTGGGGCTGATCTTCGGCAGTCTCTCGGCGCTGGGACAGTGGGACTTCAAGCGGCTGGTGGCCTACTCCTCGGTGGGGCATATGGGCTTCGTGATTATGGGCGTGGCGGTCGCCGCGTTGGCGCAGGTGGGCAAGATCGACCCGCTGACCGCTTCGCTGGCGACGGAGGGCGCGGTGCTGCAGATGTTCACGCACGGCATCTCCTCGGCGGCGATGTTCGCGCTCGTCGGCGTGCTCTACGAGCGGGCGCACACGCGCGATCTCCATCAGTTCGGCGGCATCTGGACGGTGATGCCCGTTTACGGCGGCATCCTCCTCTTCGCCACGATGGCCTCGCTGGGGCTGCCGGGGCTGGCGGGCTTCGTCAGCGAGTTCATGGTGATGCGGGGCGTCTGGCCGGTCTTCACAGGGGTGGCGGCCTTCGCCATCCTGGGCCTCATCCTCACCGCCGCTTACCTGCTCTGGATGCTGCAGCGTGTCCTCCACGGGCCGGTCGATGAGCGCTGGCTCAAGCTGCCGGAGATCAAGGCGCGGGAGGTGGTCGCCCTTGCGCCGCTGCTCTTCCTGATGCTGCTGACGGGGGTCTGGCCGAGCTGGATTATGAACACGATCAACGCCGCCGTGGTGCGGCTGTTGGGATTATGAGTCTCAAAGGGGGGCTGCAATGATGCCATTTCCCTTCGTGAGTGCGATTATCTTCGTGCCGTTCTTCGCCGCGCTGCTCATCCTGGTGATGCCGCGGGAGCGCAAGGCGGAGATCAAGGTCATCGCGGCGGTGGCGGCCTTCATCTCGCTGGTACTGGCGCTGTGGGTCTTCATCGCCTACGACCGCGCGGCGGGCGGCTACCAGTTCGAGGAGCAGATGGCCTGGCTGCCGGCGATCGGTTCCTCTTACCACGTGGGCGTTTCCGGGATGAGCGCGCCGC
>JALXBP010000009.1 GCA_026991395.1 Anaerolineae bacterium | reverse complement strand
CATACATTGAGGAGATGAATTCGTATTTGCATGACTTGGCTTTCGACACCCCCGCCCTGACCAAGGACGACTTGGCCCGGCTGCCGCCGTTCAGTTTCTTCCTCTATGTGCCCTTCACCCTCGCCTCTCCCTATTTGAGCAAGGACGACGAGCCTTTCTACGTCCACGAGAACCCGGTGCGCAAAGAGCACGTCCTGCGCGTGCCGCTGATGAGCAGCACCTCTTGGAAGGGGGCTTTCCGCGCGGCCCTGCGCTACCGTTTGCAGGCCGACGACGACGCCGACCCGCGCCTCGTCCGCCTGCTGGGCAGCCAGAAGGGGATTGAAAAGGGTTTCCGGCGCGGGCGGCTGGCCTTCTTCCCCACCTTCTTCGACGCGCTGGAGGTGGAGGTCATCAATCCCCATTCCCGTGAGACCTGCGCCGGCAGCCAGCCCATCCACATCGAGGCCGTGCCGCCCGGTGCCTACGGCGTCTTCGCCTTGCTCTACGTCCCCGCCGTCGCCCCGCCCACCGCCGGCCGCTCCGATTGGAGTACGGTCATAGATGACGTGCTGATCGTGCTCAAAACGACTTACACCCTGTTGGTCGAACTGGGGTTCGGGGCCAAGACCTCCGCCGGTATGGGGCGGGCGGCGATAACCATCCCCCAGGCGTCTGGCGGGCAAGGGTACCTCCTGCTGCCTATCGGCGAGGGAAGGGCCCCGGCCCGCCTGCCCGTCGGCTCGCTCAAGGAATTGGTGGGAATCAGTCAGTACATCGAGAAGCAAAGAGGAGGCCCGCGATGACCAAGATTCCCCCCGACCGAGCGCAACAATGGCGCAAATTGCTCCTCCGGGCCGAACTGGGCGCCTGGTTGCACGACCTGGGCAAGTTGAGCAGCGCCTTCATCCGCAGCAAGAGCGACCGGGCCTATGTGACCGAGGATGAGGAGGACGGCACGAAGGCGGGGGAATGGGAGCACGGCGACGTGCTGAAGCAGGATGGCCGCGAGGGGCTGTTCGGCGACGCCCTGCCCCTGCCCGAAGGATGGGAGCCGGTCTCCATCGCCGACTTGATCGAAGGGCATCACCTGAAGAGCAGAAACGAACGCTTGCTCAAGCTCCTTAAGCGGGCCGACGGCGACGACTCCGGCGAGGACGAGTACAACGCCGTCGGCCTGAATCAACGCGAGCCGGTGCAGGCCGCCACCGTCTTTGGCCGTGAGGAGCCGCTGGCCGACGACCTGGAAGCACTGGACGCAGTTCGGCGATCACTCTACGACAAGCTGGCCCCTCTGCTCGATGCTCCGGTCGAGAAGCGCGATGCGATCTGGGCGCTCCTGCTGGAAGCGCTGCGCCTGGGCCTGGGCAAGACCCAGCGGGCGGCCAACGACGTGCGGCTGGGTCAGCACACCTGGGGCGTCGCCGCCCGCTTCAAAGCCTTCCTCCTGCGCGACCTTCTCGACCCGCCCCCGGCCAACGAGAGATGGCCCCGCCGCACCTTCCGCCTCCTCACCGTCCAGTGGAACTGGTGGGAGGCCGTTACCCCCTTCGCCCGCCTCTCCGACGTGGTGGGCCGGGTTGTGATGCTGGAAAACCTGCGCCGGAAACTGCGCCGCCTCGTCGAGACCGAGTACGGGTTGGGCAACCGCGTCTATGAGGATGACGACGGCGTCCACTTCCTGATCGCCAACCTGGACTGGGACGAGGCGGAACTGGAGAGAGTGCTGCGAGAGAGCGTGGGCCAGGAGAGCGGCGGCGAGGTGTCGCTGGTCGTCGCCCTCGGCAAGCCCACCCGCTACGTAACCGACCTGGCCGCCCAGATGAAAACGGCCCGCGCCACGCTGCCGACCGTCGGCGAACCGGCCTGGGTCGCAACGTGGTCGGATACCCCCTCCGGCGTCGTCTGCCCCGTCTGCCGCCGCCGCCCCCTGGAGGGCGACCGGGAGCTTTGTCCCCACTGCGGAGAGGTGCGGCAGCGGGGGATTAAGCGCCGTCTGGCTCAGAAGAGAACCGTCTGGAGCGGCGAGATCGCCGATGGCCATGGCCGGGTCGCTCTGCTGGTGGCCCGCTTCGACCTGGGGGAGTGGCTGGACGGGACGATGCTGCACTCCCTCTTCATCACCTCGCCGCAGGATATAGCGCGGGGACAGGGCGTGGAAGAAGGGGATCTGGCGACATGGGATTGGGCCTATCTGCGCCACCTGTTCCCGCGCTTGGATGAGGGACGGGCCGAGGTTGAGCAACTGGAGCAGACAGAAAAAGCGATCAAAGAAAAGAAGGGCAAGCAGCGGCAGCTCCTCAAAGAGAGGGATCGAGTTCAAGGCCATAGGCAGTCCATCGCAAGTAACGACCGGATTCCCCAAGAGCGCAAAGCCATGCTCCTGCAACGGGAGGACGACCGTCTGACCGAGATCGATAGAGACCTCAAGGCCATCGCGAATGACTTGGCAGACCTGGAGTCGGTTCTGGCTCGACCTCTCTCCCCCGTTGGGAAGCTGGTAAACCATCTCCGCAGCAAGGGGGGACAGGAGGAGCGGATCCAAGCCCTGACTTCCGACCTGGCGACTCGTTACAACCTCCCACCCGCCGACGCCTTCCTCCTCGCCCTGGCCCGCAAGAACCCCTCCGCCTCCCGCCTGCTGCGGGTCTGGCAGACGACGGAGGAGTTCCTGCGAGCGCAG
>JALXBP010000008.1 GCA_026991395.1 Anaerolineae bacterium | reverse complement strand
GGCCCATCCCGAACGCCCCTGCCCCGCCGCGGGCCAGCACCTTGAGGGCCATATTGCCGGCTTCCGCGCCTAACAGCGCGAGGAAGAGATCGAGCGATTTGCGGCAGGCGGGGCAGGGGCGTTCGGGATGGGCCAGGGCCGCCGCGACGACCTGCGGATTGGGATCGCCGCCCTCGGCCAGCCGTGCCCGCATCCACGGCGGCTCCTCCAGTGCCAGCACCTCCTTGCAGAAGGCGTAGATGAGGCGCAGGCCCATACCGGAGGTGATGCGTTCGTAGCTGACGTGGGTGTAGCGCCGTCGGGCGTAGCGCAGCAGGGCGATCTCCTCCTCCGTGCGCGGCGCGAAGTCGGCATGCCCGCCCTCGGAGGGACGGGGAACGTAGCGCCCAAGGCCCGCGTCCCAAGTGAGGTAGGCTTCGCCCAGGCCGGTCCCCGGTGCGACGACGGCGATGGCTCCGTGTGGATCGCGGCGGCCTTCGTTGAGGAGGGCCACGTCGCCGCCCTGCAGGTGGGGGATGGCGGCGGCGATGGCGACCAGGTCGTTGAGCAGGGCCACGCGGTCGAGGGCGAGGGCCTCGCGCAGCCTCGCCTCGCTCGTCTCCCAGCCGAGGTTGGTCATCCAGGCCCGCCCGCCCTCGACCGGCCCGGCAACGTCGAAGACAGCGGCTTCGATCGGCGCGGGGGCTTTGGTCAGGAAGCGGCGGGCAGCCGCCTCCAGCGAGCCGACCGAGGCGCTGGGCCACGTCGCCTCCGCCAGCCGCTTGCCCTCCTCGTCGAAGAGGAGCAGGCGCACCTTGGTGCCGCCCACATCACCGGTGAGGATTGCGGTCATCGCTCCATTCGTGAATGCGGTTTTCGGGTTGACAAGACAGGGAAAGTTCCTATCGTGTTTCAGTTATAGACTGGAGACCTCGGTCGTCAAGGAGCGGAAGGTGGGAAGGCGCATCGTTTTGGGAAGCGGCAACCGCGCCAAGCTGGCGATGGTGCGCAGCATCGTGGAACCGGCGGGCTTCGAGGTGGTCGCTGCGGGGGCGCTGGGGATCGAGGTGCATCTGGACGAGGTCGGCAGGACGGCGGAGGAGAACGCCCGCCTCAAGGCCCTGGCCTACCTGCCGCTCGTCGGCGAACCGGTGCTCGCCATCGACAACGCGCTCTACCTGGAGGGACTGCCGCCGGAACGTCAGCCCGGTCTGCACGTGCGCCGCATCCCGGCGGCCACGGCGCGGCCTTCTGACGAGGCGCTGCTCGACTACTATCGTCGGCTCATCGCCTCTTTGGGCGAGGCGGTGCGGGGGTATTGGCTCTTTGCGCTGGTGCTGGCCTGCCCCGAGGGGCCTCTTTTCGAGCGGAGCCTGCGATCGCCGCGGCTCTTCGTCGCCAGGCCAAGCCCGCACAGGCTGGAGGGGTATCCGCTCGAGTCGCTGCAGATCGATCCGGCGACGGGACGCTACATCGCCGAGATGAGCGAGGCGGAGAGGGCGGCCTTTTGGCGCCGGCTGTTGGGCGACGAACTGCTGGACCTCGTTCGGGAGGCGCTGGGCGACGAGGCGGACGGCACGGCACGCTGACGCAAGTTGCCTTCCATCTCCAATGCGGTATGATTACGCATTATTCACGCCCGTGCTCTGCGAGGGGGACCTATGGCTCATTTTCTCGTAACCGGTGGAGCGGGGTTCATCGGCTCTCACCTGTGCGATGCCTTGCTGGAATCCGGCCACCGCGTTACCGTTTTGGACGATCTTTCGACCGGCAGACGGCGCAACATCGCCCATCTGAGCGAACAGCCGCGTTTCCGCTTCGTCGAAGGCTCCATCCTGGATGGCGAGTTGGTCGAACGTCTCGTGGCGGAGGTGGACGGGGTCTACCACCTGGCCGCCGTCGTCGGCGTGAAGCACGTGCTGGACGATCCCTTGCGCGGGATGCTCGTCAACCTGAACGGGACGGAGCGGGTGCTGGAAGCGGCGCTGGCCCGCGGCTGCAGGGTGCTGATCGCCTCCAGTTCGGAGGTCTTCGGCAAGTCGGTCGCCGTTCCCTTCGACGAGGAGGATGATACCGTCCTCGGTCCGACGCGGGTGCCGCGCTGGTCCTACGCGCTGGCGAAGCTCCTCGACGAGCATCTGGCGCTGGCCTACCATCGTCAGCGCGGCCTGCTGACGGTCGTCGTGCGCTATTTCAACGCCTACGGACCGCGCCTCGATCCGCGCGGTTACGGGAGCGTCGTCGCGCACTTCCTCGGCCAGGCGCTGACGGGGCAGCCTTTGACCGTGTACGGCGACGGTCGGCAGACGCGGGCCTTCACCTTCGTCGGCGACACGGTGCGGGGGACGATGGCGGCGATGGAGACGGAGGCGGCGGTTGGCAAGGTCTTCAACATCGGCAACGGGCAGGCGTGGACGATCGAGGCGCTGGCGGAACTGATCCGGCGCTTGGTGCCGCAGGCCGGGCCGATCCGGCATATCCCCTTCGAGCGCGTGTACGGCCCCGATTTCGAGGAGACGCGGCATCGGGCCCCGGCCACGGAGCGTGCCGAGCGTCTGCTGGGCTTCCGTGCCGAGGTGCCGCTGGAGGAGGGGCTGCGTCGCACGATTCCGTGGTTCAAGGAGCATCTCGATGAACTCATCTAAGCTGGCACAGTGGAGCGACCGCCTGCTGGAAGCGGGCTGGTTGCTGGGGGTTACGATCACGCCGG
>JALXBP010000007.1 GCA_026991395.1 Anaerolineae bacterium | reverse complement strand
ACCTGCGGATAGCTGGCCGCCGGTTTGCGCTGGGGGTCATCGGGGTCGTAGAGGGTATCGGGATGCTCCTCGGTGATCCACGTATCCTCGACGGTCGTACCGTCGGCCAGGGTCAACGTCAGCGTCGAGGCCCTCCTGAAGCCGAGCCATCCGGCCAGCAGGAGCAAGGCGGCGAGGAGGAGCGGCAGCCACCCCGGCAGGGCGGGGCGTCGCCGCGGAACCGTCGGCGGCGAGACGGCGTCCTGTGCCGCCGGTCGCGGCGGCGCGGCGGGAGCGCGGGGAGGCGGCACAGGCCTCGGCTTCGAGGGGGGACGCGGCAGCGGCGGAAGCGGTCGGCCCGTGCGGATCAACTCCCGCAGCGAGAGGGTCTCCGGCATCGGCTCGACGCCCAGCGACTCCCGCAGCATCGCCGCACAGCGTTCGAATTCCCGCAGGGCCGCGGCGCGGTCGCCCAGGCGGTAGTCCAGTTCCATCAGATGGCGGTAAGCCGTCTCGCGCAGGGGATCGTGCGTGAGCAAAACCTGCGTCGTCTGCAAGGCTCCCCGCAGGTCGCCGCGGGCCTTCTGCTGCTCGATGCGGCCTTCCAGGAGACGGAGGTAACGTCCCCGCAGGTAACGGCGTTCCGCAAGCACCCAGTCCTCGTAGCTTCCTTCGAGGAAGTCGCCGCGGTAAGCCTGTATCAGCGCCTCCCAGGCGGCATCGTCGGCCCGCTCGGCATCGAACTCATCGAGGAGGGCGACATCGAGCCAGCAAGCGGCGTGGGGATTCCACTGCACCATCGTGCGCGTCGCCACGATCCAGGGGCGGTCGGCGTCGGTCGGGGGGAGTTGTCGCTTGAGGAGGTGGATGTGCCGCCGAAGGTTGGCCCGCGCTTCCTCCTCGCGCTCGTCCGGCCAAAGGCGAAAGGCCAGCGTTTCGCGCGGCACGGCATGCCTACGCTCGACGAGCAAGTAGGCGAGGAGGAGAAGCGCCTTGGGTGGCGACGGTAACGGCAAGGCACGATCGTCTTCGAAGAGTTGCGGGATGCCGAGCAGGTGAATCGATAACATCTTCCCTCTGTCCTCCTGCCGACGGCGTATGGGCAGCAGTTGTGTCTCGCCCACACGTCCGGAGCATGTCCATTGTACCGTGAAAGTCGCAGGGAGACCAGAAGGAGAGCCGCCGTCAATTCTCCTTGTCCCGCCTTATGGTATAATGGCGAGTATCTGTTACCATACCTCCACGCTTCCCTGCTGCGGTGCAAAGTCCGCCGCGGAGACGCAGAGGAGGCAAAGGGGGAAAGTGCAGGCTCTGTGGTGCGGGCTTCCCCACCGCGGAGATGCAGAGTGTGCGGAAGGAAGAAGGCGTCAGCCTCCGTGCCCTCCCGCCCTCTGCAGCGAGATTGACAACACGTCAACCCTTGGGGGAGAACGGTGCTAAAATTTTTCGAAGAGCTCCTGGGTCTCTTCTCGTTAGACATCGGGATCGACCTGGGAACGGCGAATACGCTGGTCTATGTACGCGGGAAGGGAATCGTGATCAACGAACCCTCCTGGGTAGCCATCGACAAGTACACCCATCGCCCACTGGCCGTCGGTGCCGAAGCGAAGGAGATGGTCGGCAAGACGCCGGGCAACATCGTCGCCATCCGGCCCATGCGCGATGGGGTCATCTCCGAATTCGACATCACGCAGATGATGCTGGAACACTTCATCCGCAAGGTTCACGAGCAGTTCTTCAGCCCCCTGCCCCGCCCCCGTGTGGTCGTCGGTGTGCCCAGCGGCGTTACGGAGGTGGAGAAACGCGCGGTGCGCAAGGCGGCGCGGCAGGCCGGCGCACGCGAGGTCTACCTCATCGAAGAGCCGATCGCGGCGGCCATCGGTGCCGGTTTGCCGGTTACCGAGCCGCGCGGGAGCATGGTAGTGGACATCGGCGGCGGCACGACGGAGGTCGGCGTCTTCGCTCTGGGCGGCATCGTCATCAGCAAGAGCCTGCGCATCGCAGGGGATGAGTTCGACGAGGACATCGTGCAGTACGCCCGCCAGAAGTACAACCTGGTCATCAGCGAGCGCATGGCCGAACGGATCAAGATCAACATCGGCTCGGCCTACCCCCTGCCGGAGGAGACGACGATGGGCATGCGCGGGCGCAACCTGATCACCGGCCTGCCGGAGGAAGTCGAGATCAGCAGCATCGAAATCCGCGAAGCCCTGTCCGGCTCGATCAGCATCCTCGTCGATCTGGTGCGCGACACTCTGGACGAGACCCCGCCGGAACTGGTGGCCGATCTGATGGAAACCGGCATCTGCCTGACCGGCGGCGGCGGCCAGTTGCGCGGGCTGGCCGAGCGGCTGACGGAGGAGACGCACATCCGCGCCTGGGTCGCCGAGGACCCGCTCTCCTGCGTCGCCCGCGGGGCGGGCAAGGTGCTGGAGCGATTCGACAATGCGCAGCTACGCCGTGTCCTCGCCGTGGACGATCCTCGCAACCCCGGTGGCTCGGCAACGTAGCACGATGCTCGACGAGGCAAGGCCATGCAACGTCGTCAGACGTGGCTCCCCTATGCGCTGATCCTCGCCGCGCTCCTCCTGCTCGCCCTCCACGAAGCCGGTGCCCTCGGCCCTCTGGATGACCTCATCACCTACGCCACAGCGCCCCTGGAGCGCGGCTTCTCGCGCTTCATCTACCAGGTCGGCGATCTCTTCAAGACCGTGCAGGATGTGCGCCGCCTTCGGGCAGAAGTGGAGCGCCTGCAACGGGAGAACGATGCGCTGCGCGTGGAAAATATCCGCCTGCAGGAGCAGTACGTCTCGGAAAACGAGCAGCTCCGCGCTATGCTCGATTTCCGCGAGGCCAACCCGACCTACACGCTCATCGGCGCGGACATCGTGGAGCGCGGCTGCGAGATTTACCCCTGCGCCAGCGTCGTCGGCGAGGATACGAATCCCTATCTCAGCTACCTCATCATCAACGTGGGCAGCAAGGACGGTATCGCCGTCGGCATGCCGGTCGTGAGCAGCGGGGCGGTGATGGTCGGGCGCATCGCCCGCGTTACTCCCCACCTGGCCTTCGTGCAACTGGTCAACGATCCGACGAGCCGCGTCGCCGCCATCCTCCAGCGCTCACGGGTAACGGGCATCGTCGCCGGGCGGGAGGACGGCTCGCTGGTGATGACCGAAATCCTCCCCGACGAGACCGTCGAGGTCGGCGATGTGGCCGTCACATCCGGTCTGGGCGGCCTCCTCCCCAAGGGGCTGCTGCTGGGCCAGGTGGAAAGCGTAACCTACCGGGAATCCGCCCTCTTTCAGGAAGTCAAGCTCCGCCCGCAGTTGGACTTTCGCCGCCTCGATGTCGTCGTCGTGATCACCAACTTCCAGCCGGAGCCGCTCGAGGAGTTGCAGCAATCGGGGGAGCCATGAGCAGCCTCTACTTCGGCATCCCCATCCTCCTGGTCGGGAGCGTCCTGCAGAGCGTCTGGCTGGAGCGAGCACACTACACCTTCGGCAGACCCGATCTCGTGCTCCTCCTCGTGGTTACGTGGAGCGTCATCCGCGGCGCGGAAGAGGGCGCGCTGTGGGGCTTCACCGGCGGTCTGCTGATGGATGTGCTTTCCGGCAGCCCGCCGGGGATGTGGGCGAGCAGTCTTGCGCTGGTGGGCTTCGTCACCGGCCAGCCGTGGGGACAGGCGTTAGGCTCCACCGTCCTCCGCCTGGCGATGATGTCGGCACTCGGCACGCTGCTCGGTCATAGCGCCTTCATCGCGCTGATGCTGATCCTGGGGTATCCTGTCGATCTGCCCGCAGCCTACGCGGAGATCGTCGGCCCGGCGATGTTGCTCAACTTTCTCCTCTCCCCCTTCGCCTTCCGCTTCCTCGTCTGGTTCCACCACCGGCAGCGGCAAGCCGCGAGGTAGCGATGACCACGCCCAACCGCGATACCGCTTCTCAGGTGAGCCGTCCACCGTGGTACCGCCGTGCGCCGCGGCTGCTTCTGCTCGGATGGGCCATCGTGCTCATCCTGGCCCTCTACCTCATCCGCCTGTGGCAACTCCAGTTCCTGCAGCGCGGCTACTACATCTCCGAGGCCGAGGAACAGCGGCTCCACCTCGTCTATCTCTCGCCGCCGCGGGGCGTCATCTTCGACCGCCACGGCGACCTGCTCGTGCGCAACGTCCCCGCCTACAACGTTACCATCACCCCCGGCGAACTGCCCGCCGATCCGGAACGCGAACGCGCCGTCCTCCAGCGGCTGGCCGACCTGCTGGAGGTTCCCTACACTTCGGAGGAGGAAGCCGAGCCTTATCGCCCGGAGTTGGATACGGTTGGGCGTGCCGCCTTCCCGCCCTTCGGCAGACCACCGCGCCCCGGCCTGCTGGAGATGGTGAACGAGGTGCGTTACCTGGCCCCCTACGACCCGCTGGTCGTCGCGGAGAACGTCGATCGCGACCTGGCACTGCTCATCACCCAGGAAAGCGGCGTGACGATGCCCGGCGTCGGCGTGCAGATCATCCCGCGACGAAGCTATCCCACCGGCGCACTCACCTCTCAGGTGATCGGCTTCCTGGGGAAGATTCCGCCGGAGCGCGTGGCGGATTACGTGGAGCAGGGCTATGACCCCAGCATCGACCGCATCGGCTACGCGGGCGTGGAGGCTTCGGCGGAAAGCTACCTGCGCGGCACGCCGGGGCGCAAGTTCGTCATCCGCGACGTGCTGGGGCGGGAACTGCAGGTCGTCGGCGATGTCATCGAGCCGCAGCCCGGCGACAACGTCTACCTCTCCCTGGACCTCGGCCTGCAGCAGGCGGCACAGCAGGCGCTCCAGGAAGAACTGGAGAAGGTCGGCTCGCGGCGCGGCGTGGTGATCGCCCTCGACCCGCGCGACGGGGAGGTGCTGGCCTTGGTCAGCCTGCCGACCTACGACAACAACCTCTTCGCCCGCGGCATCACGAAGCCGGAGGACTTCCGGGAGCTGCAGGCGATGTCGGATGACCCGCACGCGCCGCTCTACAATCACGCTATCGCCGATCTCGTGCCGCCCGGCTCGACCTTCAAAATCATCCCGGCGACGGCGGGGCTGAACGAGGGCGTCATCAACCGCTACACGACGCTCGACTGTCCCGGACGCATCCTCCTGCCCAACAAATTCGCCCCCAACGATCCCGGCGCGGCACAGCCCTTCTACTGCTGGATCTACCTTGCGCACGGGGGAGGACACGGCCCGCTGAACGTCGTCGATGCCCTGGCGCAATCGTGCGACATCTTCTTCTACAAGCTCGGCGGCGGCTACGAGGCGATCAACTTCCGCGGCCTGGGCGTCGATCGGCTCGTGCGCTACGCGGAAGCCTTCGGGCTGGGCAAGCCGACCGGCATCGACATCCCCGGCGAGGCCGCCGTCGATGTACCAACGCCGCGCTGGAAACGTCTCGTCTATCAGGAGACGTGGACGACCGGCGACACCTACAACCTCTCCATCGGCCAGGGCTTCCTCGCCGTAACACCGCTCCAGATGGCCAACGTGATGGCCGCCGTCGCCAACGGCGGCACGCTCTACCGCCCGCAGCTCATCCATCACATCGTCGATGCGGACGGCCACACCGTCCGCCCCTTCGAGCCGCAGGTCATCGGCCAGGTCGAGGTGGACGAAAGCGTCTGGCCCATCGTGCGCGAGGGCCTGGAGAAGGCCGTAACCGGCGGCACGGCCTACGATGCGCAGATCGAAGGCGTCTCCGTCGCAGGCAAGACGGGAACGGCGGAGTATTGCGACAACCTCGCCCAGGAAGCCGGTCTCTGCCCCGTTCCCGCGGGCAAGACGCTGCCCACGCACGCCTGGTTCATGGCCTACGCCCCCGCCGACGATCCCGAAATCGTCGTCGTGGCCTGGGTGTACAACGGCGGCGAAGGCTCCGCCACGGCCGTCCCCATCGCCCGCAAGGTCCTGGACTACTACTTCCACCCGCCCCGGGCCGAAGAGGAGAGCACGGCACCGTAACCTGGAGTTGCCGCCATCGCCGCAGGTGGTATCCTTAGGCGATGGAACCCGCAACGGAGGTCGAAGAGCGCGTGGGAAAGAAGGAACGCCCGCTGATCTTGGTGACCAACGACGACGGCATCGCCTCGGATGGCCTGTGGGCCGCCGCACGGGCGCTGCTGCCGCTCGGCGATCTGCTGGTCGCCGCGCCGAACCGCCAATGGTCGGGCGCGGGACGGAGCATGCCCAATATGGTCAGCGGCCACATCGAAAAAGTGGAGCGACAGCTCGAAGGGCGCGAGATCGAAGCCTACGCCATCGACGCCTCCCCCGCGCTGGTCGTCGTGCACGCGCTGCTGGAACTGGCCCCGCGTCCGCCCGCCCTCGTCGTCTCCGGCATCAACTTCGGCGAGAATATCAGCATCTCCGTTACCATCTCCGGCACGGTCGGCGCGGCGCTGGAGGGGGCCGCGAGCGGCCTTCCGGCGATGGCCGTCTCCCTGGCGATGCCCATCGCCAACCACCTCGACGGCGGGGACAACACCGACTACCGCGGCGCGATGGCCTACACCTATCGCTTCGCCCGCTTCCTCCTCCGTTACCCCCGCCCTTACGACGTCGATCTCCTCAACATCAACCTCCCCCTTTCGGCCACGCCGGAAACGCCGTGGCGTCTGACCCGCCTGGCCCGAACCCGCTACTTCGTCCCCACTCCGCCGAACCGCGCGGCGGGGGAGGGACGCCCCGGCTACCGCGCCATCGACGATCCGCGCAGCATGGTCGCCCCCGATACCGACGTGTGGGCGATCGCCGTGGACGAGGTGGTCTCCGTAACGCCGCTCTCGCTCGACCTGACCTCGCGCAGCGACTTCGGCCAGGTGGAAGCCTGGCTGCACCGGCTCGAGGAGGAGGGATGAACTGTCACGTCGAGGTTATGCGCTTCCACGAGGGACTGCCGCGTCAGGGCCAGCCCCCGGAGGCGATCGTGCAGCAGGCTCCCTCCGAAGCCCCCGCCGAAGCCGGTGAACTTCTCATCGTCCTCGTGGAGCTAAGCCCGCCGATACACCACCGTCTCCGCGAGGTGCGCACCGTCGCCGCCGAGGTCTACTGGCGCTCCTCGGGGAGCGTCATCGCGCGGCTGCGGCGTGCCCTCGGCGAGGCCAACCGCTACCTGATCGGATGCAACGAAAGCGCCCCGCCCGACGAACAGAGCGCGGGGAGTATCACCTGCGCCGTCATCCGCGGCGAGGAGCTTTTCATCGGTCAGGTGGGCGCGGCCAATGCCTTCCTGCAATCGCCGAAAGGGCCGGTCGAACTCTTCCCGCGTCGCTCCCGCCTCTACCCGCTCGGCGCATCCCTGCCGCCGGTGATCAACATCGGCTACGCCCCGCTGGAAGCGGGGAGCACGCTGCTCATCGCGACGAGCGGCATCGCGGAGGCTCAGGCTCGTTCGCTCTGGGCCGAAACGCTTTCCACGCAGCGGGCGACGGAGCAGAGCCTGGAAACGATCGCCGTCACGATGGAGAGCAGCAGAGCCTCCGGCGCGCTCGTCTTCGTCCGCTGCGAGGCGGACGAAACGCCGGAAGCGGAGAGCGCCACGAAGCCGCGACCACGCCGCCGACCTCGCGCCAGACCCCGCCCGGCCCGCAAGCCGATGACGATCTCCCTGCCCAGGCCGACCGTGCGGCTTCCCCGCATCAGCCTGGCCGGGCTGCGCCCCGTGGGCAAGAGGCTGCGTGGTGCGCTCACCTGGATGGTCGCCGGTATCGGCGCGGTCAGGGCGTGGGGAACGCGACTGCTGCCGCGCCCCGTCGAGGGAGGGAAGCGCCGCCCCCGCCCCGTCCCGCGCGAGCATTCCCTGCTGATGGGCAGCCTGACCGCGGGGTTCCTGGCGATCGTCGCCTTCATCACGCTGATGACCTACCTGCAGGAAGGCGGGCCGCAGCGAGCGGCGACGTTGCTGCAGGAGGCCCGCGCCGCCCAGGCCGAAGCGTACAGCCTCCAGACGGAGGAGGCGTGGGGGCACGTCGTCGAACTGTGCGACCACATCCTCGCCCTCGATCCCACCAACGCGGAGGCGGCGGCGCTGCGCAGACAGGCTCAGGACGCGCTCGATGCCCTCGGACAGGCCGCTCTGCTCCAGACTCGCAAGCTGCTGACGCTGGGCGCATCGCGTCAGGTGCGCCATCTGCTCGTCGTCGGGCACAACCTCTACCTCCTCGATCCCGACGCGGACACCCTCGTCGCCTACCCGCTGAGCGAGGACGGAATGAGCCTGGCAGGCGATGGGCCGCAGATCATCCTCGGCAAGGGACAGACGATCTTGGGCGAAGAGGTCGGCGAGTTGGTCGATATGGCCTGGCTGGAGCCGACGATCGGCTACAAGGGCGGCGCGATCTTCGTCTACGGCGACGGCGGCATCCTCTACACCTACGAGCCGGACCTGGGCGAGGAAAGCTGCACCCTGACCCACCTGCGCGGCGAGCCGCCCCAGACGGCGGCGGTAACGGCGATGGACACCTTCGGCGACGCCTTCTACCTCCTGGACCGGCATCGCAACCAAATCCTCAAGTACCAGCCTCACAACGGCACCTACGACAACCCGCCCCGTCCCTACTTCGCCGCCGAGGCCGCGCCGCCGCTGGCCGAGGTACTCGATATGGCCATCGACGGGCGCATCTACCTGCTGATGGGGAACGGCGAGCTGCAGGCTTACAGCGAGGGCGTGCCCGACCCCTCCTTCCAACTGCAGCACGACGACGAGGACGCTTTTCGCCCCACGGTGATGGCGATGGAGCGCGACGCCGAGAAGGGCCGCTTCTACCTGGCCGACCCGTCGAGCGAACGCATCGGCGTCTTCGACAAGCGGGGGCGACTGCTGCGCCGCTATCGACTGGAAGGGGAAGCGCTGCGCTCCGTGGAGGCCATCGCGGTGAGCGACGATCCCTACCTCCTCTACCTGCTGATGGACAACACGATCTTCGTCGCTCCCTTCCCCGCCTTCGCCCCCCAGGGAGGGCCGTAGATGCGCTGGTGGGGCTACCTCACGCCCGCGCAGCGGCGCATCCTCCTCGCGATGACGGCGCTGCTGCTCCTCGTCGTGGGGCTGCTGGGCTGGACGGTCTACACGACGATGCAGCGGCCACGTCCCGCCCTTTCCCCGAC
>JALXBP010000006.1 GCA_026991395.1 Anaerolineae bacterium | reverse complement strand
TGGGGGACTTTGGGGCTGAAGTCGGCCAGTTCGACGACGCCATCGGCCATGCCACCCCAGTACTGATGGGTCTTCCAGGTGCCGTTGATCGCATCCTGCACGGTCTTGACGTAGTAGACGCCCCAGTTCCACACCGGGCCGGTGAGGACCGTGTCGCCGACGAATGCGCGCATGTCGGAGTCGTAGCCGATGCTCATCGCACCGCGCTCCTGGGCGGCCTTCTGCGGCTCGGTCGTATCCTGGTGCTGCGCGATGATGTCCGCGCCCTCATCGAGCAGGGCGACGGCGGCCTCGCGCTCCTTGACCGGATCGTACCAGGTGTTCGTCCAGACGACGTGAACCTCTGCGTCGGGATTGACGGAGCGGACGCCGAGGGTGAAGGCGTTGATGCCGCGGATGACCTCGGGGATGGGGTGGGCGGCGACGTAGCCGATGATGTTGCTCTTCGTCATCCGCCCGGCGACGATGCCGGAGAGGTAGCGGGGCTGATACATCCGCCCGAAGTAGGTTGCCATGTTGTCCGCCGTCTTGTAGCCGGAGCAGTGTTCGAAGTAGACGTTCGGATACTCCTGGGCGACCTCGAGCATCGCGTCCATGTAGCCGAAGGAGGTGGCGAAGATCATGTTGTAGCCCTCTTGGGCATACTGGCGGATAACACGGGCGGCATCGGGGCCTTCGGGGACGTTCTCCACCGTGGCCGTCTCGACCTTGTCGCCCAACTGCTGTTCGAGGTACTGACGACCGCGGTCGTGCTCATAGGTCCAGCCGAGGTCGCCGGGAGGGCCAATGTAGACGAAGGCAACTTTGAAGACTTCCGGTGTGGGCGTGGCCTTGGGACCACAGGCGGTGAGGAGCATCACCGCAACGAGTAACAACGAGACAACAACAAAGAGCTGGCGTTTCATACGATCCTCCTTTGAAAGGTATGAGATGGGTACGAACGACATCCGCACAGAGACGGTTCATTCTCACTTCGCTTGACGTAACCTCCTTTCTCGCAGCCGGAATGTTCTTCGGTGCGGTGCAGATAGAGTACCTGTGACATATCCGACGGCGAAGGGAATCGCTGTCGGCCGCTGAGGCATGACGAACGTTTGCTCATCGAGAAGTTGTCGGATGTCTGGCATCTTGCTAACATCCCCATTATACAGAGGGTCTCTGATTCTTGTCAAGTCGGATTGGAGGCAGGTGTGTCCCAAACTTCGTGGGGGTATGATAGGGGGCAAGAGCAAGCAGGGGGAGAGATGGAAGACGTGAGCCGATTGGCAGAGAGGCTGGAAGTAGTGCCGGAACAGCACAGGCATACCCTGCTCCACGCTGTGGAAACCGGGTGAGTGTTTGGGGTCGCCGCTCGAACGCTACTCTGAGCCTCGCGCAGCGTAAGCTGCGGCGACCTCACGATGCAAGGCTATGTTCTCCAAAAATGAACGCCGCAGTTCCTCCGTCTCCAAACGGGCCGCGTATCGTTGCAGTCTCTCGTAAGCGTAGGCCAAGAGTTCCGGCCAGCGCTCGTCGCCCGCCTCACGGAAGACGCGACTGCAAGTCCAGGCGACGGCGATCTCTTCTGTGCCCTCGATGCCGGGACCTTGTGCGGGAAACAGCAATTCGTAGAGTTCCTGCGCTATTGCCAGAGCGGCCGGGACATCCCTCAAAGTGAGCAACACCAGGCCCAGGTCGGACAGGGTGTGGGCGTAAGGTATCCACTGTTCCAGTTCTCGCCGCGCTTGAGCCGAGGATTCCAAGGCCTGCCGGGCTGTCTCCAGATCGCCGCGTCGGTAGGCCACCCGCCCCAGCGTGTGATAGAGCCATCCCAGCAACTCGTTTTCGCTTTGGCGACCAATCTCTAACGCTCGGCGGGCAAGGTGCTCCGCTCGCGGCAGATCGTTTCCCAGGCCCAAGACGGCTTCGGCCAGGCGATTGTAAGTGTAGGATGTTCCCCATACTTCTATCGTCACTCGCTTGAAAGTCGCGAGCGCCTTTTCCATCATAGTTATGGCTTTTTCGTACTGCCCGGCGCTCAGCAGATGCTCCCCAATGCGCAGCCAGCCATTCGCTTCTCCGGCCGTGTAGCCGATCTGCCGGGCGATGTCCAGCCCCTGTTCAGCGTATTCAATTCCCTTGCCGATGTAGTTGAGAGTGGTGTATAGAGAGCTTAGGTTGTTCAGCGTCAGCGATTCGCCCGGTTTATCGTTGTGCTCCTGCGTCAATTCCAGCGCCCGTTGCCAATGTTGCTCACATTGGGTGTAATCCCCCGCATCGTAAACGATCCATCCCAGGACGCGACGGGCACCAGCCTCGCGCTGCCAGTTCTCCGCACCGGCTTCGTCGATGACCTGAAGGAGATATTTTTGGCTCTTGCGATAGTCAGAGATGTCGAAAAAGAGCGCTCCCAAGTGATACAAGGCATCTATCTCCCCTTGCCGGTCACCGTGCCTGCGGGCCTGATCGGCAGCCCTCTTTAGGACGGCTTCCGCTTCCTGATGTCGGCCTATCTGCATAAGGGTGTCTCCTTTGTGAACCAGGGCCTGCACCCGGAATGTCGGGGGCAGCTCCTCGGCCAGCCGTTCCATCGCTTGGGCATCGTCGAGAAGTAGGTCGTATTGTCCAAGAAGTGTGTATTGCCGGGAACGTTTTTCGTGAAGGGAAAATATCGTTTCCGGGTCTCCCAAGCTGTGCTCCTCGGCCAGCGACAGCGCCCGATCGTACAAAGTCGCTGCCTGTCGCAGCGCCGATTGCCGGGCAGCCTGATCTGCGGCGCGGCATAGATAGGGGAAGGCTTGATCCGGCATCTCGGCTTGGCTATAGTGGTAGGCCAGAATCCCATACCACGGCTGCAGATCGTGGGCATAGGCCGTTTCGATGTACTCTGCTACCCGCTCGTGTAGCATCCGCCGGGTGGAGAAGGAAAGACTCTGGTAGACCACGTCGCGCGTCATAGCATGCTTGAAGAGATATTCCAGTTCCGGTTCGGTGCGATCCAGCGTCGCCAGTTCCAACAGTCCCAACCGCTCCAGGTTGCGTTGTAGCAGGTCCTCCCGAATTTTGCCGGGATAGATCGCCAGCAGCCACCGGGTGCGGAACAGCCGTCCGATGACGCTGGCGACGCGCAAGGTTGTCTTTTCACTCTCGGTCAGTTGATCGACCCGGCTGATGATCAGCCGCTCCAGCGATTCGGGTACCTGGATTTCCGCTATAGCGCCTGGGTCATCTAAATCGATGTTCTGCGCCAGGAGCAGGTTGACGAACTCATCCACGAAGAAGGGATTGCCTTGGGCACGGGCTGTGATCTGCCGGAGCAGCGAGCCCGGCAACTGCCGGCCGGATAATTTCAGGCGCACCAGTTCCGCTCCTTCCTGGGAGGAGAAGGGCTCCAGGCTGATTTCCATGACATACCCTGGGCGTGGGTTCCAGAGGGTTGTCGTCCCTCCGATCTCCGGCGGGCGGTAGACCGTCAGGAGCAACACCGGCACATCCAAGATGTTGCGGGCTATGTGGCGGACGAGTTCGGCGGAGAGGGGATCGAGCCAGTGGGCATCCTCGATGACCAGCAGGACGGGGGATTGGGAGGCGTGGTGATGGATCAAATCTATCACCAGTGAAAAGAGGCTGGCCTGGCGCAGGCGGGTATCGAATGAAGCGGTCAGGTCGTTATCCGGAATGGGCAACCCCAGGGCGTCTCCAAGGAGGGGCAGCCTGGGCGGCAGGTTGGGGTGTATCGCGGCCAGCCGTTGCGCGATGGACTCGGCCTGTTCCTGCCACGGACGGTCGTTTGCCACGTCCAGCAAGCCACGGAGCAGAGGGCGACAGGCCAGGTAGGGCGTATCCATGCCGTGGCTCAGCCCGTACCCCCCGAATCCGGCGAATCCGGCGGAGATCGCCCGCCCGATCACCTCCGCGACCAAGCGGCTCTTGCCCATCCCCGCCTCGGCGGTCAGCCCGACGACCTGTCCGTGCCCCACCCGCTGAACCTGGGTCAGCAGGTGGGTGAGTGAGTTTAGTTCCTTTTGCCGTCCGATCATCGGCAAGTTGTAATGCGGTTCCTGCAAACGCAGCGTGTTTTTCCGCCGCCGCCCGATCAGCTCGCGCACCGTGACCGGTTCGCTTTTGCCCTTGACCCGCAACTGGATGGGTGGTGTCAGGTCGAACCGTTCTGCGACCCATTCGTAGCAAGATGCCCCTACCAATATCTGCCACGGCCCGGCGGCCTGCATAATCCGGGCAGCCAGGTTGACCGCATCTCCGATGACCGTGTAGGCCTGCCGCCAGGGCGATCCCAAGTTTCCGACGAAGACCCGTCCGCTGTTGATGCCAACGTGTTGTTCGTGAATGAAGGGGTATTCGTGGGCCAAGCGTTGCAGTGCCAGGGCGCAGAGCAAGGCCCGTTCTTCGTCGTTTTCGTGGGCTTCCGGAGCGCCAAAAAGCAAGATGGCCTTGCTCCCTTTATCGCCCATATCGATCTGATTCACATGGCCGCCAAAGCGACTGACCGTCTCGAACATAGCGGCCATGTAGGTGCCGAGCCATTCTCCCGCGGCAGGGGAATCATAGGCAATGCCTGCAAAGGAGACGAAGAGGATGGTTACACGGCGGTGTTCATTGACCATTAGCTCCTGGCCGGAGGCAAGCCGCTCGTATATTTCGGGCGGGATGAAGGGGCGCAGGCGTGCGGCGGCATTAGCGGCGTTAGTTCGTGGCAGAGGAGGCAAGGGGCGCGGGAGAGGCTCACGGTTCAGCGATTCCAGGCGCAAGAACGTTTCTCCGACGGGCTGTCCGGTAGCGTCGTCCGGCTCCAGGTGGGCGATGATGCTGGCATGCAAGACGACGTCGCCGGGGGAAGCGTGATGCTCGCCCGCGGCAGCGTTGTCTAAAGGCATCCCGGCAAAGACGAACTCGGCGCGGCGTGGGGTTCCGGCGATCATTTGCAACACTGTGCCGGCTGCCAGCCCTAATTTCACCTCCATAGCGAATGAGCCGACCGGCGTCTCGGCTGCACCAAGGGCATGATTGCGTTGCTGAATGGCCAGGGCGCAGGCGGCGGCGCGCAGCGCGGCGTCGTGCCAGTCCCCATCCTCGACCGGGAAGAGGGCCGTTACCGCGTCACCGGCGAATTTGCCCACCACTCCGCCCCAGCGGTGGATTTCCTCGATCATTGGCGTGAAGCGGCCATTGAGGATCGCGGTGAGCAGTTCGGTACCCTCGGCGCCCATTTGACCCATTGCCTCGGTCAGTGGGGTGAATCCGGCAATGTCGGCAAAGATGGTAACGGCCTCGAACTGTTCTCCCCAGCCCAGGATCTCTTTTGCCGGGAAGCGCAGGATGCGGGCCGCCAAGGAGCGAGGCAGATACTTGCTCAGATCGAGTTCCAGGGACATCGCATCTCTCCTTCTTGCCTGCTTGTTCCCCCCCTTGTCCTCCAAGGGAGAGGAACCGGACTTTGGCTATCGTTCGGCCCGCCCAAGGTTGAGGAGACAGGCAGCGAGGTGTCCTGTCGCCTGCTTCCCGGGTCCTCCCGGTGATGCTCTGTTTATCGCGTGAGCAGGGTGGCGACCAGTGTCTCGAATGTGGCCTTGGCAGAGGGCATGCCATCCACGATCAGCAGGATCAGGAGATCATCTCGGGTGCCTACGAACCAACAGGTGAGGCCCCCCTCGTCGTCCTGACTTGCGCCGATCCAGCCCTGGACCTTTCTCCCGCTCCTCCGGCCTTGCTCGAGCGCCGTGGGGGCCGATCGGGCTTGCAAAAAGTCGTGGATGGCTTGGGCGACGGCCTGCGCCTGGCGGCTATCGGCGTACCGGTAGAGATAGTTGCCTGCAAAAGCGCCGGATCGGCCATCCCACACGACCCGTTCCACCTTGTATCCTTCCTGATACCGATACAGGAAGGTCTCCACTTCTCCGAGATGTTGTGCCGAGACGAGGGAATTGGACGAGCTCAGGGGCTGGGCAACATCATACGGTGTGATGGAGCCTTCGCCGATGAGTTCCGAGCGGGGCGGGAAGTCCTCCGCTTGAAGCGCTATCGTGCTCAGTCTCGACGAGTGGAGCGGCAGAACCGACAGGGCACCGACTATCAATATGGTGGCTATCACCGCGGCTGCTGCAAGGGGCATTCTCTTTTTCATCTCATCCCTCCATCGTTTTCGGTAGAACTTTGCGGGCTATCCGGCCAACGTGCCGCACACCCATCTGTTCCAACTGCCAATGCATCTGCTGCTTGGCTGCAAGGGACTGCGCCGTTACTTGGCCCCAAGCAGCTCCTTGCTCTAAGATTACAAAAGACGAGATCCTTGTCAAGGACTGTTTTTTTATTCTGTCACGCGGGAACGGGTACGTCCCGGCTTTATCGGAGCCGGTAAACGGGAAACCGTGGTTTGACAAAACGGCGCTTCCCATGCTATCATTATGCCGGAGCCATTCCCCATGACACTACGGTAGGAGGAGAGAGATGAAAAGACGATTATGGGTCATTGGTCTGATCGTGTTGATGCTTCTTGCTTTCGCGGCCTGCGGCGGCGGTGAGCAGAGCGCCGGTGTGGGGGAGCCGGGCGGCCCGACGGCGACGCCCGACCCTAGGACGTTGATCCCCGATACGATCCCCATCCTCGAGGGGGCTTATGAGTTCGAGATTACGGAGGCGACCAATACCTACGCCTATCGTGTACCGATGATGATCCAGGATACCGTCGATGCACTGCTGCCGCTCCTGGAGGAGAATGGGTGGACGCTTATGGGCAACCCCTCGGTGATGGGGCACTTGGCGACGATCAATGCCGACAGCGATGATTACCGAATGTCGATCAGCATGCAGGACAACGAGCACTCGCAATCGACCCGTGTCCAGTTCCTGCTGATGAAGAAGTAATCTCGGCACAAGGAGGTGGCTTGGACGGCCTGGAGCTTTCGCAACAGATCACAGAGGCCCTGTTGGACAAGCAGGGCGAGGACATTCTGGTTTTGGATTTGCAGGGGTTGACCACGCTGACGGACTACTTCGTCATCTGCTCGGCGACCAGCACTCGTCAGCTCGATGCGCTGGAGTGGGGTGTGCGCGAGCGGCTGAAGCATATGGAAGGAGGAGCGGTGCTCCCCCAGGGCGTGGAAGGAACACCGGATTCGGGGTGGATTTTGCTCGATTACGGCGACGTCGTTGTTCACCTCTTCAGCGAGGCCATGCGTCGCTACTACGACCTGGAGGATTTGTGGCGTAAGGGAAGGATCGTGACCCGCATCCACTGAGCGCCATACCTCGCTGGAGCGCACCCTGAGCATCGAGAGAGAACGGCTTGCCCTGTTACGGCTTTCCCGCCGGGATGGGGCGAGCAGGTTCTCTCTCTTCGTCTATGGCGCGAGGGCGTCCTTGGCCCTTGCTCCGCGGCCACTGCGCCTTGTGCGGAGAAGTCCTCTTCGGAGTAACGCCGTGCCGCTTTGCGGTTATGATGGGCCTCTCCGGAGGTGGATATGAAGCAGCAAGAACGCCTGGGATTGCTTGCCGTCGCTTTGGGGGCGGCTGGCTTCAGTACGGCTATTCTCTTCAATCGGGCCGTGGCGGGGATGAACGGAGCGCAGATCTCCTTCTTCCGCGCCGTCGTGGCCTTTCTCTTCTTCTCGCTCCTCTGCCGGAAGCGTCGGCTGCGTTGCCGGAGAGGGTATCGCGCCGCGCTCTTCGTGCCGCTCGTCGGTCTGGCGTTGACGGTGGGCGCGACGGGGGCGCTCTATATGGCCGCCCTCCGCGCGACGACGGCAGCGACGGCAGTGCTCCTCAACAACACCTCGGCGATTTACGTGGCTCTGTTCGCCCCTCTGCTCCTGAAGGAGCCGCCGCATCCTGCCGTCCGTTTCAGCCTGCCTCTGGCGCTGGGCGGCATGCTGCTCGTCACGCAGGGCGCGTTGGCCGGTTCGTGGCGCGGGCTGGCACTCGGCACGGCCTCCGGTCTTTCCTACGCCGGGACGATGCTCATCAGCCGTCGCCTGGGCGGGGAGGTGGACGGGCTCGTTCAGGCGTGGTGGGGGATGGCGGGGGCGATGCTCGTGGCGCTCCCTTTCGCCGTGGGGACACCCTGGGCGCTGCTTCGACTCAACGCGCTTCGGCTGGCGGCGATGGGCGTTGTCGCCGTTGGACTGCCTTACTACCTGTACTTCCTGGGGCTGGAGCGTGCGCCCGCGCAACTCGTCAGCCTGATGGCTATGCTGGAGCCGATCTGCGGCGTGCTCATCGGGGCGCTGCTCCTCCACGAGCCGATGACGGTCGCCGCCGGGATCGGCGTTGTGCTGGTGCTGACGGCGATCGCGCTCGTCTCGCGTTGATCACTGGTAGGTTACGTAAACGGGACGCGGGCGCAAGCGCAGCACGTCGGCGGGGGGCATCAGCGGATGGTCGTAGTCGTAGAAGAGCTTGAAGCCGCCGTATTCGAAGCCCGGCTCCCGGGCGTATTGCAGGTAGTCGCCGATCTTGCCCTTGGGAGGCCCGAAGCCGTCGGCGTTCCACACCAGTTCGACGAGCGGCTCATCCTCGATCTGCCCCTTGCCAGCGAACATTCGGTCATCGAACTGGTGAATGACGAGCATCTTGCGTTCCCCGCTGCGCCGCGCGATCTCGCCCAGCCAGTGCTGGACGAGGTTCAGCGTCTCGCCGTCCATAAAGCCGATGCGCTCGCCGGGGATGCGGGTCGTCTCCGACATCATAAACTCCGGATCGACGGCCAGATGCACGCCGTGCTGGAGGACGAAAGGCTCCGCGTAGGCCAGTTCGCGCGTGATAGGACTGTGGCCGTTCTGGATATCGACGACGACCCACAGTCCGTTGGCGCGGGCGACATCGATCCACTGCTGAACGAGGGCCGGGGGGACGCGGTGATTGTAGTCGCCGTCCTCACCGGGATAGGCGTCGGCGATGACGATGATCATATGGAAGCCGGGGATGACCTCCGTATCGGTGAGCAGATCGCGGTAGGCAGCCGCCTGCTCCTCCGCCATGCGCACCGTCTCCGTCGCGGAAGCGGTCCCGAGGATACCGAGGCCGCGTCCGAGCGGCGTGCCGTAGAGGGTAACGATGAGGCGGTCCTCCAGCAAGGGCGGAAAGTTCGGCGGGCGGGGCGGATGGCCGGGCAGATGGGCTTCGATCGCCTCGTCGGGCGGGGCGAAGGC
>JALXBP010000005.1 GCA_026991395.1 Anaerolineae bacterium | reverse complement strand
CGCTCTACTGGGCCGCCAGCCCTCCCGTCGCCGCCGACTACAGCGTCGGTCTCTACCTGCGGGACGAGGCGGGGCACCTCTACGGCCAGGACGACCATCAAAATCCGGCGGGCTTCCCCACCAGCGAGCTGGACGAGCAGCACTACATCCGCGACGTCCACCTGCTGCGCCCCTTCGTCGGCACGCCGCCGGGACGTTACCGTCTCGAGGTCGCGCTCTACGATGCCCGCACCGGGCGGGCGCTGACCGTCCGTCAGGCCGACGGGCGGTTCATCGGACCGACGGTCGCCGTGGCCGATGTGGAGGTCGCACGGGCGGAGCGCTTCCCCCGCCCGGACGAACTGCCGCGCGAACGTGCCGCCGATCTGCCGCTGGGCGATGGTCTGCACTATCTGGGCGGCTCGGCCTTGCCGGAACGGCTCGGCGAAGGGCAGCCTTTCACGCTCGTCCTCTACTGGCAGGCGCAGGAGGCCCCCCGGCAGACGAAACGGGCCGTCCTCGTCTGGCTGACGGCGGAGGGAGCGCCCCTCGCCGCGGAATGGTGGACGCCGGGCGGCTCCGCTCATCCGCCGACGACGTGGGTGGCGGGGGAGATCGTGCGCGACGAGCACAGCTTCATCACGCCGATCGTGTCGAGGGCGATCAAGAACGAAGGGGAGGAAGCGGAGGTCGAGCTTCGGTTGATGGTCGATGGCGATGCCGGGCCTCCGGCCCCGATGCAGCCCTTGGGGCGGCTTCTCGTCGAAGCCCCGCCGCGCACGCGGGAACTCCCCCCGCTCGATGTAACCTGCGAGGCCGAATGGCCCTCGCTCGCGCGTCTGCGCGGCTACCGCCTCGATCCGCCGCAGCCGCGTGCCGGTACGCCCTTCACGCTGACGCTCTACTGGGAAGCGGAGGGAAGGGGCGAGCGTCCGTACACCGTCTTCGTCCACCTGCTCCGCGATGGCCGCATCGTCGCGCAGGACGATGCGCCGCCCGCGCGCGGCGATCGCCCGACGACTTCGTGGCTGCGCGGCGAGATCATCGCCGATCCTCACAGGCTCATCGTACCGGCGGACGCGGGGCCGAACTGCTTCGTCCTCAGCGTCGGCTTCTACAACCCCAAGACCTTCGAGCGGCTCCACCTGCGGAACGCGGCGGACGCCTTCGAGTGCCCTGCCCCGCTCCACGTCGCCGCGCCGTAGGGAAAACCCCCGGTCTGCGACCAAGGGGCTTCTTCCACAGCGAGCACTTACGCCCGCTCACCGAACTTCTGAATCTGCTCCTCAACGAAGAGGAGGATGAGGGGCACCTGCTTGCGCACCTCCTTCTCGTCCAGATGTTCGGCCTCGTCCACCAGCGACTCCACCAGGGCCGCCGCCAGTTCAAGGAGGGCCTGATAGTAGCCGTTGATGCTCAACTCCCCCGCCTTCCGCTGCGCCTTGACGGCCTGAAGGCGTTCCTGCAACGCTCCAACCGTCTGTACCATCGTAACCTCCTTGGGGTGGGATATGGACGAGAAGAGCTTAACTATTTCTAAACCTATGTCAAGCAAGAGTTGGGGAAATGTTAGAACAATGAGAAGGGGTCGCCTTGCACGCACGCAACGAAAGCCGGAGTACGCCGGGCCGCGTACTCCGGCTTGCTCTTTTCTCCGACTTCGCTACGTCTCGTCCTCGCCGAACTGGCTCATATAGAGCCGGTAGTAGAAGCCCCGCGCCGCCAGGAGGCTGTGATGGGTGCCGCGCTCGATGATCTGCCCCTGCCGGAGAACGATGACCTGGTCGGCGTTGCGGATGGTGCTCAGCCGGTGGGCGATGACGACGCTCGTCCGCTCGGCCATCAAATGCTCCAGCGCCCGCTGGATGAGCCGCTCGGTGCGCGTATCGACGTTGGAGGTGGCCTCATCCAGGATGAGGATGCGCGGGTCGGCGAGGATGGCGCGGGCGATGGCGATGAGCTGCCGCTGCCCCTGGCTGAGGCTCGCGCCGCGCTCGCCCAGCTTCGTCTCGTAGCCCTGCGGCAGGCGGCGGATGAAAGCGTCGGCCCCGGCGATCTTCGCCGCCTCGATGACCTCCTCGTCGCTCGCCTCCAGCCGCCCGTAGCGGATATTCTCCATCACCGTGGTGGAGAAGAGGAAGGTATCCTGGAGCACCATCCCGAACTGTCGGCGCAGGTCGTCTAAGCGGAGACGGCGGATGTCGTGGCCGTCGAGGAGGATGCGCCCCTCGTCCACGTCGTAGAAGCGCATCAGCAGGTTGACGATCGTCGTCTTGCCCGCACCCGTCGGCCCGACGATGGCCAGCGTCTGCCCCGGCTCGACCTCGAAGGAGATGCCGCGCAGGACGGGCTTCTCCTCCTCGTAGGCGAAGTGGACCTCCTCGAAGCGGATGTGGCCCTGCGCCTGCTCCAGAGGGAGGGCGTCGGGGGCGTCGGCGATCTCGATCGGCTCGTCGAGGAGGTCGAAGATGCGCTCGGCGGCGGCGATGGAGATCTGCACTTGGGTGGAAAGGAGGCCGATGGCCCGCACCGGCTGGAAGAAGCGGCGCACGTAGTTCAGGAAGGCGAAGATCACCCCGACCGTCACGAGGTTGCGGCTGTAGAGCACGCCGCCCGCTCCCAGGACCAGGGCCACGCCGATGGTGCCGAAGATGTCCAGCGTCGGCGCGAAGGCGGCCGTAACCGTCTGCGTTTCGACGTTCGCATCGCGGTTGGCCGCGTTGACCCGACGGAAGCGGTCGATGCTCCTCTCTTCGCGCCCGAAAGCCTGCACGACACGGACGCCGGAGATGGAGCTTTCCAGCTCGGTGCTCACGCGCCCCAGTTCGCGCCTAGATTTGCGGGCTGCTTCCCGTGCCCGACGGGTGAAAAAGAGCATGCTGAGGAACATCAGCGGCAGGACGGCCATGCTCACCAGCGCCAGCCGCCAGTTGAGGAGGAGCATGCTCACGAGGACGCCGAGGAGGAAGATGATGTTGCCGATGAACTGCGCCAGGCCGTTGTTCAGCGTGCGGTTGATGGCGTCGGTATCGTTCGTCAGCCGCGACATCAGATCGCCCGTCTCGTTGCGGTCGAAGAAGCGCAGCGAAAGCTGCTGCAGCTTGTGGAAGATGTCCTCGCGCATCTTGTAGAGCACCTTCTGCCCGATCGTCGCGGTGATGAACATCTGGACGGCGCGGCTGAGCCAATCGCCGAAGTAAACGGCCAGCAGGAGCATCATCGTCTGTCCCAGTCCCGACATATCCAGCCGTTCGATGTACCGATCGACGGCGACGCCGACGAGGTAGGGGCCCAAGATGCGAAAGAGGGCGTTCAGGGTAACCAGCAGGGCAGCGACGGCCAGCGCAACCTTGTGCGGTTTGAGGTAGGTCAGCGTCTTGCGCAGGGTGCGCCGCGGGTTGCGGGCACGGTCGCTCTCGCGGGCGAGCATCTTCGTGTGGTGCCTCATCATCATCAGGCCACCTCCCCCGCGTCGTAGACGAGACGTTCGCGCCGCACGGCGACATCCTCCTCCAATTCGCCGTAGTAGATTTCGGCGTAGAGCGGGCTGCTTTCCAGCAGTTCCTCGTGGCGGCCCTGGGCGACAATCCGCCCCTTGTCCAGCACCAGGATGAGGTCGGCGTCGAGGACGGTCGAGATGCGCTGCGCGATGATGAAGCTGGTACGTCCCTCCATCAGCACGGCCAGCGCCTTGCGCAGCCGCTGCTCCGTCTGGAAGTCCACGCTGGAGGTCGCATCATCCAGGATGAGGATACGCGGATCGACCAGCAGCGCCCGTGCGATGGCGATCCGCTGCTTCTGCCCGCCGGAGAGCGTTACCCCCCGCTCTCCGACGTGCGTCTCGTACCCTTCGGGGAAGGCTGCGATGAAGTCATGCGCTTGCGCGGCCTTCGCCGCCGCGATGATCTCCTCCATCGTCGCTTCCGGCTTGCCGAAGGCGATGTTCTCGCGGATGGTGCCGGAGAAGAGAAGCGTATCCTGGAGGACGATGCCGATCTGTCGGCGCAGCGAGGCCAAGGTAACGTCGCGCACGTCGTAGCCGTCGATGAGCACCTGGCCGCGCGTGGCATCGTAGAAGCGCGGGATGAGGTTGATGATGGTGGACTTCCCCGATCCCGTCGCGCCGAGGAGCGCGATCTTCTGCCCCGGCTGCGCGACGAAGTCGATCTCCTGCAAGACCCACGGCTGGCTTTCGAAGTAGCGGAACCAGACATCGCGGAACTCCACCCGCCCCTCGATGGGCGGCAGCGGCACGGCGTCGGGCTTTTCCTGAATCTCCAGTGGCGTGTCGAGGATCTCGAAGATGCGCTGCGCACCGGCGGCGGCCTGGGCAATGCTCCCCATCAGGAAGGAGAGCATAAAGATGGGGAAGATGGCCATCAGGATGTAGTTGGTGAAGGCGGAAAGTTCGCCGAGCGTCATCCGACCGGCAATGACGCTCCGTCCTCCCAGCCAAATGACCGCCGCCGTGGAGAGGTTGGCGATGAAGAAGATGAGCGGCATCGCAAAAGCCAGCGTTCGCCGCACCTTGAGCTGTACCTCCATCACCTCGCGGTTGTAGCGGGCGAAGCGCCGAATCTCGTAGGCCTGACGGACAAAGGCCCGCACGACGCGCACCCCGGCGAGGTTCTCCTGCAGCGCCGCGTTGAGCTGCGAGAGCTTCTGCTGCGCCAAGACGAAGAGCGGGCGCGTCTTGCGGAAGAAGAAGAGGAAGAGGAAAATAGCCACCGGCCCCAGCACGAGGAGCACGGCAGCGGTCGGTGCATCGGTGCGCACCATCAGGATGACGCTGCCGATGAGCATCAACAGCCCGCCGATGGCCTGCAGGAAGGCCGTCCCCAGGAATTGCTGTGCCAGTTCCACGTCGCTCGTGACGCGCGTGAGCAGTTGACCGGTCTGCGTGCGGTCGTGATAGCTAAAGGAGAGCTTCTGAATCTTCTCGTAGAGCGCATTGCGCAGATCGTAGGCCACGCCTTGGGAGATCTTCGCCGTCAGGTAACCCTGGTAGAAGGTGAAGACGGCGCGCACGAGGGCCACGGCGATGATCGAGCCGGAGAGCAAGAGGACGAGATGCCTGTTGTGCGGCACGATCCCCTTGTCGATCACCCGCTGGCCCAACGCGGGCACGGCCAAATTGCCCGCCGTCGCCAGCATCAAGCAGAGAAAAGCGAGCAGCGCCATCCCCCTGTAAACTTTGAGATAGGACAACAACCGCCCTAATGCTTTCAACGAGACCTCCTCGAGCTATCGGCCCGCTCATGATCGAGCAAGCCATGGAAGATGATCGCCATCCCCGCTTCCAGCCGCGCCTTCGGCGCATCGTCATCGGGGCGCAAACAGCTCTCGAACGCCAAACGGAAGAAGTGCGTTACGATGAGTTCAGCCCCGTCCGCTACCGAGACATCGGGGCGAACCTCGCCGCTTGCCCGCCCCTCCTCCAGGATGCGGACGACGGCAACCATCAGGGGGCGCTTCCGTCGCTCGGAGCGCGGTTTGAAGCGACGCGGGAGCATCGTATGCACCAGCAGATGAGGGAGCATCCGGCAATAGGGGCGAAGGCTTGCACGCACGCCGTCGAGCATCGCGTAGATGCGCCGCTCGGTCGGCATCGTCGGGGGCGGATACCGTTGCACCGCTTCCTCGATGCGGGCGTGGAGAATGGCCACCAGGACACCCTGCTTGTTCTGGAAGTAGTTGAAAAAGGTGCCCTTGGCGACATCGGCAGCCGCCGCGATCGCCTCGACCGTCGTCGCCTCGAAGCCCTGCTCACGGAACAGAGCGTCGGCGGCCTCGATGAGGCGGCGGCGAGTCATCGCCTTGCGGCGTTCGCGCCTCGATGTGGCGTTAATCGTGTCACTCCTTTCTCGCAAAACACGACCTCGGTCAAAGTTGACCCAGGTCAATGATAGCCGAAGAAGGAAACGTGTCAATTGCGTCGCCTATGGTACAATATCGACAGACAGCATGCCCACCGACGCAAAGGAGGCGCGATGATCGAATGGCTGAAGAAGATCAGTGACTATCTGGCCCGCAACAAGGGCCTGCCGGTCGTCATCGGCGTTGGCTTGGTCCTCCTCAACTTCTTCTTCCAGCTTCTGCCCGCCTGGCCGGTCATCGGCTGGCTCGCCGAGGTCAACTTCTTCCTTCATCTTGGCATCATCGTCGGCCTGCTGGGCATCCTCATCGGCGACGCACTCTGAGGTGAAGGATGAGCGACAATCGATCCCGACCTAATCGTCCGCCCCAGAGTCCCCTCGCGCTCCTGGGCTGGGTGCGGAGCCTGTGGCACCGCCTCATCCTCGCCTGGCAGCTGATGCGCGATCCCCGCATCCCGATGGCCACCAAGATCGTCCCCTGGACGACGCTGGCCTACCTCATCTCGCCCATCGACCTCATCTCGGATGCCATCCCCGGCCTGGGGCAATTGGACGATCTGACCATTTTCCTGTTCGGCCTCCAGCTCTTCTTCGACCTCTGCCCGCCGGAGATCGTCGCCGAGCATCTGGCAGCCATCGAGGGGCGCATCCGGCCCGCCTCGTCCCAGCCGCCGGTCCAAGGCCCCGTGATCGATGTCGAGGTCATAGAACCGGAGGATTCTCCCCTCGAGGAAAAGGACAGATCGAGATGAGTGAGCAGCCCTTGGGAGAAGTGGTGTTGTCATAGCGCGACAACACCACTTCGGATTTTCGAGACAGCCGACACGTTACCGACAAGCCATACCGGGCTAATCCTCTCAGATGCGGAGAGAAGCACGGGCACGCTTAAGGAGGTGATAGCCTATGACAGATTGGCAGATTGCGGTGCTCAACGCCATCCATCGACTGTGCCAGAGACACGGCTCCACAACCTTCACCCGACAGGAACTCATCAGCGAAGAACTGACGACCATCATTGAAGAGACAGACTCAGCGGGAGCCACACCGGCGCAAACTCTCAGCAGAGTCTTGCAAGAGCTTCGAGACATAGGGATGATCGAATTCGTCGACAATCGAGGTACTTACCGTCTCCGATGACAACCCCCGGCTTAGAAAATTAGGAGGTCAACCTTGAAGCCACTCGTCGAATGTGTTCCGAACTTCAGCGAAGGTCGCCGCCCGGAGGCCATCGCAGCCATCGTCGAGGCTATGCGCAGCGTCCCCGATGTCCACATCCTCGACGTCGAGTCGGATGCCGACCACAACCGCTCGGTCGTCACGCTCGTCGGGCCGCCCGCGCCGGTGGAGGAGGCCGCCTTCCGTGGCATTGCCAAAGCTGCCGAACTGATCGATATGGAGCAGCACCACGGCGAGCATCCCCGCGTCGGCGCGACCGATGTCGTCCCCTTCGTCCCCATCGAGGGCGTGACGATGGAGGAGTGCATCGCCCTGGCGCACGATCTGGGCCGGCGCGTCGGCGAGGAACTGGGCATCCCCGTCTATTTCTACGAAGCCGCTGCACTCCGCCCGGAGCGCGTCAATCTGGAGGATGTGCGCCGAGGTGAGTACGAGGCGCTGAAAGCCGAGATCGGCATCGACCCCGCCCGCGAGCCGGACGCAGGCCCGGCGAAGATCGGCAAAGCCGGGGCGGTCATCATCGGCGCACGCCCCTACCTCATCGCCTTCAACGCCTACCTGAGCACGGACGACGTCCGCATCGCCCGCCGCATCGCCCGCGCCGTTCGACATTCCAGCGGCGGTTATCGCTACCTCAAGGCGATGGGCATCCTCGTCGCCGGACAAGCCCAGGTCTCGATGAACTTCACCAACTTCCGCAAGACCCCCCTCCACCGCGTGCTGGAGACGATCCGCAGCGAGGCGGCCCGCTACGGCGTGAGCGTTACGCACACCGAACTGGTCGGCCTCATCCCCGAAAAGGCGCTCATCGATGCCGCCCGCTGGCATCTGCAGATGGAGATCTTCTCGCCGGAGCAGATCATCGAGCGGAAGCTGGCGGCGCTGGACGAGGGCGCACCGCTGGGCTTTCTGGAGGCGGTCGCGGCCAAGACGCCCACGCCCGGCGGCGGGTCGGTCGCGGCGCTGGCCGGGGCTTTGGCGGCGGCGCTGGCGTCGATGGTCGGGCGGCTCACCGCCTCGCGGCGCAAGTACGCCGAGGTGAAGGAGGCGATGGCCGAGATGATCGTCCAGGCGGAGAAGCTGCGCGCCGCCCTAACCCGGCGGATGGAGGAGGACAGCGCCGCCTTCGAGGCGGTCATGCGGGCCTACAAGATGCCCAAGTCGAACGAGGCGGAGCAGGCCGCACGCGCAGCGGCCATCCACGAGGCGATGGTCCACGCCGCCGAGGTCCCGCTCGCCACGGCCCGCGACGCGCTGGCCGCGATGGAACTGGCGCACCTGGCGGCGAGCAAGGGCAACGTCAACGCCGTAACCGATGCGGCGACGGCGGCCTGGATGGCGATGGCCGCCATTCAGGGCGCGGCGCTCAACGTGCGCATCAACGCCGCCTCGGTGGAAGACGAGGGACTGCGTCGGCAGTGGCTTGGCGAACTGGATCGCATCCTCACCCGCGCCCAGTCGCTCCTCGCCCAGACGCAGGAAGTCGCCATCGAACGGGGGGGTATGTGAAGCTCACAGGCATCCACACGGGGAGATGGATCATCGTCCTCATCGCAGCGGCCACGCTGCTCACGGCGGGGCAGAAGCTGAGAGGAGGCCACGAGCCACTGCGGGCCAGCGGGATCATCCAGGCGGAGACGGTCTCCGTCGCCTCCGAGTTCACCGGTCGGATCGCGGAGCTTCCCGTGTCGGAGGGCGACAGCCTCCACGAGGGCGACCTCATCGCGCGGCTGGACACCGAGGCACTCGACGCGCAGATCGCCGCCGCCCGTGCCGCGGTGCAGATGGCGGAGGCAGGACTGGCGCAAGCCCGGGCCGGAGCACGTCCCTTCCAGCTCATCGCCGCCGAAGCCCAGGTGGAGATGGCCCAGATCGGCGTCGAGGCCGCCCGCCAAGCCGTCAGCGACACGACCGCGATGGTTACCCATCCCCAGGAACTGGAACTTCAGCTTGCCGTTACCGCCGCCCAACTCGACGCCGCCCGCGCCCGGCAGCGGGGCGCAGCGGCCCAGCGCGACGCCGCCGACTTCGGCAAGCGACAGGCCCAGGCCCTCATCGACCAGTACGGCAGCGGCGGACGGCAGCGCATCGAGGTCGGCCACGGCTCCCTCGACGACCTCGACGACATCCTCCCGCCC
>JALXBP010000004.1 GCA_026991395.1 Anaerolineae bacterium | reverse complement strand
ACGACAACGAGGGTCAACAGGACGGAAAGTCTGGATTTCATCCCTTTCTCCTTTCTTTAAAACGGGTAACTCTGACAACAATAATACGAGCGGCTAAAGGGCTTGATCGTTTTTCCCGTTGCACCTCCTTACTCAGTGGATAAGTCAGGTCACAGGCGACAAGTCGGCACCGGCCAAAGCCTTCGGCAACGAGGGTATGGTCTTTGAAATAGACTATACCATATGGATTTGGTATAGTCAAGAGCTATTTGCTCAGATTTACCCGAAATGACCGGGAGGACGGACGACGTGCGGGCGGCTGCCGGTTCCGCGTCTCCGCAGTGGGGAAAGCCAACGCACCGCAGAGGCACAGAGGACGCGAAGGCTAATCCTTTCTCCGCCCTGCGTCCTCTGCCTCTCCGCGGTGAGGAAAGACCGAGCTGCGCGGACGCGCCTCTCGCTTCAGCGCCCGACCTTGTTGCCGTTGCCGGTGATGATGGTACTCCCGCTGACGTTACCGCCGATGGCGACGGAGCGGTCGCCGGAGGCACTCACGCTGGTGATAGTCACCCCCATCAACTGCGCAACTTCTTGCGCCAGCGATTTGTCCTGCTCCAAAGCGCGAGCAACCTCCTCCTGCAACGCGGCTCGCAACGACTGATTGTCGGGGAGCACGGCCACCGTCTCGGCGACTTGGGCCACGTTCGGCTTGGAGCGCAGTCTGCCCCACAGCGATTTGGCTTTCTCCCAGGCGTCGGCGCCCAGTTTCTTGCCGACCTCCTCGGCGGCTTTCTCGCCCGCTTTGAGCAGGTAGGGCAAGAAGGGGGCAAGGAACCCGGTTACGTTCGTGGCCAGGGCCTGTATGTCCATCGATACATCCTCCTTGTTGTGGATTTCGTCACCCGACCTCGCCGGGCGACGGCGTTCGGCTCAGGTGTAGCTTTGCGCGAGAAAGGCGAGCATCGGTTCCCACTCGGCCCAGCGCACGCGCGAAAGGCCCAGCTTGCGGCGCAGGGCCTCCGCCTCCATCCCGCCGATGTAGTCGCGCAGGGCCGCCGTCCAGCGCAGCGTCTCGAAGGTCAGCCGCGGAAGACCGGCCTCCTTTCCCGTGCGACGCAGGACGTATTCCAGGTTGCGGGGCGTCCAGGGGAAGAGGTAGTCCTTGATGGTGTAGTGGCGCAGGTATTCGCGCAGCGCCGGGAGCCAGTCGGCAGGGAGCGCGATCTGCCGCTCCTTGTAGCGGTAGCGGCTCTCGGCGTAACGAATCCAGAGGCGCGGTTGTCCGGGTTGGCTGAGATCGAGGTGGTTGACGTGGATGTGGACGCATTCCGACTTCTTGATGCCGGTGTGGAGGAGGAGGGTTACCAGCACGTGAGGGCGCGGATCGGGCTTCCGCCCCCTATGCCCCAGGCGGATGGCCGTCGTCGCAGCCAGCAGCGCCTCGATCTCCTCGCTCGTGAGGACGGTGGGGGCCGAGCGCTCCAGCGGGCGGTAGATGAGCGGGGCCGCGGGGTCGTCGGGGAGGACACCCTCATCCGCCAGCCAGCCGAAGAAGACCTTGAGCGTCGTCGTGCGGCGGGCCAGCGTCTTGTCGCTGCAGGGGACGCCGCGTTCGTGCTGCATCCAATGCAGAAAGGCCCGCAGCCGCGTCGTACTGATCGCCGACAGTGGCGTGCCCACCCCCACGTAGTCGGCCAGGAGGCGCATATCGCGCAGGAAAGCCTCCTGCGTGTTCTCGGTGAAGCCGCGGTCGCGCATATACCGCTCGAAGGCGTGGATGGCCGTGCTGATGGAACTGCGTCCGCCCGGCGGCAGAGGGGCAGGGGCGGTCGGGCCGTCCGGCTCCGGCTTCGCGGGGGCTTTCGCCCCGCCGCCCGCCCGCTCGTCCTCAAAGAGGGGGAGTTGTCGCACCTGTTCTTCGGACATCGCTCATCTCACCTGCCTAAGGATACCCCACTTTGGTACGATGCGCAACGGATTATTGCACGCGCCAGACGTGGATGATGGAGCGATCCTCATCCACCAGCGGTTCGACGATGTAGAGCAGGCCGTGGCGGGCATCGAAGGCCGCCGCTCCCAGGTGGTAGAAGAGGACGAAGTCGGTGCTGAAGAGGTACGGCTCGATGGTCAGCACGGCATAGGGCTGCGGCTCCCAGGCGGCCATCCGCCCCTCGGCGACGGCGGCGAGGTCGTCGGGCGCGTAGAAGATGATCTGCGCCTCGAAGCGCTCCGACCACCAGCCGCGATCCGCACATTCCGGCGGGAAGGGCGGCTCGTCCGGCCAGACGGTGCCGTCGGGACAGCCGTACCACGTCTCCCCCAGCCCCTTCGTCCCCACGAAGACGACGGCTGCCCGATCGCCCGCCGTCAGCCACGCCCCGCCCGACCAGTGGTCGGAATGGGCATAGCCGTTCATCCGCGGGGCGGCCTCGTCATAGACCGAGCCGTAGAGGAGGAGGGGGAGGGCGTCGAGTGTCGTGCCCGGCGCGGGCGGCTGCCCGGCTTCCCACGGTGCGATGGCGAAGAGCGAAGGCCCCATCGCGCCCTGGCCGCCGTCGCGATAGCGCCCGGTGGCCAGCCGCTTGCCCCCGGCGTGCGCTTCGCTCCACGCCTCCGGAATGGGGAAGAGGTAGTCGGCGGTAACGTAGTTTCGATAGTCGCCGATGCGCCACAGCCCCGCCGTCTGCGGGTCGTCCAGGTCGGGCAAGGCCCATCCGTGCGTCGGGCCGCGTCCCTCCTCGTCCTGGTGCATCGCCCAGGAAAAGTAGAGCTTCCCGCCCCC
>JALXBP010000003.1 GCA_026991395.1 Anaerolineae bacterium | reverse complement strand
CCCGCGCTGTCCCCCGCCGCCCCGGACGGCGACCGCCGCGCGTGGCGGGACTGGGCATCGCGGCTCCCTCGATGTTCCGCCCCTCCAACTTCGACGAAGTCCAGATGCAGCGCCTGGAGCGGCTCTACAGCCGCTGGGAGCATGTGGCCGAGGCACTGGCCCTGACCGACGTCGCCGATCGCCTGGAGGATGTCGATAGCGTCATCGCCGATCTCCCGACGGCCATCGGCAGGCTGCGCGAGCGCGGTTACCGCTTCCATCCCGATTGGGAGCAGAAAGCCGATGCCCTCCTTCAGCAATGGGAAAGCCGCCGCGATCTGGTCTATCGCCAGTTCGAGACGCAGAGCCTCCGGCTCCAGCAGGAAGCGCAGCAGGTGAGCCGGTTGCTGGACGAGGCCGCCCGCAACGCCTCCCGGCTTCCGGTGGCCGAAAGCCGCCTGGATGCGCTGAGCCGTCTGGCCGACGAGGCCAAAGCCTCGATCTTCGGGGCCTACGATCAGGTAGAAGCCTCCTTGCGCCAACTCCGGCACGAGATGAGCGAGGCCGAGTTCCTCCTGGAGATGCTGGGAAGCGCCTCCTTCCCCCTCCTGCCCGAGGAGCACGGCATCGCCGCGACGAAGGCCGAATGGCTCGTCCAGGGGGGCGAGCCGATGAAGGGCGTGCTCATCCTCACCGACAGCCGCCTGCTCTTCGAGCAGCGCGAGGAGGTGGTCAAGAAGAAGGTGCTCTTCTTCGCCACGGAGAAGGAGACGATCCAGAAGCTGCAGTGGCAGGCCCCCATCGGCGCGGTGCGGATCGTCGGTGTGGAGGACAAGGGCGGCTTCCTCAAGCGACATCGGGAACTGCTCACCTTGCGTATGGAAGGTGGCGAAGCTCCGCCGCAGGTTACGGTGGAACTGCACGGCGCGACGAACGAGGACTGGGCGGCCCTCATCCGCCACGCGCAGGCCGACGAACTGCGGATGGTCGGGGCGGAGACGCCGCCCGTCCAGGCGGAAGCGCAGGCGCAGGGCGGCGAGGCCGAAGCCGAGGCCCGGCACGAGAGCACCTCCGAGCCTGCGCCGCCCGCCGAGTTGCCCACCGTCTGCCCGCAGTGCGGTGCCCCGCTCCCGACCATCTACAAGGGGATGAAGCAGGTTACCTGCGAATACTGCGGGACGGTTGTCCGTCTCTGAAGGAGGTATCCCCACGGCAGGGAAGACGTTGCTGCGGCGTGTCGAGACCGCCATCGAGGAGCATCGGCTGCTCAGGCGGGGTGAGCGAGTCGTCGTCGGTGTGAGCGGCGGCCCCGATTCGCTCACCCTCCTCGACCTGCTGCACCGGCTGACGCCCCGCTGGGGCTTCCGCCTGCACGTGGCGCACCTGGATCACGGCCTGCGCCCCGAATCGGCGGCGGAGGCCGACTTCGTGCGCGGCGTGGCCGCCGAGCGCGGCCTGCCCTGCACCGTCGAGCGGGCCGCGTTGCCTGCCTCGGCGCGGCGCGGCGTCGCCGTGGAGGAGACGGCCCGCCGCCATCGGTACGCCTTCCTCGCCCGCCTGGCCCTGCGTCTCGGCGCGACGGCCATCGCCGTCGGCCATAACGCCGACGACCAGGCGGAGACGGTGCTGATGCACCTGCTGCGGGGGAGCGGCCTCGCCGGACTGCGGGGAATGCTGCCCGCGCGTCCGCTGCGCGAGTACCGCCTGCTGCTGTCGGATGTGGAACTGCCCGAAGCGCTGCGCCTCGTCCGCCCGCTCCTCTTCGTCGAGCGCGCGGCGATCGAGCAGTACTGCCGCGAGCGCGACCTCCGGCCACGGCGCGACCCTTCCAATGCCGACACGACGCTCTTCCGCAATCGCCTGCGCCACGAGGTCATCCCCTTCCTGGAGCGTGTGCAGCCGCGCCTGCGCGAGCGCCTCGTCAACCTGGCGGAGGTGCTCCGCGCCGACTATGCGCTGCTCGAAGCCCGGATCGACGCGGCGTGGGCCGAGTTGCTCGTGGCGGGCGGCGGGGAGGTGCTCCACTTCGACCTGCGCCGCTGGCGGGAGCAGCCCCTGGCGGTGCGGCGGGCGGTGATCCGCCGTGCCGTCTACCGGCTGCGCCCTGCGCTGCGCGATGTCGATTTCGTCCACGTCGAGGCCGCCGAGCGGGTGGCCCAGCGGGGGCGGACGGGAGCGGAGGCCACCTTGCCGGGAGGCGTCCTTCTGCGCGTGGGCTACGAGCGGCTGAGCTTCGGCAGCCGGTCGGCCCTGGAAGCGCCACCGCCGGAGCGCCCGTGGCTGGAAGCGGGGAGCCGCGTTCCCCTCTCGGCGGAAGGGCGCACGCCGCTGCCCGGCGGCTGGGCGGTCGAGCTTCGTCGGCTCCCCTCCGTCGATCCGGCCCGCGTGCGCCGCGATGCTTCGCCGCTGCGGGTTTGCGTCGATGCCGACGCGCTGGGCGATGCCCCCTGCCTGCGCACGCGCCGACGCGGCGATCGCTTCCATCCGCACGGGATGCCGCGCCCGATGCGCCTGAGCGACTTCTTCATCAACATCAAGCTGCCGCGCCCCTGGCGGGATCGCCAGCCGCTCCTCGTCGGCAGGGATGGGACGATCGTCTGGGTCGTCGGCCACCGCCTGGCCGCCTCGGCGCTGGTGCGCGAGGAAAGCCGGGCGGTCGTCGAGGTTCGCTTGTTTCGCCGGGTGGAGCGCTGATGCCTGCCGAGTACGGAGAGCCGCTGAGCGAACGGGAACTCGAGGTCGTCGCGCTGGTCGTCGAGGGATTGACCAATCGCGAGATCGCCATGCGCCTCTACCTCAGCCCGAATACGGTCAAGGTGCACCTGCGGCACATCTTCGCCAAGACGGGCGTCGCCTCCCGCACCGAGCTTTCCATCCTCGCCGTGCGCGAAGGCTGGGTGCGTTTGCACGATGCGGCCTCCCTCGAGGGGGGGGCGGCGGCGCAGGAGGAAGCCGCGCCGACGCCGGTCGCCGGGCCGGAGGCCGAAGCGCCGGTGCCCTTCACGGGACGGGAGCGGCTGGCGGCCGTCGTCGGGTTGTTGCTCGCCCTCCTCATCCTCCTGCTCCCCTTTCCCGCGGCGCGGCGGGGAAGCGCTTCGCTGCCTGCGGGGGAGGGGATCGTCGAGCCGTCGCAGGCGGAGGTCGTGGGTGAGAGGGCGGGCGCGACCGATTGGGAGGAACTGCCGCCGATGGCCGTCCGCCGTGCCCGGCTGGGACTGGCTGCGCAGGCGGGCAAGCTCTTCGCCATCGGGGGGATGACCGCCGAGGGGCCGACGGCGCGGATGGAGGTCTACGAGATCGAGACGGGGCGGTGGCAGGAGGGTGTCCCGCGCCCTCTCGCGGCGGCCAACATCGGAGCCGTCGTCTTGGGGGATGCGATCTACGTCCCCGGCGGCTGCGACGGGCAGGGCCGACCGCTGGCCGAGACGCATCGCTATCTCGTGGCCGAGGAGCGCTGGGAGAGCCTGCCGCCTTTGCCGATGCCGCTGTGTGCTTACGCACTGACCACCTACCAGGGGCGGCTCTACCTCTTCGGCGGCTGGGATGGGGCGCGTTACCGCGCGCTCGCCTACCGCTACGATCCGGACGAGGCGCGGTGGGTTGCCCTTGCGCCGCCCGCGGTCGCCCGCGGCTTTGGGGCGGCGGCTGCGCTGGAGGGGAACCTGTACTACGTCGGCGGCTACGACGGCCACGAACTGGATAGCTGCGAGCGCTACGATCCCGCCGCCGACCGGTGGACGCGCTGCGCCTCCCTGCTGCTGCCCCGCGGCGGGCTTGGGCTGGTCGCGGCGGGCACGTCGATCTACGCCGTCGGCGGCGGCTGGGAGAACTACCTGGGCTTCAACGAGCGTTACAACGCCGACGAGGATCGCTGGACGGTGATCGGCTCTCCGATGTTGGGCGTGTGGCGCAATCTCGGCGTAACGCTGTGGGAGGGTAGCCTCTACGCCGCGGGCGGCTGGAGCGGCGATTACCTCAACCGGCTGTACACGATGCCGGTGCTGCCCTTCCACATCTTCATCCCGGTGTCGATGCCCTGACGGGGTTCAGTTGCGGATGATCAGCGGCACGTAGAGCCGCGCGTCTCCTGCTCGAAACTCGTAGGCCCCCCGATCGCAGCGGGCCACACCATCCCCGTCGCCGTCGAGGGGCCGCGCCGTTCCCTCCAGGTCGAGGTCGGGACAGAGGGCGTCGTCTCCGCTGTCGATCGCCGGACTTGCGGGGGAAGGGCGCATCCCGTAGCGCTCGCCGCTCAGCGGCCCCTGAAGCTGCAGCGGTTCGCAGCGGTCATCGGGGCCGGAGCGTACCCACGGCCCATCCTCGCCACAGACGACGTTCTTGACCTGCTGCGGTTCGATGATGTTCGCGTTGGAGGTCATCCGCAGATCGCCGCAGTTTTCCTGGTAGAAGAGGAAGGTTACGTCCTCGCTGTCCAGGTACTCCACATCGCCCTCGAAGAGGCTGTTGGTTACCCGGAACCTCTCCTCGCCGGTGCAGGCGAAGCCGTCCCGCGGCCCGGCCTCGATGAGACCGTCCCCCTGACCGTAGAAGGTGCTGTTGACGACCGTAACGCTTTCGCCGCCCGTGAAGGCGAGGGAGAGCGTGTTGCCCAGCGCCCGACAGGGGTCCACGTCGTAGGTGAAGGGCTGGTCCTCGAAGAAGGCGCAATTCCCCACGAGCAGGCTGTTGGTGATCAGCGTCGTGCCCGCGACCTTGATCTGATTGCCCGCGTTCCCTTCCGCGTGGACGCGGTCGAGCACGATGCGCCCGCCCCCGGTGTGGTAGAGGAGGTCGAGGCCGTCGGAGGTGTTGTGGAGGAAGGCGCTGTCCTCGATCCACCAATCGCCGCCGACGGTGCCGGTGCCGACGCCGTCGCCGTAGCCGCCCGCGCTCTGCGCCCAGCAGCCGACCGGTGTCGCTTCCGGGTAGCGTTCGCCGCAGCCGTTCCAGGCGACCAGCCAGTGGCGGAAGTGGAAGGTGCCCTCGTAGGTGTCGTCCCCTTCCACGTCGCCATCCCAGCCGACCCAGCCGTTGCCCGCGATGCGCACCCATTCCACCGTCCAGTCGCGGAGGCGACCGGCCCACACGCCCGAATGGGCCATCCCGTGGATGTCGAGGTGGCGCAGCGTTACGTTCGCCGCATCGACGGCGTAGAGGCCGACCGGCGACCAGTCGCCGTAGGGCGGGGCGTCGCGGGGACAGGCCAGGCCGCCGGTGTGGAACTCCACGCACGTATCGTGGTCGGTGATCTCCAGGCAGGCCACCTCGACGTTGCTGCTCCCCGTCAGGTTGAGCACCATCGACGCGCGCTCGGCTCCCCAGAGCGCGGGCGGATGGGCGCAGCCGCTGTCCCATCCTGCGCCGAGGAGACGGGTCGGATGGGCGGCGTCGGGGCCGGAGGGCAGCGGGGCGAGGACGCAGTCCCACGAGGAGGCGGCCTCGCAGGCTTCCGTCCCCGGTGCGCCGTAGCCGATGCGGTACTCTCCCTCGGCGATGATCAGCGTGTCGCCGCCCGCCAGTCGCGGCTCGCCGCCCGGCGGCAGGGCGCGGAAGGGGTGATCCCAGGCGCATGGCTGCCCGTTCCCCTGCCCCGGATAGGGGGCATCGACCAGGCCGGTGCATTGTTCCGCCGTGCCGCCGTCGGGGCGGACGTAGTAGGTCGTGCCCGCGGCGGGTGCCGATGGATGCTCGCTCGGCGGCGGGGAGGTCGGCGGCTGCGTGGCGGTGGTCGTCAGCGCCGTCCCGCCCAGGCAACTCGTCCCCAGGACGAGCAGGAGCAAAGCCACGAGTCCGCAGGTTCGCATCATCCCTCCTTTCCCGCGGGGTGCTCAGGGGCCGGACAAAGCCCGGCGGCCCGCAGCCAGCCCGGCAGCGAGCGGATCAGCATGGCCATCAGATGGCGTGAGCGTCTGCGGTAGAGATCGAAGTTGCCGTACACCTCGCCTCCCTGCGCCCCGACGATGTCGCTGACGGCGCGGAGGATGAGCAGGCGCACGCCGTTGCGCACGGCGACGTAGGCGATGGAGGCCGATTCCCAATCCCCTGCCACGGCTCCGTAGCGGCGGTGGAGGGCGGCGACCTCCTCTGCGAGCAGGTCTCTATCACCGGAGATGAGCAGCGACGGGCGGACGGGGATGGGGTAGGGCGGACGGAGCCACGAAAGGGGGAGCGTGGTGGTGTAGTGGGCCAGCGAAGCCTCCGCTTCGCCCATCTGTTCGACGATGTCGTAGACGAGGCACCGCTCCACGAGCACGACTTCGCCCACCGCAATCTGTCCGGCGAACCCTCCGCAGGTGCCCAAGTTGATGAGCAGGGCAGGCCGCCACCGGTCGATGGCGTATTGGGTGGAGGCCGCCGCGGCGATTTTGCCCCAGCCGCCGTGGAAGAAGCGGAGACGTCCGCAGGGAAGCTCGGCGTCGAAAGCGTCGCCGAAGGGTGTCGGCGTGCAAGCCGTCTGCGGGTACAGATGCTGCACGGCCTCCCATTCCGCATCGGCGGAGATGAGGACGGTAACGGGCAGTCGGCTCATCCCCGGCGTCGTCGCTACATCGGCGGGGCCGCAGCCTCCAGCTTCTTGATGGCCTTCAGCCCGCCGTAGAGCCCCCACAGGGCGAGGAGATGGAAGAGCGCGTTGAGCCAGGCTCCCAGCGGGAGGATGATGAGGCCGTCGATGGCGTAGAGCACGATGCCGATGATGTAGAGCGGTTTGCTGCGCTTGCGGTGGGCGAAGAAGCCGAGGAGCGCAAAGCCTCCTGCGATACCGATGTCGATGGCTAACGCAATCAGTTTGAGGATGAGCACGCCCTTGCCGGGGTTGAGGGCGTCGCCGATCCCCCAGGCGATGCCGTCAACGATCTGCGTGATCCCCAGGCCGATGAGAAAGTTCCAGTTGCCGCCAAAGGCGATGACCAGCGAGTTCACGATGGAAAGGCCGGCGATCCAGTAAAACCACGAGGTCCCCCGCTTGAGATCGCGGAGGGCCTCCGCCACCGATACCGACACTTGCGCCTGCTCTTGCCCCGTTCCCGGTTCCCCTTCCATTCCGCCACCTCCTTTTGACGTCTGAAAGATCCAACGTTCCAAAGTAGTGGTTCCAGTATAGAGGAGAAAAGAGGGACTGTCAAAGAAGTCTCCACGCCGCCGCTTCGGAGGGGCGCGGTCGTTACCCCGGCGGTCGGGGGATCGGGTAGCCGTGGCGGAGAAGCTGCACGCTGCGCACGGAGATCGTCGCCAGGACGGCCCAGAAGAGGAGGACGAGGATGGCGGGGACGAAGGCGGTGAGCGCCAGCACGGCGACGACGAGCGCGCCCAGCAGGAAGGCGAAGAGCGGATGATCGCGCAGGAGGCGGAAGGCGCACGCTGCCGCCTTGCCCGGCGGGAGGCGATCGAGTGCCATCACCCCGCCCGCGTAGAGCCAGAGGAGCGTCCAGAGGAGGGTCATCGTCCCCCAGAAGAGGCGCAGGGCGAGGATCACCCGCGCATCGGCGGGGAAGGGCAGCGGCACCTGTGGCCGGGCGTAGAAACGCACGTTCATCCAGCAGAGCGCGTAGCCCGCCGCGGCCACCACCGCTGCGAGGAAGGGGCGGATGTTCTCGCCCGTCGCGCCGTCCCAGAACGCTTCCCAGCCCGGCTCCTCTTCTTCGGCGATGGCTGCGGCGACGTGCCACATCCCGGCCAGGGCGAAGGGGAGCAGGGGCAGGATGATCGTGGCCGCCGCCGTCGCGAGGTTGCCCATCCCCAGCAGCGTAAGCTGCTCCAGCAGGTCGCGCCCGGCGAGACGGAGCATCTGCCCGAAGCGGCGCAGGTCGGAGCGCGGCGTCGTGTCGTAGGTGAGCGCGGGGCTGCGGCTGCTCACTCGCTCAGCAGGTAGGCGGCGATCAACTGCGCCGTGGCTACGAGCGACTCGGTGTGTGTCCGTTCGTAGGTGTGCGAAGCATCCACGCCCGGGCCGATGAGGGCGACTTTGAAGTCGCCGCCTGCGTACCAGGCCGCCTCTCCGTCCGAGCCGTAGTGGGGATAGACGTCCACGCGATAGGGGATGTCGTGCTCGCGGGCCAGGGCTTCCAGCCTTCTGCGGAAGGCCAGGTGATAAGGGCCGCCCGAATCCTTGGCGCAGATGCCGACGCTGAACTCGTCGCTGTGCTGCGGGCCTCCCGCGGCGGCCATATCCACCGCCAGAAGCTCCACGACGTCGTCGGGGATGCCGGTGGCCGCTCCGTGTCCCACCTCCTCGAAGGCGGAGATGAGGATGTGCAGGCGCATCGTCGGGCGCAGACCGGCACGCTGCAGCGCCAGGAGCGCCCCGTAGATGGCCGCGACGCCGGCCTTGTCGTCCAGGTGGCGTGAGCGGATGAAGCCCTCGTTCGTCTCCACGCGGGGATCGATGTAGACGAAGTCGCCTTCCTGAATGCCGAGGGCGCGGGTCTCCTCCTCGGTGAGCGTGCGGGCATCCAGCCGTACCTCGTAATGCTCCGCCGTCCGCTTGAGGTTGCGGGATGCGTCGCCGTAGATGTGGACCGAGGCCTTCGTGGGGAGGATGGCGCCGCGGTAGGCCCGTCCGTCCCCGGTGACGACGGTGCAGCCTTCCGTCTCCAGCGAGTGCCAGTCGAAGCTGCCGATGGCCGTCAACTGCAGGCGACCGTTCTCCTTGACGGTGCGCACCATCGCGCCGAGCGTATCCACGTGGGCGGTCAAGGCCCGCGGCTCCCGCTCCTCTCCCGGCCAGATGAAGAGCCGTCCGCCTTTGTGCGGATAGGCCCGCACGACTGGCAGCGCGCCGAAGAAGGTCTCGACGTAATCCAGCGCTGCCTCCGTATCCCCCGTGGGGCTGGGAATGCGCAAGAGTTGGGTGAGGAAGGTTACCATCTCTTCGACGGGAATGTGTGGCAGCGTCATCGTGCTCCTTTCGCCTGAGATGTGTGCATTGTAGCCTCGCCGTTGGGGAGGACAAGCCTGTTTGCCCCTCCCTGCGGCAGTGTTAGAATTCAGGTGAGGTGGGCTATGCGAATCGACGTTCTGACGCTCTTTCCGGCGATGTTTGCCGGCCCTCTTGAAACGAGCATCCTCAAGCGTGCCCAGCAGCGCGGCCTCCTGGAGATCGTCCTGCACGCGATCCGCGACTATGCGATGGATCGTCATCAGATGACCGACGATCTGCCCTACGGCGGCGGGGTGGGGATGGTGATGAAGCCGGAGCCCGTCTTCAACGCGGTGGAAAGTCTCGGCCTGCCCGACGGGAGAACGCCGATCATCCTCCTTTCCCCGCAAGGGCGGCTCCTGACCCATCGGGTGGCGAAGGAACTGGCCGCGCACGAACGGCTCGTGCTCATCTGCGGCCACTACGAGGGCTTCGACGAGCGCATCCGCGAGCATCTGGCCACAGACGAACTCTCCATCGGCGATTACGTTCTCACCGGGGGCGAGCTGGCGGCGATGGTGGTCATCGACGCGGTGGCGCGATGGGTGCCGGGGGTTCTTGGCGATGCCGAAAGCGCGGAGCGCGATTCCTTCAGCGAGGGGCTGCTGGAGGGGCCGCACTACACGCGCCCCGCCGATTTCCGCGGATGGTCGGTGCCTTCCGTGCTGCTCTCCGGCAATCACGCGGCGATCGCCGCGTGGCGGCGTCGGGAGGCGCTGCGCAGGACTTTTCGGCGTCGTCCGGCGTTGCTCCGCAATCTGACGCTCATCGAGGAGGAGGCGGCCTTCGTCCGCGAGCTTGCCTCCGCCGCCAGTGAACCTCGTCCTGACGAGGAAGGTATCTCTTATGAGGCCACATCCGATGAACGATAGCACGGCCATTCGGCGCTTGCAGCAAGGTGATCGTCAGGCTCTGGGCTGGCTCTACGATCGGTACAGGATGGCCGTCTACCGCACGGCCCTGGCAATGACGCAGGACGAGAGCGTGGCCGACGATATTCTGCAGGAGGCTTTCATCCGCCTGTACACCTATGCCGCTTCCGTCGATCCCGAGCGGCCGCTGCGTCCGTGGCTCTATCGCGTTACCCTCAACCTGGTGCGCGACTGGAGCCGCAAGCGAGTGTTCGGACGTTCCGTTGACGATCTGCTGGAATGGTTCTCCGCGCTGGCCGCGCCCGTTGCCTCGATGGAGGCGGCGATCGAGCGGGATGAGGTGATCGCCCTGGTGCGGCAGGTCATCGAAACGCTGCCGCAGGCGCATCGGGAGGTGGTCGTCCTTTTCTACCTGGAGGAATTGCCCATCGAGCTTATCGCGGAGACGCTGGAGATTCCTGCGGGAACGGTGAAATCCCGTCTCCACTATGCCCGGCGCAAATTGCGCGAGGTTCTTCGGCGTCGGCAGAGGGGTGTACCGGAGCTGGCCTATGAATTCACGTAGCCCTCGGCGGGTGGAGATCGACCTCCTCTTCCGGCAGGCACTGCGGCCTTGTCGGGAAGCTGTCCCTTCCCTGGACTGGGAGGCTCTCGAACGGGCCTTGCCGAGGGGCTCGAGACGCTACAGGGCGTTCGTTCCCCTCCTGCGGCTGCGTGTCATACTGGAATGGCTCTTCATCCAGCCCGCCGTGGTTCCTTCCGGAACGCACATTGACATGCTCAATCACCGCTTCCTTGCGCTGCGGATGATTGCCTGAGCGATGACGCTGCTGTTACGGGGCGAGGGACTTCGCTGGCGCAACGGCGACGGGCGGCTCGATTTCGCCATTCCTGCGGGTGCGCGGATCATCGTCGTCGGCGGAAGCCCGGAGCGTCGGCTCGCCTTCCGCGATCTCATCGGCGGCAGAGGGCGAGGCGGCTTCGAGGCGGGGCGGCTTTTTTGGAAGGGCATGCCTGCGGAGACGCTTTCCGCCCGTCGCCGACGGGCCTGGCGGCGCTCGGTTGCCGGCTTGTGGAGCGATCCTTCCACATCGCTGCTTCCACAGGCTCGCCCCATCTCGTTGTTGCGGGAGGTGGGCGGACGCGGGGCCTCGGTCGAGCGCTTCGTCGACCTGGCCCATCTGCCGAGGAGCGCCGTAGCGTGGCCGGTTTCGGCCCTCTCCGGCGTGATGCGGGCGCATCTGCTCTACGCCCTGGCGCTGATGCGTGCGCCTGCATTGCTCACCATCGGCGATCTCTCCCCTTTCTTCGCCGAAGAGGTATGGGATGACCTGCTGCGCCGCTGGCTGGAGAGGTGCCCGCCGCGCGTTGCCCTCGTGGCCTTCGTGCCGCGCCCTCTCCCGCGCCTGGAAGCGGATGAGTGTATCTCGCTTGACTTTTAGACTATCCATTATTAGAATGAAGTGCGCGTGGTCATGCCACGCTCTACCCTACGGTGAGGAAGGAGGTGATGCTCCGGCACGAATGTACAATGTTCTCCCACGCTGTTGGTTGTCCACATACTCAGTCAAAATCCATTAAGGAGGAGAGACTATGCTACGCAAGAATCTGTTGGTTCTCGTCGCGCTGCTGACCCTGGCCGGGATGATCTTGGCGGCCTGTCAGCCGGCGACCCAAGCGCCCACCGAGGCTCCCGCGACCGAGGCTCCTACGCAGGAGACCGAGGAGGCCACGCCCGCGCCGACCCCTGAGCCGGAACCGAAGACGCTGGTCGTCTGCCAGGGGCAGGAGCCGGAGACGCTCTACATCTACGGTGGCTCGATGCTCGCCGCCCGCCACATCCAGCAGGCCGTTTACGATGGCCCCATCGACAACCGCACCTACGCCTATCAGCCCGTCATCCTGGAGAAGCTGCCCAGCATCGAAGATGGCGATGCCGTGATCAACAAGGTTACGGTGCAGGAAGGCGATATGGTCGTCGATGACAACGGCGATCCCGTCGAGCTGGCCGAGGGCGTCAAGATTCGCCCCGCGGGCTGCCGCTCCAGCGACTGCGCGGTCGAATTCGATGGCAATCCGGTCGAGATGGATCAGATGGTCGTGACCTTCAAGATGCTCGAGGGGCTGAAGTGGTCCGACGGTGAGCCTTTGACCGCCGATGACTCCGTGTACAGCTACGAGGTTGCCGCCGATCCCGACACCCCCGCCAGCAAGAGCACGATTCAGCGCACCGCCTCCTACGAGGCGACGGATGACACCACCATCGTCTGGACGGGTCTGCCCGGCTACATCGACAGCACCTACTTCACCAACTTCTGGAACCCGCTGCCGCGCCACCTCTGGCAGGAGCAGTTGGGCTACAGCGCCGCCGACCTGCTCGAGGCGGAGGAGTCCTCCCGCATGCCTATGGGCTGGGGTGCCTTCATCATCAAGGAGTGGGTCGCCGGTGATCACATCACCGTGGAGAAGAACCCCAACTACTTCCGCGCCGACGAGGGCCTGCCCTACGTCGATACGGTCATCTTCCGCTTCGTCTCCGATGCCAACGCCGCCGTGGCCCAGTTGGTCTCCGGCGAGTGCGACATCGTGACGCAGGATGCCTCCCTGGACGACCAGGCGGAGCTGCTCCTCAAGCTGGAGGATCAGGGCGTCGTCAAGCCCGTCTTCCTCACCGGCACCGTCTGGGAGCACGTTGACTTCTGTATCAAGCCGGTCGAGAGCTACGATCGCCCCGACTTCTTCAGCGATGTGCGCATGCGCCAGGCGATCGCCTACTGTCTCGATCGCCAGAGCGTCGTCGATTCCGTCCTCTACGGTCGCTCCACCGTGATCGACTCCTACATCCCGCCGGAGCACCCGCTCTACGCCGGTGATCGCTTGGTCCACTACGACTACGATCCCGAAAAGGGCCAGGCGCTCCTGGAGGAGATGGGCTGGGTTGACGAGGACGGCGATGGCGTCCGCGAGGCGCACGGCGTCGAGGGCGTTGCCGACGGCACGCCGCTCGAGTTCAAGTGGCAGTCCACCACCGCCTCCCTGCGCGTGCAGTACATGCAGATCTTCCAGCAGAACCTGGCCGACTGCGGCATCAAGGTCAACCTGGAGAACCTGCCCGCTGCCGAGTACTTCGCCGACGGCCCGGACGGCCCGCTCTTCGGTCGCCACTTCGACCTCGGCTCCTTCGCCTGGCTGACGGGCGTCGAGCCGCCCTGCGACCTCTACCTGACCGAGGGTATCCCCGGCGATCCCGAGGCCGTGGACGAGAACGGCAACCCGCTCTACCCCAACGGCTGGGGTGGCTGGAACGACACCGGCTTCAGCGATCCCGAGTACGATGCGGCCTGCAAGCGCGCGCTCCAGGCCCTGCCCGGCACCGAGGACTACATCGAGGGGCACAAGGAATCGCAGCGCATCTTCTCCGAGCAACTGCCGGTCGTCCCGCTCTTCCTCCGTCTGAAGATCGCGGCGACCCGCCCCGAGGTTACGGGCTTCATCATGGACCCGACCGAGAACTCGGAGATGTGGAACATCGAGGCGTTCGACATCCAGACGCCGTAGTCAGGATTGCTCGGCTTCGATAGTGAGGTGGCAGCGCGAATCCCGCGCTGCCACCTTCTCTACAACGGGTTAATATGGTAGCTGGGGGTGAACTTGGTCTTTTTTCGGAAAGTATTATTATTGGCTTTATCGAGGTTTGACGCTTTGCCCGTTTCCCAGCACCGCCGTTCCGTTCATACCTCGGAGGTCAGCACCCTCGCTTGATTTTGGGGAGGAGATCATCCGGTAGGAGGAGCAAACTTGTATGACCAGTTACTTGATCCGTAGATTCATCCAAATGGTGTTGGTTGTCCTCTTGGCGACGATGGCCATCTATGCACTGCTCAATCTCGCCCCCGGCGGCCCGCTTTCCGGTCTGAACATGACTGCCGACCGCAAGAGCCGTTACAGTGAGGCGGACAAGAATCGTCTGGAGGCTTACCTGGGGCTGGACAAGCCGCTGGCGCTGCGCTACCTGGCTTGGCTGGTGGGCGAGGATTGGATCGGGGCCGACGAGATGTACCTCGGCCTGAAGCCGCCGGACGGCATGCGCTTCTACGCCAAGCCCGGCATCGCTTACGCCACACCGGGCTATCCGGTCTGGATCGAAGGAGAGCAGACCGGCCAGACGGACGAGGAAGGTCGGGTCATCATCATTGCCAAGAAGATATGGCTGCGTCCCAGCGGGGAACCGCCGGAGGGCGTGGTCCAAGGTCTCATCGTCAAGGTCTATGGGCACAACCTGCACGTGGACGTGAAGGGCGATCCGGTTGATGCCTGGGTCGAAACGACGAAGGAGACGGCGTGGGAGGTTCCCGCCTCCGTAGCTCCGCCGCGGCCAGAAAAGGGGCCGTGGGTCAACGTCTCCTGGCTCTTTGGCCCTTACGGCCTGCTGGGTAACTACGCGCACTTCCACGGCGAAGGGCATGGCGTGGCCCGCTTTGACTGGGGGAAGTCGTGGGCCGTGGCGCGTGGGCAGCCGATCAGTATGCTCATCAAGAGCCGCTTGGGCAACACGATGGTGCTGATGTCGCTGGCGACGCTCTTCTCGCTGCTGATCGCCATCCCCGTGGGCATCTATTCCGCCGTCAAGCAGTATTCGACGCTGGATTACTTCGTGACCACCTTCACCTTCTTCGGCACCTCGATGCCCATCTTCTGGTTCGGGCTGATGATGATCCTCGTCTTCTCCATCTACTTCAAGAAGTGGGGGTTGCCATACCTGCCTGCCGGTGGTGTTACCTCGGTCAGACCGCCGCGGGCGGGTAGCCTGCTGGCTTTGCTCCACGCCACGCCAGGCTCGTTCGTCGATCGCGCCGTCCATCTCATTATGCCCACCTCGGCCCTGAGCTTGCTCTATATGGCCGGATGGAGCCGCTATATGCGCTCCTCGATGCTGGAGGTGCTGCGGCTGGATTACGTGCGCACGGCCCGTGCCAAGGGGTTGAGCGAGCGTGTGGTCATCGTCAAGCACGCGATGCGCAATGCTCTCATCCCTCTCATCACCATCGTCGTCTTCCAGATACCGGGTATCTTCGGCGGGGCGACCATCACCGAAACGATCTTCTCGTGGCAAGGGATGGGGTTGCTTTACTTCAAGGCGCTGACGGCGGATGACTGGCCGGTCGTGATGGTCCTGCTCTACATCCAGGCTATCCTCGTCGTCATCGCTACGCTGACCGGTGATATTCTCTACACGCTGGTCGATCCGCGCATCCGCTACGATTAATCGAGGTGAAGGATTATGAGTGAGAAGAACGTGAAAGAACCTCAGGTCGAGCGCCTGGACGCCGAAGGCTTGCTCACGACGAAAAAGGAGAGCCAGTTCTCCGTGGTCTGGAAGCGCTTCCGGCGGCACAAGCTGGCATTGGCAGGCCTTGTCATCATTATTATCTTCGTGCTCATGGCCATTTTCGCCAATGCCATCGCACCTTACGACCCGATTACCGATCAAGACCCTTACAATCGAAACGCCGATCCAAGCCCTGAGCACATCATGGGCACGGATGAGGTGGGGCGGGATGTCTTCAGTCGTTTGCTCTTCGCCGCCCGCATCTCGCTTTCGGTCGCCTTGGTCGTCGTCCTCTTCAGCGAGACGATCGGCGCGCTGGTGGGCGGCGTCTCCGGCTACTTCGGCGGCTGGGTGGATATGGCCATCCAGCGTTTCGTCGAGTTCCTGATGACGCTGCCGCTGCTCCCCCTCCTGCTGGCCTTCTCCTCCCTCTTGCAAGGTATCTACATCCCGCACATTCCGAAGGAGTGGACCAGCGTCATCCTCATCTCTGCCATTCTCATCATCTTCGGCTGGATGGGATCGAGCCGTCTGGTGCGTGGTGTCGTCCTCAGCTTGCGCGACCTTGACTTTACCGAGGCGGCGCGGGCCTTGGGTATGTCCGACCTGCGCATCATCGTGCGCCACATGATCCCCAATGCGATGGCCCCCATCATCGTCGATGCCACGTTGGGACTGGGCGGGGTCATCGTCTTGGAGTCGGCCCTCAGCTTCCTGGGCTTTGGCATTCAGCCGCCGGTGCCCACGTGGGGGAATATGTTGCAGGCAGCACAGTCCGGCCTCCTGGGGAACCCCGTCAAGGTGATCTACCCCGGTCTGGCCATCTTCCTGACGAGCCTCGCCTTCAACTACATCGGCGATGGCCTGCGGGATGCTCTGGACCCGCGCCTGAAGCTCTAAACCTGCGAGGAGGCAAACAATCGTGGAAGAACAGCGAAACGAACAAACGGCCGCAGGAGACGAGATTCTCCTGGAAGTACGCGGCTTGAAAACCTACTTCTACACCGAAGACGGCGTTGTCAAGGCCGTGGACGGGGTAGATTTCGACGTGCGCAAGGGCGAAATCGTTGCCATCGTGGGTGAGTCGGGCTGCGGCAAGAGCGTAACGTCCCTGTCCATTATGCGGCTGGTCGGGATTCCGGGCAAGATCGTCGATGGCGAGATCATCTTCAAGGGCGAGAATCTGCTCGATCTGCCTGACTCGGAGATGCGCCGCATCCGCGGTGATCGCATCTCGATGATCTTCCAGCAGCCGACATCCTGCCTCAACCCCGTCTTCCGGGTGGGGGAGCAGATCTCGGAGGTGCTGGAGATCCACCGCGGTATGGACAAGAAGGAAGGCCGCGAGCGGGCCATCGAGCTTCTGCGCATCGTCGGCATTCCGGAACCGGAAAAGCGTATCGATGCTTTCCCGCACGAGCTTTCGGGCGGCATGGCCCAGCGCGTGATGATCGCGATGGCCCTGGCCTGCGAGCCGGAGTTGCTCATCGCCGATGAGCCGACGACGGCCCTCGACGTAACCATCCAGGCGCAGATCCTCGACCTGATGCGCGGGCTGCAGGAGAAGTTCGGGAGTTCCATCATCCTCATCACACACGATATGGGCGTGGTTGCGGAGATGGCCGCCCGCGTCTCCGTCATGTACGCCGGGCGCGTCGTCGAGCAGGCGGACGTGAACACCATCTTCGAGAAGCCCTTGCACCCCTACACCAACGGGCTTCTGGCGTCGATCCCCGTGATGGGCGTGGTCAAGGAGCGGCTGGATACCATCCCCGGTTCCGTGCCCAACCTCATCAACCTTCCGCCGGGTTGCAAATTCGCTCCGCGGTGTCGTGCCCGTATGGAGCACAACCTCCAAATCTGTACCGAGAAGGAGCCCGATCTGATCGAGGTCGAGCCGGGGCACAGAGTCCGCTGCTGGCTCTATCAGGAGCATTAGAGGAGAAGGTTATGGAAGAACAGAAGGCACCGACAACACCCATTCACGGCAACGATGACATCATCGTAGTCGAAAACCTGGTCAAGTATTTCCCCATCCGCGGGGGCTTTTTCCGCCGCGTCCAGGCCCACGTCCGCGCTGTGGACGGCGTCAGCTTCACCATCAAACGGGGGGAGACGCTGGGCCTGGTCGGTGAGTCCGGCTGCGGCAAGACGACGACAGGGCGCACCATCCTGCGGCTCATCCCTCATACCGCTGGCAAGGTCTATTTCGAGGGCAAGGACATCTTCGCCCTCAAGCGAGGCGCGTTGAAGGAGATCCGCAAGGATATGCAGATCGTCTTCCAGGACCCTTACTCCTCGCTCGATCCGCGCATCCCCGTCGGCGAAAGCATCATCGAGGGGTTGACCGTCCACAAGATCGGCACGCCGAAGGAGCGGTGGGAGAAGGCCATCCATCTGCTTCGCCAGGTCAATATGGAAGACTTCCACGCCCGCCGTTACCCCCACGAGTTCTCTGGCGGACAGCGGCAGCGCATCGGCATCGCGCGCGCGCTGGCGCTGGAGCCGAAGTTCATCGTTGCCGACGAGCCAGTCTCCGCGCTGGATGTCTCCGTGCAGGCGCAGGTGCTCAACATCCTGATGGACCTGCAGGAGAAGTACGGCCTGACCTACCTCTTCATCGCCCACAACCTGAGCGTCGTCGAGCACATCAGCAACCGCGTCGGCGTGATGTACGTCGGCAAGATGGTCGAACTTGGGCCTCGCGAGGAGGTCTTCAAGCACCCTCTGCACCCCTACACGCAAGCGCTGATGTCCGCCATCCCCGTCCCCGACCCTCATCAGGCCGGTTCGCGCAAGCGCATCATCCTGGAAGGCGACGTGCCCAGTCCGATCAACCCGCCCTCCGGCTGCCGCTTCCATCCCCGCTGTCGCTATGCCATCAAGGGGCTGTGCGATCGCGAGGAGCCGCCCTTCAAGGACTACGGCGACGGGCACTTCGTGGCCTGCTGGCTGATGGAGAAGGAATCCTGAAGCCATCCTTCCCGCTTCTCACAAACGGCTCCCCATCGGGAGCCGTTTGTTTTGCATCTCCGCAGGGAGAAATCCGCCCGACCGGGCGTATCCTTTTCGCTCCTGCCTCGTTAGGCGGGGTGAAAGGCAGACGATGATCTGCGAAATCCGAGAGAACAACCTGAGGAGGTGTCTGATGAAGAAGGGAATTTACGCGCTCTTCGCGCTGGTGCTGGTCGTTTCGATGGGGCTTTCAGCCGTACCTGCGGTCTCCGCGCACGGCGGCGGTGGTGGCGAGCACGGCGGCGGTCACGGTGGAGGATGGGGTGATCATTCCGGCCACGGAACCCCCGCGCCGACGATGCCCGCTCCGACCGTTATGCCGCCCTGTCCCAACGGCCAGCCTGCGGTAACGCCTGAACCGCACCACGACGGGAGTGAACACTGCGGCAACTGTGGACATCCGATGCCGACGGTCTCGCCGCTGCCCGCCCCCCATCCCGGGATGGGACGGCACGGAGCAATGGGGCAGCACGAAGCGCACGCCCGACACGCCGCCAGCCACACGACGGGCATCTCCGGCACTGTGCCGATGTCGATCGTGAGCGCCGTCGAAGAGGCTACCGGGATGACGGCGGAGGAGATCGCCGCCGCCCGCGCAGAAGGGCAGAGCTGGAGCGAGATCATCACCGCCTCCGGGGCGAGCATCGAGGATGTCGTCGCCATCCTCCTCGAAGCGAAGGCCGCGCGCCTGCAACGCTTCGTCGATGAGGGCGTCCTGAGCGAGGCGTTCGCGCAGCAGATTCTGGACATGCTGACGCTGCACTGGACGACCATCCTCGGCAGCCGGTGATGGCGAGGGACAGAGAAAGGCCGGAGCTTGCAAGCTCCGGCCTTTTGCGTGGCGTTGTGTCAAGCCTCGGGGGACTCTTCCTTGCGCATCGCGGCGATGATCTCCTGGCGATGTTCCAGCAGCGAACCGAGGACACCGTTGACGAAGCGCGGAGCGCTGTCGGCTCCGTATCGCTTGGCCAGTTCCACCGCTTCGTTGATGGCGACCTTGGGGGGAATCTCGCCACCTGTGAATTCGTAGAGGGCCATGCGCAGCAGATTGCGGTCGATGATGGCGATCTGCTCCAGCGGCCAGGCGGGGGCATGCTCCTGAATGTAGCGGTCGAGGAGGGGCTTGTAGGTGAGGACGCCTTCGATGAGGTGCTGGCAGTAGGCCCGCGCCCGTGCCGAGGCTTTCTCGTTGCGGGCGAAGGTGTGCGTCAGCACCCAGCCGACGCTGTGGTCCGTGGCGTCGAGTTCGTAGAGAGCCTGTAGCGCCATATCGCGCGCCAAACGGCGTTCGCCCTTCATGCCGCGCTTCGCTTTCCCTCCGGCCTCAACCTTCGGCAGGGGTGTCGCTCTCCTCGACGGAGAAATCGACATCCTCGATGTAAACGTTGACCTCCAGCACCTGCATGCCGACGATCTGCTGGATGGCACGGGTAACGGCCTGCTGGACATCGCGTCCCAGATGCAGCAAGCTGAGGTTGGGGGCGGCGATGATGTGGACCTCGACGGCCACCGCGCCGTCGTCGCGAACCTCGACCTGGATCGACTTGTCGCCCAAGCCGAGGAGCTTTTCGACCTCGTTCTTTTCGGCAAGCCGCAGGACGCCGGGAACTTTCTGCGCCGTGAGCCGGGCGATCGTTTCCAGCACGTTGGGATCGATCGTAACCGTACCGGGAACTACCTCGTCAACCGTCATCGTTCCTCCTCACATACTCAGGCCGCCGTCAACGGTCAGCACGGCACCGGTGATGTAGGCCGCTTCCTCCGAGGCGAGGAAGGCCACGGCGTGGGCAACCTCCTCGGCCCGGCCAAATCGCTGCAAGGGGATGAGCGCCTTGATCGCCTGTTGCATCTCCTCCGCCACCTCGCGGGTCATATCGGTGGGGATGAAGCCGGGAGCCACGACATTCACCGTGATCCCGCGGCTGCCCACCTCCCGCGCCAGGCTCTTGCTGAAGCCGATCAGCCCCGCCTTGGCCGCGGCGTAGTTCGTCTGTCCCGCCTGCCCCATCAGGCCGGAGACGGAGCCGATGTTGATGATGCGCCCCCAGCGCTGACGCATCAGCGGGCGGATGGCCGCCTTGCAAACGTGGAAGACGGCGGTCAGATCGACGCGCAGCACCTCTTCCCAGGCCTCCTCGCGCATACGCATCAGCAGGTCATCGCGGGTGATACCGGCGTTGTTGACGACGATGTGCAGGCCGCCGAAGTGACGGCGGGCCGCGTCGATGAGAGCGGCGGCCTCCTCTGCCTGACTGACATCGGCCCGGATGGCTTCGGCGCGGCGGCCAATCGCGCGGATGGCCGCGACGGCCTCCTCTGCCGCTGCTGCACTGTGGCGGTAGTTGATGACGACGTCGGCGCCGCGGCGGGCCAGTTCGAAGGCGATGGCGCGCCCGATGCCCCGGCTGCTGCCGGTTACCAAAGCGACTTTGCCTTCCAGTGTGCCGTTCATCCCAAAAGAGCCTCCACATCGACGGTGTCCAGCGCCTCGACCTTGGCGCGGCGCAGCGTGCGGCGCACGAGGCCGGTGAGGACGTCCTTCGGCCCAACTTCGATGAAGTGATCGACGCCGTGTTCGCCCATCCAGAGCAGGCTTTCGCGCCAGCGGACAGGGGAGGTCAACTGCTCGATGATGGCGGCTTTGATGGCCTCGCTTTCCCCGACGGGGGCGGCGGTGCGGTTGAGGACGACGGGCCGACGCGGCGGGCGGAAGGGGATAGTTTCCAGCAGGGCGGCCAGTTCGGCGCGGACCGGCTCCATCAGCGGACTGTGGGGCGCGATGCTGATGGGCAGGCGGACGAAGCGGCGGATGCCGTGTTCGCCGGCCATCCTCTCCGCGATCTCCAGGGCGGCCAGCGTGCCGGAGATGACGACCTGCCGCGGGTTGTTGTCGTTGGCCACCACGAGGACCTCGCCGCTGTGCGCGGTAACGGCTTCGCAAAGCCGACGGGCGCGGTGGATGTCGGCGCCGATCAGGGCGGCCATGCCGCCGGGGGCCTTCTCGCCCGCTTCGGCCATCAACTGCCCGCGTCGGGCGACGATGCGCAGCCCGTCTTCGAAGGTGAGCACGTCCGCGGCCACCAGTGCGGTGAATTCCCCCAGGCTGTGCCCGGCGAAGTAGTCGGGACGGGGCAGGCGTTCCCGCGCGGCCTTCCACATCGCCAGGGAGGTGACGAAGACGGCGGGCTGGGTGATCTCCGTCCTGTTCAACCGCTCGGCAGGGCCGTTGAAGCAGAGGTCGCTGAGCGCATAGCCCAGCGCCTCATCGGCATAGGCAAAGACAAGCCGGGCCTCATCCGAGGCCCGGTACCAGGCGTGTCCCATCCCGACATACTGGGAAGCCTGTCCGGGAAAGAGAACCGCCGCGCCCATAGCGGCTACCTTATTCCTCGATCTCGATCACTTGCTTGCCGCGGTAGTAGCCGCAGTAGGGGCAGGCGTGGTAGGGACGGATTGGCTCGCCGCAGTTGGGGCAGGGGACGAGGTTCGGCAAGGTCGGTGCGGCGTAGGTGTGCGCACGCCGATTCTTGCGACGACGACTGGTGATCTTCCGCTTCGGTACAGCTCCCATTCTTGGCTCCTTCTCCGTAAGCTAACGGGTATCGCTTTCTTCCGGAAAGCGAGGTCATTATAGGAGAAGCGGCGATCCTGTCAACTCCTTCGGGTGCGCGAAGGCTTGACAAAACCAAACCCTATGGTAGGATGGCGCTCGTTCGGGGGCGTAGTGTAGCGGTTAACATGCTGGCCTGTCAAGCCAGAGATCGCGGGTTCGAATCCCGTCGCTCCCGCTGGCACCGCGAGGCGGCTCTTCGGAGCCGCCTTTGTCGTTGGCGTGGTCTCTTCGCCTCTCTGCAATCCTCCCTGCATCCCATTTGCCCTCTTTCCCCGCGCGGCTATAATCTACCCGACCATCACCACGAGGGGGCGAAGATGAGCCAGGCGGAAAGGCGGAAAAAGGTCCTCTGCATCGACGATACGCCGACGTTGCGTCGTCTGGTGAGGCGGCTGCTTTTCCAGAAATACGAGGTGCTGGAGGCCGCGACCGGTCTGGAGGGGATCGACATCGCCCAGAAGGCCCATCCCGACCTGATCCTCGTCGATCTCCACCTCCCCCAGTTGACCGGCTACGAGGTAGCGACCCGTCTTTCCTCCATCCTTCCGAAGACGCCGATCATCGCGCTGACGGCCGATACGAGCGCGTATGTGCGCGAGCGGGCGCTGGCATCCGGCTGCTGGGGGTACATCGCCAAGCCGATCGAGGCCGACGAGTTCCAGCGGCGCGTGGATGAGTACCTCGGCGGTGTGCGAGAGATACTGGAAGACCAGAGCTTCGTCGAGTCCTATCAGCAGACCCTGGTCCTGCGGCTGGAGGAGAAGGTCCGCGAACTCACCGATGCCCTGCAAGATAACGAACGGCTCAATCGCCAGAACCGCGATCTGCTGGCCCAGGCCGAGCGCCGCTCTCGTCTGCTGGAAGCGGCGGCGCGCGTCAGCCACAGCATCACCTCCATCCTCGACCTGGATACCCTCCTGAGGGCGACGGTGGACATCATCTGCGAGGAGTTCGGCTTCTACTATGCCGGTGTCTTCCTCCTGGACGAGAAGGGGGAATGGGCGGTGCTGCGGGCAGGCCGCGGCGAGCCTGGGCGCAAGATGGTCGAGGCCGGCCATCGGCTGCGCGTAGGCGGTTCCTCGATGATCGGCACGGCGATTGCGGAGCGCAAGGCGCGCATCGCCCTGGACGTGGGCGAGGAGCCGGTGCACTTCAAGAACCCCTACCTGCCCCACACCCGCTCCGAGATGGCCCTGCCGCTCGTCGTGCGCAATGAGGTCATCGGCGCATTGACCATCCAGAGCGTCGAGGAGGCGGCCTTCAGTGAGGACGACATCACCGCCCTGCAGACGATGGCCGATCAACTGGCGGTGGCGATCAACAACGCCCGCCTGCTCGCCGACCTGGAGGAGGCGCACAAGGAACTGGTGCGCTCCAAGACCTTCGAGGCCATCGCCACCGCCACGGGCGAGGCGATCCACTGGGTGGGCAACAAGGCCGCGCCCATCCCAGGCAGCGTCCAGCGCATCCGCGAGGATGTGAGCCGCTACCTCGTCGCTGCCCATCTCCTCATCGCGGCGGCTCCGCCGGAGGTGCAGGAGAGCAAGTTCGCCACCATCCTGGAAACCGCCTATGCCGAACTGCAGGACAACGGGATCGACCTGGCGGGCATCGAAAAGGAACTGCGCCGGTACTCGCTGCGCCGCCTGATGCGTCTCCTCACCGTGGAGTCCATCTTCGAGGACCTGGAGATCATCGAAAACAGCGCCCGCTCCATCCTCAACATCAAGGAGGACCTCATCGGTCCGGCACGCAAGAAGCGGCTGCAGGTCTTCGACCTCAACCAGTTGCTGCGCGAGACGGTGGCGAGGATGGGCATCAAGGATGTGGAGGTCATCTGGGAGCTGGAGGAGGGACTGCCGCCCGTGCGCGCCGACCGCGTGCAATTGGGGCGCGTCTTCATCAACTTGATCAAGAACGCCGTCGAGGCGATGGAGGGCCGTCCCGTGCGCCGCCTGACGCTGGCGACCACCCGCTCTGAGCACCAGGCGGGCTTCATCGTCATCGACGTGGCCGATACGGGCGTCGGCATTCCCGTCGATCGGTTGGACAAGATATGGATGGCCTTCTACACGACGAAGGGCGACCGCGGCGGGACGGGGCTTGGCTTGCCGGCCTGCGCTCAAATCGTCGGAGAGCTGGGCGGGCGGATCGTCGTCCAGAGCGAGGTCGGTGTGGGGACGATCTTCAGCGTACACCTGCCGACGGTCGATGCCCCGGAGGAGGAAACTGTTCGCGTCAGTCAACAGGAGGGAAGCGAGGTCGAGTGATGGAAGAAGAGAGAGAGGTCCGGATACTGCTCGTCGATGACGAACGATTGGTGCGGCGCAGTATGGAAAAGACACTGCTGCGCGCCGGTTACGATGTGGAATCGGCGGGTGAAGTGCGCGAAGCACTGGAGATATTCCGTCAGGCCGAGGAGGATGGCGAGCCTTTCGACATTGCCGTCCTCGACCTGCACATGCCCAACTTCGAGGGGGTGGACGATCCCAACGCCGGGCTGGAGCTGCTTTCGCGCCTGGTGGCGATCGCCCCGACCTTGCCCGTGGTCGTGCTCACCGCCTTTGACGAGGTACGCAGGGCCAAGGAGGCCGTAACCCGTGGCGCCCGGGCCTACTTCGTCAAAGGCCGCGAAGCCGGTTTGATCGAACTCATCGAGGAAATCCTGTCCTGAAAGGAGGGGGCATGGCGAAGAAGAAACATAGCTGTGAGGAGGACGCCGCGCTGGCCCGTCGTCGTGAGACGTTGCTCCAGGCTGCTGCGCGGGTCTCGAGGAACGTCGCTTCCATCCTCGATCCCGACCAACTCCTGGAGCAGACGGTGGACATCATCTGCGACGAGTTCGGTTTCTACTACGCCGGGGTCTTCCTCATCGACGAGACAGGGGAGTGGGCGGTCCTTCGCGCCGGACGCGGCGAACCGGGACGCAAGATGGTCGAGGCCGGACACAAGCTGAAGGTGGACGGCCATTCGATGATCGGGCGCGCCACGGGCGAGCACCGGGCCCTTATCGCGCTGGACGTGGGCGAGGAGCCGGTCCACTTCAAGAACCCCTACCTGCCCAACACGCACTCCGAGATGGCCTTGCCGCTCATCGTCGGCAACGAGTTGATCGGCGCGTTGACCGTGCAGAGCGAGGAGATCGCCGCCTTCACCGAGGACGACATCGTCGTCCTCCAGGGGATGGCCGATCAGCTTGCGATCGCCATCAAGAACGCCCGGCTCCATCAGGAAAACCGGCGGCTGCTGGCCCGCGCCCAGCGCCGCGCCCGTCTGCTGGAGGCGGCGGCGCAGGTGGGCCGTGAGGCGACCTCCATCCTCGACCTGGACGAACTGCTCAACAAGGTGGTGGACATCATCTGCGATGCCTACGGCTTCTACTACGCCGGTGTCTTCCTCGTCGATGAGAAAGGCGAATGGGCGGTGCTGCGGGCCGGACACGGCGAGCCGGGGCGCAAGATGGTCGAGGCCGGGCACAAGCTGAAGGTTGGCGGCCTGTCGATGATCGGCACGGCGATCGCCCAGCGCAAGGCGCGTATCGCGCTGGACGTGGGCGAGGAGCCGGTGCACTTCAAGAACCCCTACCTCCCCTACACCCGCTCGGAGATGGCGCTGCCCCTCGTCATCGGCGATCAGGTCATCGGTGCAATGACCGTCCAGAGCATGGAAGAGGCCGCCTTCAGCGACGAGGACATCGCCAGCCTGCAGGCCATGGCCGATCAGGTCGCCGTCGCCATCCGCAACGCGCAGCTTCTCAAGGACCTGGAAGAGGCACACAAGGAACTGGTGCGCACGAAGACCTTCGAGGCGATCGCCACTTCCACGCTGGAAGCCATCCACTGGATCGGCAACAAGGCGCTGCCCATCACCACCTCCGTCGAGGGCCTGCGCGAGGACCTGGCCGCCTTCCGCAAGGTGGATGCCGAACGGGTCGATTCGATGATGGAGGATTTGGAGATCATCGACGAGAGCGCCCACCTCATCTTCCAGGTGCGCGAGCACATCATCGGACCGGCGCGGGAGATGCGTCCCGGTCCGGTGATGGCCGAGGATGTGCTCCGCGACGCAGTGATCGCCCTGGGCCTCGATGAGGGGCCGGTGGCGTTCCGCGTGGCGGAGGACCTGCCGCGTGTCCTCGCCGACCCTCTGCACCTGAGCCGTGCCTTCACCTACGTGCTCACCAATGCCGTCGAGGCGGTGGAGGCGCTGGAGGAGCCGCACATTGGCATCGAGATCATCCCGGCGGGGGATTTCGTCGCCGTCCGCATCACCGACAACGGCCCCGCCATCCCGGCGGAGGTGCTGGACAAGATTTGGGCACCCTTCTTCACCACCAAGGGGCGGCGGCACGCCGGACTGGGCCTTTCGGCGACGATGCAGATCATCCGCCAGATGGAGGGCAAGGCGAAGGTGGAGAACCTCCCGCAGGGCGGGGTGATGGTCGAGTTGATGCTCCCCATCTTCGACGAACGCCGACCGGAGGTCGAGTTGCCCGAGGAACTGGAGGTGCTCCTCCTCGACGATGACGACCCCTGGAGCCGCTTCGTCGTCGAAGCACTGGAGGAGGCAGGTAACACGGTCAAGCGGGCGACGGTGCTGGAGAAGCCGGAGCGCTATCACCTCATCATCGTCGATGACGTGATGGCCGAGGGCGACAGCACGCAATTGCTGCGCGACCTGCGGCGGGCGGGGGTGGTGAAGAAGACCGTCGTCGTCGCCTCGCGGCTGGGGCCGGAGGAGGCGACGCGCCTGCTCCAGTACGGCGCGAAAGACGTCCGTCCCAAGCCCTACGATGAAGTCGGCCTGGCCGATCTGCTGACCCTGGCCGAAAAGCCGGAAGTCTGACGCGGAACGCACGAGCGCCGAGGTTGCCGCCTCGGCGCTCGCAGCTCGAATGGCCCTCTGACCGTCGGTCAGGCCGTCTCGTCGGCGAGGATTGCTTCGATTTGGGCAAGCGCCGCCTCGTCGAGGACGACATCGGAGGCGCGGACGTTATCCAGGACGTGAGCGACCTTCGTCGCGCCGGTGATGGCCGAGCTGATCTCCGGTCGGCGCAGCACCCAGGCCAGCGCCAGTTGCGCCATCGTGGTCCCCAGTTCCTGCGCCAACGCGGTGAGCCGACGCACCTTCGCCAGCTTCTCCTCCGTCAGGTCGGCCTTGATCCAGTCGCTGTAGGTGGCGCGGCTGCCTTCCGGGATGCCGTCGTTGTACTTCCCCGTGAGAACGCCCTGCGCCAGCGGGCTCCAGACGACCAGCCCGATGCCGTGCCTGGCCGCCGTCGGCATCACCTCCGCCTCGATCTCGCGATGGAGCATGTTGTAGCGGGGCTGCTCCACCTGCGGCAGGTAGGCATTGAGCACCTTCGCCGTGCCCACCGCCGCTTCGATCTGCGCCGCGCTCCAGACGCTCGTCCCCCAGTAGAGCACCTTCCCCTGGTGGATGAGGTCGTCCATCGCCCGCACCACCTCCTCGATCGGCGTCTCCGGGTCGAAGCGGTGGCAGAAGTAGAGGTCGAGGTAGTCGGTGCCGATACGGCGCAGCGATTGTTCGACCGATTCCATAATGTGCTTGCGGCTCAGGCCACGGTCGTTGATGTTGTCGCTCATCGGCCAGAAGACCTTGCTGGAGATGACCAGGTCCTGCCGCCGCAGGCCGAGCGCGCGGATGGCACGGCCGACCGCCTTCTCCGCCTCGCCGCGGGCGTAGATGTCGGCGATGTCGAGGAAGTTGACGCCGTGTTCCACCGCCGCCGCGATGCAGGCCCGCGTGATCTCGTCATCGACCGCCTTGCCGAAGGTGAGCCACGCGCCCAATGAGATTTCGCTGACTTTGATCCCCGCTTTGCCCAAACGTCGGTACTTCATCCGTGACCTCCTTGCTTTACGTGAAGATGTCCAGAATGTCCCGCAGCATCGTTGCCGCCGAGGGGAGGGGCGATTGCTCCTCGATGATGGCGCTGAGCCGTCCGTAGATGTCCGTTTCGAAGAGAACGCCCATCTCCTTGCGCCCCAGCCGTCCCAGCGGATGTTCCGCGGCGAGCGGGACGGGCGCGACGGAGAGGCGGTAATCGCCCGCCTCGTCCAGCCTGGCACGGGCCAGCAGACGGTAACGATAGCCGCTCTTCCGCGCCGCACGGAGTTCCTCCGCGCGGACGGCCTCCACGCCCGCCCGTCTGACCATGTCCAGTGTGGCCGGGTAACCGGTCGCGCTGCGGGTGAGGATGACCAGCTTGGCGGCGGTATCCCAGCCTTCCAAATCCCAGCCTGGATCGGCCTCCAGGACGCCTTCGGCGCGGGCGCGGTCGAGGGCGGTCTCGTAGGGCAGGCCGTCGGCGAGGAGGTCCATCACGTAGCCGGTTACGAGGTTGGGCACGGCCTCGATGGTGAAGACGGTTGCGCCGCGCAGATCGCGGGCGGCGAGGTTGATCGCCGGCAGCCCCCCGGCGACGGTGCCGTCGAAGCGGAGCGCGACGCCCTGTTCGGCGGCCAGCCGGTGCAGTTCGTCGAAGGCGAGGACGATCGGCCCCTTGTTCGGCGTAACGACGTGCATCCCCCGCCGCAGCGCCGTGCGAATGCAGCTCAGCCCCGGCTCCGCACCCGACTTCAGGTTGACCGGGGAAGCTTCCAGCAGCAACTCGGCCTCCGCCTGCTCGACTAAGGCGAGGGCATCCCAGCCGGGCCGGGCCGCTTCCAGTTCGGCGAGCGAGCCGCCCCGCTCCTTGACGGCGGCCACCGTCCCCCAGTCCAGCCCGTTGGGAGCGTAGGCCGCGCCCCGGCTGTCGGCTGCGCCGACGAGGCGCAGCGTCAGCCCGTAGCGCTCGCGCAGGTGCGGGGTCTTGGCCTCGACCAGGCGACAGAAACGCCGCCCCAGTTGTCCCACGCCGATGAGGATCGTGCGCACTTCTTGCATCGTTGACCTCCATCCGATAGGGGAGGCTGGCGACGCTCAGCCGTCGAGCCGCATCGCCAGCAGGGGAACGAGCATCTCCTGGGGCGTCAGGCCGCCGTGCATCCCCAACATCGGGTGATGGGCGTGCTCCTCGTCCTCCTCTTCCTCCTCCGGCGGGCGCTCCCGCTCGAAGTAGGCCCCGCCCAGCGCCACGCCGACCAGGTCGCCCAGGCGGTGAGGAGTCTCGGCATAGGGCTTGCCCGGCCCCAACAGTCCGGACTCCATCAGTTCCTCGCGGGTGAGGAAGAAGAAGCGGTCGGCCAGGTGCGCCTCCACGTAGGCCCGCGCGGCCTCTTCCTGCCCGGCGCGGACGTAGAGGAAGGGGACGCGACGCTCGCCGATGGGCGGCATCAGCAGCATCTCCTTCAGCGCCGGATGGTCATCCAGATAGACGGCCTCTTCGGGCGGTGTGTCGATCTGCCCGTGGTCGGCGGTGAGGAGGAAGAGCGTCCCCTCGCGTGCCCTGCGGCTCATCGGCTCCAGGAAGAGCCGTTCCAGCATCCAGTCCAGCGCCAGCGTCTCCATCTCGCCGCTTTCATCCAGCGGCCCGTAGCGGTGGGCGAGGTTGTCCACCGCGTGCCAGTAGCCGCCTAAGAGGAACTTTTCCCCGGCGTGTTCCTCCAGCAGACGGCGCATATTCAGCCACATCTCCGCCGCGCTGACGTGGCCGCGCACTTCGCGCGTTCCCCGGAAGTGCATCTGCGAGAGAGGCGTTTCGGTGTAGCGGTGGAAGATGGCGGCGTAGGCGAGGAGGCCCTGCACGGAGAGCGTCTCGCCCAGGGAAGGGACGGGGAGGAAGTGGCGCGGATCGAAGCCGTACTCCAGCAGCACCTGCCCAAAGGGGCGGTGGATGGTGGAGCAGGAGATGCACTCGGCGACCATCATCCATTCGCGCAGGAACATCGTGAAGGCGAGCATCCCGTGCTGGATCGGCGGACGCGCCGTCCAGATGGTCGTCAGGACGCTGTTCGTCGTCGAGGGGAAGGTCGTCGTCAGCGGCAGGAGCCGCGCCTTCCCTTCCTGCGTGGCGCGGTGGATGAAGCTTTCCGGGTGTCGCTGCAGGACACGCTGGAGTTGCTCCCAGCCGAGCGCATCGACGATGAGGAGGACGACGCGCTGCACGCCCTTCGTCAGATCGCCCAGCACCTCCTCCCTGAGCGGCGGGAGCATGCCGGAGAAGGGGGCCGCGCCCATCGCCCGCAGCGCCGTCGCGCCCAGGTTGCCGACCGAGTAGCCCTCGTAGCGGGGCCAGACGAAGTGGGCGGGCCATCGGCCTGCAATCTCGACGCCCTGTGGTCGGAAGGTGCGCAGGGCCTGTTCCAAGGCTCGACTTTCGATCATTTCGACCTCCGGGGGAGATGTGGATGGCGTGCATCCTTGCCATCCCTAACTTTCGTCTCCATTATCCGCTCGTGCAGCGATTTGACAAGAGGCTACACGGCGACGATCCACGGCTCGCGCGGGAGGGTGGTCAGCGTTTCCGCCCCCTCCTCGGTAACGAGGACGTCGTCCTCGATGCGCACGCCGCCGATCTCCGGCAGGTAGATGCCCGGCTCGACGGTGAACGTCATACCGGCCTGGAGTTGCGTCGAGGCGCTGCCGACGATGTAGGGCGGCTCGTGGATCTCCAGTCCCAGGCCGTGGCCGGTGCGGTGGATGAAACGGTCGCCGTAGCCTGCCGCCTCGATGACCTGACGGGCGGCGCGATCGACCTTGCCCGCCGGGAGGCCCGGACGGATGGCTGCCCGTCCGGCACGGTTGGCGTCGAGGACGATGCGGTGGACGGCGGCCAGCGGTCCCCGCGGCTCGCCGAAGACGACCATCCGCGTGATGTCGGAGGCGTAGCCATCGACGAAGACGCCCCAATCGACGACCACCCAATCCCCCTGGCGAAAGGGGCGGTCGCCGGGGACGGCGTGCGGCAGCGCGGCCTTCGCCCCGCCGACGACGATGGGATCGAAGGAGAGCCCATCCGCGCCGCCGGTGAGCATCTCGGCGATGAGCGCGGCGGCGGCCTCGCGTTCCGTCATCCCCGTCCGCAGCGTCGGCACCCAGCGGCGGAAGGCCGCTTCCGCGACGGCGATGGAACGGCGCATCGCGGCGATCTCCTCGGCCTGCTTGCGCATCCGCAGTTCGGCGAAGAGGTCGTCGGCGGCTTCGAGGCGGCGAAATCCCGCCCCGCGGAGCCGTTCGGCCTCGGCGAAGCGCATCCGCCACCCCTC
>JALXBP010000002.1 GCA_026991395.1 Anaerolineae bacterium | reverse complement strand
GTGGGAAGCGGGGTCGCCGTCGGCAGCGGTGTCGGCGTCGGCGTGGGCGGAACGGGCAGCGTGGGGAGGAGGACGGGGGTCATCGTGGGGATGGCCGTCGTGGCCAGGCGGCTTTCCACGTAGGAAAGTGCCGCTCCGCCTTCCAGCAGGAGGAAGAGGACGAGGGCGGCGAAGAAGGCTGCGAGGCTCATCCAGCGCCAGCGCCGCATCTACGCCTCCTCGATGCCCCACCAGTACATATCGGCCAGCTTGCGGTGTTCCTGGTGAAGGCGCACGTAGCTTTCGTAGCGGTGGCGGTCGATCTCGCCCCGCTCCAGGGCGGCGAGCACGGCGCATCCCGGCTCGACGGTGTGGCTGCAGTCGGAGAAGGCGCAGTGGGGAACGTGGGGAGCGATGTCGGGGAAGTAGGCGTCGATCTCCTCCGGCTCCAGGTCGAAGAGGGCCAGGGCGCGGATGCCGGGGGTGTCGGCCACCCAGCCGCCCTCGGCGAGCGGCACCAACTCGGCGACCGTCGTCGTATGGCGACCCTTGCCCGTCGCGCGGCTGACCTCCTTGACGCGGCGGCCCAGCCCGGGCTCCAGCGCGTTGAGCAGGCTCGTCTTGCCCACGCCGGAAGGCCCTACGAGGGCCGAAATCTTGTTGCGCAGGTGCTCGCGCAATGCCTGGATGCCCGTGCCGTTCACGGCGCTGGTGTAGATGACGGGATAGCCGATGCGTTCGTAGATGCCGAAGAGTTGCTGTGCCCTCTCCTCGCCGACCAGATCGACTTTGTTGGCACAGATGAGGACGGGGATGCTCTGCCGTTCGGCCCCGACGAGGAGGCGGTCGAGCATCCGCAGGCGCGGCTCCGGCTGGGCGCAGGCCTGCACGAAGACGACCTGATCGGGGTTGGCGATGATGACCTGTTCGCGTTCGCGCAGGTAGCCCCGTCGATCCCAGCGGCGCGTTCCCCGCCCGGAAGGCAAGGGCTTGAGGCGGCTGAGCGCCCGCCGTCGCGGCAGGATTTCCTCGATGATGTTGCCGCCCTTCGTCCGCCGCCAGCGCACCCGATCGCCCACGGCCAGCAGCGTCGAGTCGCGGCGTTCCTTCTTCAGCCGTCCGCGCAGCCGCGCCACGACTTGCTCCCCTTCCGGTGTGTAGAGCGTGTAGAATCCACTCTGCGCCCGGATGACCAGACCTTCGCGCAGTGCTTCCTCATTCACGCCGTTCTCCCTCCTCCATCGTCAGGGTGTAGAGACGTCGTCGCGGCCAGCCGGAGAGGGCAGCCACCTCCCGCGCGGCCTGCGACGGCCCCAGACCGGCGGCAAGGCGCTCGGCCAGGGCCTGCCGCACGCGCTCCTCCGGCCAGCGTTCGGGGGCCGGGGCCCCGCCGACGACCAGCGTGTACTCGCCGCGGGGGGCGTGCTCCGCCAGGTGGCGGAGGGCATCGTCTATGGTGCCGCGCCACACCTCCTCGAAGCGCTTGGTCAACTCCCGACAGAGGGCTATCGGACGATCCCCCAGGACCTCGCGCATATCGCGGAGCGTCGCGGCCAGCCGGTGAGGGGCTTCGTAGAGGACCAGCGTCAGCGGTGAGGCGGCGACCTGCTCCAGGGTGGCGCGGCGCTCGCCGCCTCTGCGCGGGAGGAAGCCGAGAAAGATGAAGCGGTCGCTCGGCAGGCCGGAGACGACGAGGGCCGCCGTGTGCGCCGAGGGTCCGGGGATGGCGACGACGGGATAGCCGTGATCCAGTGCCGCCCGCACGAGGAGGTAGCCGGGGTCGGAGATGCCCGGCATCCCCGCTTCCGAGATCAGGGCCACGTCCCCCGCGGCCAAAGCGGTGAGGAGCCTGGCCTTCTTGCGGTGTTCGTTCCCGGCGAAGAAGGAGGTCATCGGCTTCTCGATGCCGTAATGCTGCAGGAGCTGCCGCGCTTTGCGGGTGTCCTCCGCGGCGACGAGATCGACCTCGCGGAGGAGGCGCAGCGCCCGCAACGTGATGTCCTCCAGATTGCCGATCGGGGTTCCGATAACGTAGAGCGTCCCCATCGACGCCGTCAATGGTTCTTGGTGAAGATGATGAAGGCCATCGAGCGGGAGCAAAGGCCCTGATAGTCCAGCACGATCACCTCGGAGACGGCGGCGTAGGGCGGGTTCTTGTCGTGGAGTTGCACCTTGTACTCGCCGCTGATCTTGATGGGGTAGTTGTTGAAGAACTGTTCCCATCCGGAAGTGCCGTACATCGGGAAAGAGCCGGAGATGAGCACGGCATCGATCCCGCCGCCCCAGACGTGGACGCGGTAGCCGGTCAAGGGATTGCCGTCCACGTCCTGCACCAGCCCGGCGACTCCGGCCCAGTTGCAGCCGTAGTACGGTGTCTCGTAGGTCAATTCGTAGGTGAAGGGATAGGGGGAGCGCGTAACGCGCGGCGTCGGGGTGGCCGTCGGTTCCGGCGTCGGCGATGGGGAGGGTGTCAGCGTCGCCGTCGGGGTGAAGGTGGGCGGCAGGGTCGGCGTCGGCGAGGGGGAGGGCGTCGGCGTCCACGTCGGCGGTAACGTCCGCTCCGGCGTCGGCGTCGGGGCGGCGGCCAGGCTGCCCGGTCGCGCCGGAGGGAAAGGGTTCAACGGCATCCAGGGATTCACCGCCACGGCGATGTAGTAGACGATGAGCAAGAGCGTGGCCAAGAGTGTTGCTGCCGTCAACAGGTCAAAGGGATCTCTTTTCATCTGTTGCCCCGAACTTCACGCCCCCGTCGAAACGAACTTCCGAATGTCGGCCTGATCCCAGAGCGACTGTAGCCAGGTATCGATGGCTTTGTCGCGCAGGATGCGCAGCGAAACGGGATCGTAGTCCGTGTCCTCGATGCGGTCCAGGACTTGCACGATGTGGTAGCCCCAGGCGCTGTGGATCACGCCGCTGATCTGGCCGGCCTGCAGGCTGAAGGCGGCCTCTTCCACCTCCGGCAGCGTGAGCGTGCCGCGCGGGAAGGTGCCCAGGTCGCCGCCGCGATCGCGTGTGCTTTCGTCGATGGAGTACTGCTGGGCGAGGGTAGCGAAATCGGCCCCGGCCTGAAGCTGCTGGAGGATCTGCTGCGCTTCTGCCTCCGTCGCGACGAGGATGTGCCGCGCGTGCACTTCCGGGCCGTGCGTGGGGACGGAAGCGACCACCTTCTCCATCATGCGCGAGGCGATCATCTCCCGCCTGAGCGCTTCGCGGAGTTCGTCCTCGCTCATCCCCTGGTCGGCCAGGCGCTGACGGAAGGCCTCCTCACCGAGGTCGTTCTTCAGCGAGGTGATGGAAGCCTCGACCTCCTCGTCGCTGACGGTGATCCCTTCCTCGGCGGCGGCCTGGAGGATGAGCCGCTGTTCGATCATCCGGTCGAGCACCCAGGCTCGTGCCTGGGCCAGGGCCTCTTCCCCTTCCGGCGTGGAGGGATCGAGATTGCTCTGCGGCAGCGAGGCTTCGTAGCGGGCCAGTTCGCGCTGGTACTCGGCCATCGTGATCGGCTCGCCGTTGACCATCGCCGCCAGCGGTTCCTCGGTCGGCGTCGGCGTGACGATGATGATGATCGGGGTTTGGGTAGCTGGCGCGGGCGGCGGGGAAACGTCCGCCGGACGGCAGGCCGCCAGTCCCCACAGCGCGACGGCCAGCAGGAACGCCGCCAGACCTCTCTTCATCATTCTATCCTCCTTGCTCGTCCTTCCCACCAAAGCCGACCTCCTCGATTGAGGCATTATAGGCAGAGAAGGTGATTTCGCAATCGGCGGCTAAATTTCGATATGGAAGAAGAGGCGCATCAGGTAGCCAACGAAGAAGCTGAACGCGGCCACGCCGAAACTCAGCCCCGTCATCTCCAGGAAGCGCGGGCGGAAGTCTTCATCTTTGGCTACGGCGATGTAGTAGTTGAAGACGGCGATGATGAGGACGGCCAGTGCCAGCGCCACGCCCAGGCACAGGTAGTAGTTCTTGAAAATGAGGTAGGGGGCGATGAGGAGCAGCACGGTCAGGATGTAGGCTATGCCCGTGTAGAGCGCCGCCTTCAAGGGGTCTTTCGCCTCGCCTTCCGACTTGGTGGAGAGGTATTCCGAGGCGGCCATCGAGAGCGCTGCCGCAACGCCGGTGATCGAGCCGGTGAGCGCTATGAGCTGGGTATCCTGCAAGGCCAGGGTGAAGCCGGCCAGTGCGCCGGTCAGTTCGACCAGGGCATCGTTGAGGCCGAGCACCATCGAGCCGGTGTAACGCAGGTGCTCCTCGTCGAGGAGGGCCAGGATACGCTGCTCGTGGGCATCTTCGTCATCCATCACCGCCTTGGCCTCCGGGATGTAGGGGATGAGCGCTCGATAGTTGGTCTGTGCCGCCGATTCGCCCTGCTCCATCAGCTTGGCGGCGAAGGTGAAGCCGAACAGACGACTGAGGAGCGTGTACTTCAGGAAGCGGCGTCGATCCGGCTCGACATCCTCGCCCGTGTAACGACGCCACACGCGGTAATGCCCCAATTCCTCATCGGCGATGCGCTCGATGATGCGGCGGTTCGTCTCGTCCTTGATCTGCTTCGCAATGGCCTTGTAGATGTGGTATTCGGTGATCTCGTTGCGCTGGTAGTCCAGCAGCAAGCGCTTGACTTCAGGCGGCAAAGGTTGGCTGTTCATCGTTGTTCGTCTCCTCCTGCACGCCGCGCGCCCTGCGCCACAGTTCGCAGGCGCGGGCGATGATCTGCCGGTGATCGAAGGCCAGGGGAGGAAGAGCGGCGCAGGGCCACCAGCGTGCTTCGGCGGCATCGTCTCCGGCGCGAGGCGCGGTCGTCCTCGGCACGGCGGCCCAGAAGGCCACGGAGACCGTCCAGCCGCGGGGATCGCGCCCCGGTTCGCCGAAGGCCCCAACCTGCCGCAGCACCCCAGAGGGCAGGGTGATGCCCGTCTCCTCCCGCAGTTCCCGCCGCGCCGCCTTTTCGAGCGGCTCCATCTCATCGACGAAGCCGCCCGGCAGCGCCCACCGTCCGGCGAAGGGCGGATGCGCCCGTCGGATGAGCAGCACCTCCTCGCCCTGCTCCCCGCGGCGGAAGAGCACGACGTCAACGGTCAGCGAGGGTCGCGGATAGGGATAGCTCGGCATAGCACCTCCTTCGATTCACCTCTGCTCATTATACCGCGCCCCCGGAAACTGCCTATGCCGTCGTTGCCCCGCCCCACAGGTTGCTTGACATAGAACAGATGTTCGGTTATAATTTGGGAAAAGTTGGGAAAACTTGGGATAATTGGGGAAAGGAGCGGGATGAAAAACAATGGGGGACAGGAACCGAAGGAGCGCAAGCTGGCGATGCTGCGTTTCATCGACCGTTACCGGCGGGAACACGGGATGTCGCCGACGGTGCGGGAGATCGGGGAGCACCTCGGCCTCCTATCCACCTCGCATTGCGACTACTACCTGCGCAAGCTGGAAGAGGAGGGCCTCATCGAGCGCCAGCCCAAGCGGGCGCGCACCATCCGCCTGACCGAGGCCGGGCTGCAGGCCATCGGCGGCGTGGCGCAGGAGAGCGCTCCCGTCCCCGCGATGGATGAGAGGGTCGCCGTTCCCTTTCTCGGCTACATCGTCGCCAGTGAGCCGCTTCCCGTCGAGCCGCTCGTCGGCGACGAGACCATCGAGATCAATCCGGCGCTGCTCGGCACCGTCGATGACGGCCTCTTCGCCCTCCGCGTTCGTGGCCATTCGATGATCGACGCCCTCATCGGCGACGGCGATCTGGTCCTCTTCCGCCACCAGGAGCGGGTGGAAAACGGCGAGATGGCCGCCGTCTGGATCGTCGATCGGCAGGAGACGACGTTGAAGCGCATCTACTGGGAGGGTGAGCGCGTCCGGCTGCAACCGGCCAATCCCACGATGGCCCCGATCTACGAGGAGGCCGATAACATCCGCATCCAGGGCAAGGTCGTGCTCGTCGTCCGTCGCTTGGATTGAGTGCTATCGGCCCCGCATCACCATCGGCAGGTAGAGGTGCGCCTCCCACGGCCTCATCGCCGTCTGCCAGGGCATAGCCGGATCGCCGAAGAAGTGGAAGCCGTCGAGCAGGTAATCGATCAGCCCGCCCCCCACGGCGACCTTCGCCGCCGTCGCCGCGACGCCGGGCGGAAGCCACGGTCCGCCGCCGAAGGCCGCGTTGTAGAAGGCGTGGTGGAGTTCCGTGTGATCCGCGCCCACGCCGCCGCCGCTGACCGCCCAATCGGCCACCGCTCCGCCCTGCGGCAGACGCACCAGCGACTCGGCCATACCGCGCATCAGCGGGCTTGGCTGCGCGAAGTCGCCGGTGAAGCAGGTCATTTCGATGACGACGGGCAAGCGCCCTGCATTGTGCAATAGCGGCAGGTCGTCGAGGTGGAAGAGGCGGGCGTGTTCCCACTGCTGCTGTGAGCTGTGCCCCACCCAATTGAGCACCAGCGCCCCGCTGTTCCAGGTCGCCAGCAGTTGCTGACGGAGTTCCGCGACGTTGAGGCAGTCGGAGGCATAGGGGTCTTCGTCCTCGCAACGCAGGAAGGTCAGCGTGTGCGTCGGAGGCAGGTCGTTGTCGGCTACCGCGGCGGCGTCGGCGGGGAAATTGCTGGCCGCGTCGCGATCGTCGGCGACGAAGACGTGCCGTATCGGCCATTCGCCGGGAGCGGGGTCGTCCACCGCGTAGCCGATGATTTTGGCGACCATGGCGGCCAGTTCGTCGGTGTCGTTGGCCGGAAGCCGTCCGACGCTGAGATCGGGCAGGCGATCGTCCCCGTCCACGGTAACGTAGCGGTTGTCCGCCGCCGCCTCGCCGAGCCAGGGATCGAAGTAGGCCAGGTAGGGCGGCAGGATATTCGCCGTCGGGTTGTGGGTGTAGTGGAGCGGGTCGTAGGTGCCGTCGCCGACGAGGAGGAGATAGCTCGGCGGGGCGCTCCATTCGTGATAGGCGTGCTGCACGAAGGAGCGAATGGCCTCCGGGGAGGGTCGCCCGTCGCCGTAGCCGTCGTAGATCGCCTGCAGAGGGGCGGCGAAGACGGTCAGCCCCTCCGCCGCGCGCCGGTCGAGCAGGGGCTGGAGCGTCGGCCTCCAGTCGGCGGGGAGTACGGCGATGTAGTCGGCGGTGGCAGGTTCGCTCATCGTCTGCAGGGGCCGCAGCGAGGAGGGGACGCGGGCGGTGGCCTCGGTGATGAAGTAGCGGCGGCCTCCCTGCGCCCCGTCGCCGAAGCGAAGTTCCCCCCCGCTGAAGAGCGTGCCCGTCAGCGGATGGGGGTCGTCGGCCTTGGTAACGTCCCAGATGAGCGGTTCGCCCGTCCAGCCGGGGAGCGTGTAGGCGTGGGGCGCGGCTTCCCCTTCCACGAGGAGCGTCCCGTGTGCTGCGGCGATGGGATAGCGCAACGTTACGCGATCTACCCACAGGCCGTCGATGTCGTTCGTCGGCTGCTGCAGGTGGAGCGTAACGGCGTTCTGGCCCGCTTGCAGCCAGGCCGCCGGGATGCTCAGCACCGACTGCGTCGCCACCTGCCCCGACCAGACGACCTCGCCCGCGCTGTGTCCGGCGAAGGAGACGGTGAGGTGGTGCTCCCCTATCGTCTCGCCCTGGAGCCAGAGGGTGAGCGAAGCGGGGGCGGCGGTGGTCTGCGGCGTGTCCAAGGCCAGGAAGACGGTGAAAGTCGCCTCTTCCGCCGAGCCGGGAGCGGCGAGACGGTGCCAGTACCAGTGATCGCCGTTGTGGGCGTGGCGATAGGCGGGAAGGTAGAAGAGGTTCTCCTCCGCGGCCACCGTCGTGAAGAGTTGTCCGGCAGGGAGCGCGCCGGGACTGCCGTCCCGTGCCGTTATCCGGGGGGCCGCCCCGCCGTAGAGGACGCGATAGGTCTCGTAGGCCGCCCAGCGGGTCGGCTGCGGGTCGGCGTAGAGGAGGAATTGGGCCGAGGCGGCATCGTAGGTGGCCGTCAGGGGCCGCCCGTCGCCGTGGGCGAAGTGTACCTCCGCCGGATCGACGCTCGTCGTCAGCGAGGCCAGCGCGGTGAGCGGCAGCGCGTAGATGGCCCGCTCGCTCAGCGAAAACTGGAGCGTGGGGGAGATCGTCGCCTGCGCGACCGTGCGGGAGCGGGCGTGGGGCGGTCGCGGCTGCACCCAGGCCGGATCGAGGACGATACGGCGCAGCGCCTCCAGCAGAGGGTCGCCGCTCGGCACCACAGGCGGTGCCGAGGGCATCTCCAGCGTTACGGTCAGGCGGTCGAGCGCCTCGATGGTACCTCTCGGCGTCGAGCGGTAGGGATGGATCTCCAGCCTTTGCAGCGGCACCCCGCGCATCACGCCCAGATCGATGCGGCGCAGGAGCGGGCGGCCCGGTTCGGGGTCGGGGAGCGGCCGGTGTACCTCCCGCCAGCGTCCCGTGCTCACCTGCACCGCGATCTCGCCGCCCGGCGGCAGGGCGACGATGACGCCGGTCGGCTGCCCCTCCTGCCACGACCAACTCTCTCCTCCGGCGCAGCGTCCCTCCTCTGCCCCGGCGAACAGCATCACCACGGCCATCAGCACACCGAGCCAGACCCTTCCTCTCATCGTTTCCCCCCTTTCGACGTGCATCGTGCGATGCGGACGTGGAGCGAGCGCCGATGCGATTGTCCGCACCGTGCGAGCATAGTGAATACCGAAAAGCGCTCTGCCCTTTCGCTCGACGTTCGGCGCGGGCGCTTGCCGAGCGTGGTTCGCTACGGCTCCAGGTCGTCGGCGGAGAAGCTGTCGGGCAGGAGCGCGTCCAGCCGCCACTCGCGGAAGGTCCCGTCCGGCGTGGCGACGAGGACGGGGGTCGTCTCTTCTCCGAACTCGCGGATGACCTGGCGGCAGGCTCCGCAGGGGGAGCCGCCGTTGGCCGTGACGACGGCGATAGCTGCGATCTCCCGCGAACCCTCGGAGACGGCTTTGAAGATCGCCACCCGTTCGGCGCAGAGGCCGAGCGGATAGACGGCATTTTCCACGTTGCAGCCATCGAAGATACGTCCGTCCTTCATCAGTACCGCTGCACCGACGGCGTAGTGCGAGTAGGGAGCGTAAGCCCGCTCGCGCGCCGCCGTCGCCCTCTCGACCAGTTGCTGCTTCATTGCCTGCGATACCTTCATCCTTCCTGCTCCTCCGCCTTTTCTTCGGTGGGGAGACGGCGCACGCGCACCTTGCGGATGCGTCGTCCGTTGACCTCGACGACCTCGAAGAGGAGACCGTTGTACCGAACCGTTTCGCCCGCGCGGGGGATGTGCCCCAATTCGTTGTAGATGAAGCCGCCGAGGGAGTCGGCCTCATCGAGAGGAAGGGCCACGTCGAGCAGTGCTTGCACGTCGTCCAGGGGGATGCGTCCCTCGAAGAGATAGCTCCCGTCGGCTTCGAAGATGACCGGCGGCTCCTCGCGATCGTACTCGTCCTGAATCTCGCCGACGATCTCCTCGACGATGTCTTCCAGGGTCACGACGCCGGCCATCCCGCCGTACTCGTCCACGACGATGGCCATCTGCACTTTGTTGCGCTGCATCTCCTTCAGCATACTGTCCAGACGCTTCGATTCGGGGACGAAGTAGGCGGGGCGGATGATCTCGCGCAAGGCCGGATTTGCGTTGCCGCGGCTTTGCGCGGCCAGGATATCCTTGGCGTAGAGGATACCGACGATGTTGTCGATCGTCTCTTCGTAGACGGGGATGCGAGAATGGCCGCTCTCGATGATCGTGTGCAGCACGTCGGCCATCGAGCTTTCCACATCCAGCGCCACGACGTCGATGCGCGGGACCATCACCTCGCGGACGATCATCTCTCCGAGGCGGAAGATGGAGTAGATCATCTCCCGCGCCTCTTCTTCGATGATCCCCTCCTGTTCGCCCGCGGTAACCAGTGTCTTGATCTCTTCCTCCGTGATGACGGCGACGCGCTGGAGCGGCTCGGCACCAGCGAACCAGCGGGCCAGCGCATTGGCCACGAGCAGGGCCGGACGGGTCAGGGGCTGGACCACGGTGTGGAGTGCACGGGCCAGGCGCGTCGTCCGTCCGTCCCAGCGGGCAGCGGCGGTTTGCCCGACGGCCTCCGGAGCCAGCAGTCCCACCGTCAGGCTGAGCCAGGTGAGCACGAGCGGCGGGATGACCAGCCCTGCCAGCCCCATCCAATGTGCGGCGGGATGGTAGCGTGCCAGCCATCGCTGCATCAGTGCGAAGCCGAGGGCAAAGTAGGTGCCGATGGTCAGCAGCAGCGTGAAATCGATGGCCACGCTCAGGAGCGTGATGTCGGGGCGATGCAGAAGCTCCGCTTCCGGCTCTTCTTCCCCCCATTCCCAGCGCGAAAAGGTCAGTGCCGCACGGACGGCGGCCAGGATCGCCTGAACGGCGAGCAGGACAGCCAGCAAGCCGATGTAGAGACTACCGTTCACCTTCTCCTTTCTCTCCTCGAGGCTCTTCGTCGGCCTCTTCATCGAGTGGGCGGCGTACCCGCGCGGGAACGCCGTAAGCCAGGACGCCGGGGGGGATGTCGCGGGTAACCACCGATCCGGCACCGGTCTTTGCTCCTGCCCCGACGCGCACCGGCGCGACGAGCAGCGTGTCGGAGCCGATGAAGGCCCCCTCCTCGATGATGGTGGGGTGTTTGCGCCGACCGTCGTAGTTACAGGTGATCGTCCCCGCGCCGATGTTGACGCCGGCGCCGACTTCGGCATCGCCCAAGTAGCTGAAATGGCCCATCTTGGCCCCCGGCCCCAACGTGCTGTTCTTCATCTCGCCGAAATTCCCCATATGCGCGCCGCGGCAAAGCCTGGACCCGCGTCGCAGATGCCCGAAGGGGCCGATGTCGCTCTCCTCCTCCATCACCGCCTCCTCCAGCACGGAGGCCACTACGCGGCAGCGATCACCGATGCGGCAGTCCCGGATGAGCGTATTCGGCCCGATCCGGCAGCCCTCGCCGATCGTCGTGTGTCCGTAGAGGTGCGTGTTGGGGTGGATGACGGTATCGCGCCCAAGACGCACCTCGACCTCGATCGTCGTGCTCTGCGGATCGAGAATGGTAACACCGGCAGCCATCCACCGCCGGTTGATGCGTCGGCGCAGCACGGCGAGGGCGTCGGCCAGCGCGATGCGGTCGTTGACGCTCAGCCCTTCTTCTCCGTCGGCGGGCAAGACTCGATGCGGCGTCGCGGGCGCAAGCCATCGGCGCAGGTCGGCGGTCGGTACGGAGGGGATGCGCAGGTGCCCGGCCCCAGCGACGAGGGCAAGGGGTGCCGCCGCTTCGGGCGCAGCGAGGAGCCACGCGCCATCCGGCTGTGCCCGAAAGGCGTCCAGCAGTCTGCGCAGCGTCTCGCCGCGGAGGAGGGGAAGCTCACCGCGCACGATGAGCACCGCCCCTTCCGGTGGCGGCATCTCGCCGGGCACGAAGGCGGCCTCGACCAGGTTCTTCAGCGCTCCCCGGCGGACGGGATCGGTCAGCAGGTAGAGCGGGGCCTCCCCCGCTGCTGCGGTGGCCGCGTGCAGGGCGTGGGCCAGGAGAGGGCGTCCGAGCAGGGGGTGGAGGTAGTGAGGACGCGATGAGCGGAAGCGATCTTCAGCAAGCGCCAAGAGCAGCACGATCATCGGCCACCCCTTGCCTGCGGCACAACACAGCCCGGCCCGGCGGCGAGAGAGGCTCGCCACCAAGCGTTGGGACTGTCATCATCTTCGTAATGCATCGCCGCTCCACACCACCTCGTATCCGGAATGACGGCGACATTATAGCACGCACGGAAAGCGGGGCAAACCTTGGCTCAGGGATTTCCTGCGGTGATGTAGGGGGCCAGCTTTTCGTATGTGGCCGGGCCGATTCCCGGCACCTGCTGCAGCGCCTCGATGGAGGGGAAAGGGCCGTGGGTTTCGCGGTAGCTAACGATGTCGTGTGCCCGCGTCGGACCGATGCCGGGAAGCTGCTGAAGCTCCTCCGCGGTCGCCGTGTTGATGTCGATCTTGCCGGTGGCTGGCGGCGACGGCATGCCTTGCGCCGCTTCTGCGGTGGGGGGCAGCGTGGGGACGACGATGTGCTGGTGCATCACCAGCGGCTGTGCGAGGTTGAGAGCATCGAGATCGGCGTTTTCCGCCGGGCCTCCTGCCGCTTCGATGGCGTCGGCCACCAGGCTCCCCGCGGGGAGTGTGTAGACGCGGTGGGGATTGCGGACTGCGCCGCCGACGTAGACGACCAGCGGCTCCGGTGTTACGGTGGGGAAGGGCGTCCGCGCTGCGGGCGGCTGCTCTCCCTGTCGCACGTCGGGGAGGAGGGGCGGGGTCGGCACGGCGCGGCTTGCGGCGAATTGCATCCCTGCCAGGAAGCCGATCAGCAGAGCGACGGCGGCGATGCCCAGCAGGTAGGGGAAAAAGCGCCGCCGTGTTCGGCGCTCGGCTTCCGCAGCCGCCTCCGCGATGAGCGGCAGGTAAGGGCGCAACACCTCCGCAACCTCGTGGACGGTCTCCCCTTCCTTCATAAGCTCCCCCCTTGCACCAATGATAGAGCAAAAATCGCGTGGCGTCAACGTGTTTCGGCGGGTGCGCCGTTCGAACTTGTCACAACCCCGCTCCGTGGTACAATGCCGCGCCGGACGTTGACGTCCGCACAACACACGCAGCCGGACCAAAGGGGTCGTGCCGTTCGCGGTTCCCCCGCGGGAGGAAGGCTGCGGAGGACAAACGAAAAGGAGGTTCCTCAATATGGCTATCGTGACGATGAAGCAGTTGCTGGAGACGGGGGTTCACTTCGGCCATCGGACCCGCCGCTGGCACCCCAAGATGGCCCGCTACATCTACACCGAGCGCAACGGCGTGCACATCATCGACCTGCAGCAGACGGTCAAGGCGCTGAGCCGCGCTTACGCTTTCATCCGGGAGACGGTCGCCGACGGGCACCAGGTGCTCTTCGTCGGCACCAAGCGCCAGGCCCAGGAGACGATCGCCCAGGAGGCGACGCGCTGCGGGATGCCCTACGTCAACCACCGCTGGCTGGGCGGGACGTTGACCAACTGGCGGACGATCAAGGCGCGTATCGACTACCTCAAGGATTTGGAGGCGCGGCGCGACAGCGGGGAGTTCAACCTCTTGCCCAAGAAGGAGGCGCTGCTCCTCAACCGCCAGATCGCCAAGCTCAATATGCGGCTCGGCGGTCTGAAGACGATGACCGGTCTGCCGGGCGCGGTCTTCATCATCGACGTGCGCAACGAGGCGACAGCGGTGGCCGAGGCCAATCGCTTGGGTATCCCCATCGTCGCCGTCGTCGATACGAACTGCGATCCTACGCCCATCGATTATGTCATTCCGGGCAACGACGACGCCATCCGCGCCATCCGCCTGATGACTTCCAAGATCGCCGATGCGGTGCTGGAGGGGCTGGCCCTGCGCAAGGAGCGTGAGCCGGTGCTCCCCGAGGGATACGAGGCGGAGGACGAGAAGTACCTGAGCGCCGAGACGCTGGAGCGGTTGCGGCGGCTGCAGCAGTCGGGCGCGATGACGGAGGAGGCAGAGGCCGAATCCGCCGAGGAGAAGCCGGGCGAAGAGGCCGAGCCTGCCGAGGAAGGCGAACCTGCAGAGACCGCATAGCCGGTCGGTTGAGCGACTGACGAGATCGAGAAAGGAGAATGCGCAACGATGGGAAAGATTACGGCACAGATGGTCAAGGAGTTGCGTCAGGCGACAGGTGCCGGCATCCTCGACTGCCGCAAGGCATTGGAGGCTGCCGATGGTGATTTCGATAGAGCGGTGGATTATCTGCGCGAGAAGGGATTGGCCAAGGCGGCCAAGAAGATGGCGCGCGAGGCCAAGGAGGGCCTGATTGCGGCCTACATCCACGGAGGCGGTCGCATTGGTGTACTCGTGGAGGTCAACTGCGAGACCGATTTCGTCGCCCGCACCGATGAGTTCAAGGCGCTGGTCAACGAGATCGCGATGCAGATCGCGGCGATGGCACCCCGTTACGTCTCCCGTGAGCAGGTCCCGGCGGAGGTTATCGAGCACGAGAAGGCGCTCTACCGCACGCAGGCGCTGGAGGAAGGCAAGCCGGAGAAGATCGTCGATCGCATCGTCGCAGGGCGGCTGGAGAAGTTCTACAAAGAGGCTTGCTTGATGGAGCAGGATTACATTCGCGACGACAGCAAGACCGTTGACGATCTCATCAAGGAGGCCATTGCCCGCATCGGCGAAAATATCGTCGTGCGCCGCTTTGCGCGGTATCAGTTGGGCGAGAGCCTGGATTAGGCCAAGATCTGGAGGGTACGCCCTCCAGATTTTTTTAGCGCTTCATCTGCAAATGTTATTGCGATCACGGGAGAAAGGCAGGGGCGAGATGGTGCTTCCACGCTACAAACGGGTCGTCATCAAGATCGGCGGTGAGGCTTTGGCCGACGAGAAGACGGGGCGAGGCATCGATCCCCACCGCGTCGAGGCGGTCGCCGCCAAGATCGCCGCCGTGCACGCGATGGAGGTGGAGATCGGCATCGTGACCGGCGCGGGCAACCTTTGGCGCGGGCGCGACGGCCTGGCCCACGGCATGGACCGCGCTACCGCCGATCATATGGGCATGCTGGCGACGGTGATGAACGCGCTCGCGTTGGCCGACGCGCTGGGGCGACAGGGCATTCAGCCCCGCGTGCAGACGGCCATCGAGATGCGGGCCATCGCCGAGCCGTACATCCGCCAGCGTGCCGTGCGGCATCTGGAGAAGGGGCGCATCGTCATCTTCGGGGCGGGGACGGGCAACCCCTACTTCACGACCGACACGGCGGCGGCGCTCCGCGCAACGGAGATCGGCGCCGATCTGCTCATCAAGGCGACCAAGGTCAGCGGCGTGTACGACAAGGACCCGATGGGGGACGAAAGCGCAAGGCGGCTGGAGCACCTGACCTACCTGGAGGCTCTCAACCTGCGCGTAGGCGTTATGGACTCGACGGCGATCACGCTTTGTATGGACAATGACCTGCCGATCATCGTCCTGAGCCTCTGGGAGCCGCACAGCCTGGAGCGGGCCATCCTCGGCGAGACGGTAGGTACGCTCATCAGCCGCTAAGTGGCGGAGCCGCTTTTCTCGAGTACAATGGAGACAAGATGAGAGCGATCGAGAGGAGGTGGGTATGATTGACGACCTTTTGCAGGAAGCCGAAGCGCGGATGCAGAAGACGATCAAGGCGCTGGAGGGACAGTTCCGCACCTTGCGCACCGGCAGGGCGACCCCCGCGCTGCTGGAGGGCGTGAGCGTCATCTACTACGGCACGCCGACGCCGATCCGCCAACTCGCCGTCATCTCCGCGCCGGAGCCGCAGATGCTCCTCGTGCGCCCCTACGATCCCGGTTCGATCAACGAGATCACCCGCGCCATCCTGCAGGCCGACCTCGGTCTGAACCCTGCCAATGACGGGCGCGTTATCCGCGTCCCCATTCCCCGCCTGACCGAGGAACGGCGCAAGGAACTGGTGAAGACGGTGCGCAAGCGGATGGAGGAGGCACGGATCGCGTTGCGCAACATCCGGCGCGATGCGCTCAACGATATGCGCGAATTCGAGGAGGAGAAGTTGATCTCCGAAGACGAGCTTCATCGCGGCCAGGAGAAACTGCAGAAGCTGACCGATCGCTACATCGAGCAGGTAGAGGCGTTGGGTAAGCGCAAAGAGCAGGAGATTATGGAAGTTTGACGTCATGGCGGGGCTGCTTCCTGCAGACGATGAGTAGCCCCGCCTTCCCGCAGGACGTCCTGCGCAGATGGCGGTAGCATTTTTGCCGTTTTGTTGTATCCTCCTCGTGCCTTGCCGTGTGGATTCCTCTCCCTAAAACCTCACCGGAGGACCTATGAGTAACGACGGTGTACCCAAAACATATCCGGCGCTCCCGCACCTCCCCGCCCACGTTGGCATCATCATGGACGGCAATGGGCGCTGGGCTAGGCAGCGCGGCCTTCCGCGCCTGGCCGGACACCGCGCCGGTGTGGAAAATCTGCGCCGTGTGTTGAATGCGGCGGTGAAGTTCGGTGTGCCGATCATCACGCTCTACGCCTTCTCCACGGAAAATTGGCGGCGGCCCAAGGAGGAGGTCGACGGACTGCTCGATCTGCTGCGGGAGGCGCTGGATAAGGAAGTTGACAAACTTCACCACAATGGTGTACAATTGCGACATATCGGTGATCTCACCCCCCTTTCCGATGATCTCAAGGCGAGCATTCGCCACGCCGTTGAGCTGACGAAGCACAACGATCGTCTCATCGCCAACATCGCCTTCAATTACGGAGGACGCGACGAGATCGTCCGTGCGGTACGCTCGATCATCACAGAGGGTTTGCCGGCAGAGGCCATAACCGACGAGGTGGTCGCTGCTCATTTGGATACGGCCGGTTTGCCCGATCCCGATCTCATCATCCGTACCAGTGGCGAGATGCGTTTGAGCAACTTCCTTCTCTGGCAAGCGGCCTATGCCGAGTTCTACGTAACGCCTATCCTGTGGCCGGACTTTGGCGAGGAGGCTTTCTACGAGGCCCTGCGCTCTTTCGCCGGTCGCAAGCGGCGCTTTGGAGCCTTGGACGAGGCATAGATTGACGGCGACGGGTGAGACCTTTCCGGGTGCAAATCTGAAATCGAGCAAGGAGCGCCGTCCCCGATGAATTCCGCTGTCCTGCGCATCATCAGCGCCATCGTGCTCTTACCCATCGTTGTGGCCGTGCTCTGGTATGGCGGGTGGCCTTTTGTCCTCATGGCCGTGCTGGTCGCCTTCCTTGCGGCGGTGGAGTATGTGCAGATGCTTCGCCGCAAGGGCTATCGCCCCAGCCTGATCGTGGTTCTGGCGATGATCCTTGTCTGGATAGGCTCGGTCTTTGTCGATGGGCACTATCTTGCGCCGTCGGTGGCGCTCGTGGTGCTGGCGGCTTCGGCGTGGCAGTTGCGCCGCTCCGACGAAGAGGAGCCGACGGCGACCTGGGCTTTGGCGCTGGCGGGAGGGCTCTACCTCGGTGTCGGGGGGGCTTATCTCGTGCGTCTGCGCTGGATGCCGGGCGGACGTTGGCTCATTCTCACGGCGCTGCCCGTCGTCTGGATTGCCGATTCGTGCGCCTACTGGATCGGGAGACGATGGGGCCGCCACAAGATGGCCCCGCGCATCAGCCCGAAGAAGAGCTGGGAGGGCTATGCCGCCGAGGTTGTCGGCGGGCTGCTCTTCGGCGCTTTCTTCGGCTGGCTCTGGCCGAGGCTGGGCGCGGCGGGGACGGGGCTGACGGCCTGGCGGGGGTGCGTGCTCGGCGGCTTGCTGGCGGTGCTCACGCCGCTGGGCGACTTTTTCATCTCTCTCATCAAGCGGGATGTGGGGGTCAAGGACTCGGGGAAACTCATTCCCGGACATGGCGGCGCTTTGGACCGGATCGATTCGCTCCTGTGGGCGGGATTCATTACCTGGGCCGTGGCCACGTGGTGGCATTTCGTCCCGTAGGGCAAGGAGGTGAGCGGTGCATTCCAGCCTGATTACGATCGAACAGCACATTTTGGAGCAGCAGAAGGCCCATCCGGAAGCAACGGGCATTCTCACCGGCATCCTCTACGACATCGCCCTGGCGGCGAAGATCATCGCCCGCGAGATTCGCAGTGCCGGGCTGCGTCATATCCTCGGCGAGGCCGGCTCCATCAACGTGCAGGGGGAGCGGCAGATGAAGCTGGATATCTTCGCCAACGAGGTGTTGGTGCGGATGAGCAGCTTCGCCGGTCGGGTTGCGGCCATCGGCAGCGAGGAGATGGCCGCGCCGATCTTCGAGATGGGGCCGATGCGCCACGGCAAGTATGTGCTCATCTTCGATCCCCTCGATGGCTCGTCGAACATCGACGTCAATATCAGCGTCGGCACGATCTTCGGCATCTATCGCCGCAAGTCGGATGATGGGCGCGAGGCGACGATGGAGGACGTCCTCCAGCCGGGCAAGGTGCTCGTCGCTGCTGGTTATGTCATTTACGGCTCGAGCACGATGATGGTCTATTCGACCGGTAGCGGTGTCCACGGCTTTACGCTGGAACCGGCATTGGGCGAGTTCCTGCTCTCGCACCCCGATATTCGCATTCCGGAGAGGCCGCAGTACTATAGCACGAATATGGCTTACGAGCGCTGGTGGAGCGAGGGCGTGAGACGTTACACGGCCTATCTGCAGGGGATGGAGGCGGAAAAGCCGCCCGCAGCCCTTTCCAGCCGCTATGTCGGCTCGCTGGTAGCCGATTTCCATCGCAATCTCCTGCGGGGCGGCGTTTTCTACTATCCCCTGCTCTACAAGCCGGGCAAGGCACCCAAGCCAAAGCTGCGCTTGCTCTGTGAGGCTGCCCCGATGGCCTTCATCGCCGTCCAGGCCGGAGGCTATGCCTCTGACGGCACGCAGGACATTTTGGAGATCGTACCGGAGACCTTGCATCAGCGTGTTCCCTTCTTCGTTGGCAACCGCTCGCTGGTCGAGCGGGCGGAGGATTACATCCGGCGGTATGGCTAAGCCACCGCACGAGGATTAGGAGAGGAAATCAGGATGAACGGAAGTGCAGAGACCAAGAACGTTCCGGCTGCGGAGGCCGGTATGGAGACGAGTGATACCCGTGAGGGAGGCGAGATCCTGCGCCATTTGGATATGGCGAAGCTGGAGGGCATGCGCTTGCAGGAATTGCGCGATCTGGCCCGCAGATTGGGTATCTCCGGTTACAGCCGATTGAAAAAGGAGGACTTGATCCTGCGCCTCCTCAAGGAGAAGGCGGAGCGGGGCGGGCTTTCCTTTGGCGGCGGAATCCTGGAGATCATCCCGGAGGGCATCGGCTTCCTGCGCTCGGCCCGCTACCTGCCCGGCCTGCACGATGTGTACGTTTCGCAGAGCCAGATACGGCGTTTTGGCCTGCGCACGGGCGATATGGTGATCGGCCAGGTGCGCCCGCCGAAGGAATCGGAGAAGTACCGCAGCCTGCTGCGCATCGAGGCGGTCAACGGGGTGGACCCGGAGATAGCCAAGCGCCGTCCGCGCTTCGAGCGGCTGACCCCCATCTTCCCCAACGAGAAGTTCAACATCGTGACCGAGCCGCGGAATTTCACGCAGCGGCTCATCGATCTCGTGTCGCCGATCGGCAAGGGACAGCGTGGCCTGATCGTCTCGCCGCCCAAGGCGGGCAAGACGACGGTCCTCAAGCAGATTGCCAACGGCATCTCGGCCAATCATCCGGAGGTACACCTGATCGTTCTGCTCATCGGCGAACGTCCGGAAGAAGTTACCGATATGGACCGCTCGGTGGAGGCGGAGGTCATCAGCTCCACCTTCGACGAGCCGGAGCGCCATCAAACGCAGGTGGCGGAGATCGCCCTCCAGCGGGCCAAGCGGCTGGTGGAGATGGGGCGCGACGTGGTCATTCTGATGGACAGTATCACCCGCCTGACGCGGGCCTACAACCTCGTCGTCCAGCCCAGCGGCCGCACGCTTTCCGGCGGCCTCGATCCGGCGGCCCTCTACCCGCCGAAACGCTTTTTCGGTGCGGCGCGGAATATCGAGGAGGGGGGCAGCCTCACCATCCTGGCGACCTGTCTCATCGACACGGGAAGCCGTATGGACGACCTGATCTACGAGGAGTTCAAAGGCACGGGGAATATGGAACTGCACCTCAACCGTCGCCTCCAGGAGCGGCGCATCTTCCCGGCCATCGACGTCGTTCGCTCCGGCACGCGGCGCGAGGAGTTGCTCCTGGACGAGGAGACGCTGCGCAAGGTCTGGCTGATGCGGCGCATGCTGACGCAGATGATGGCCCCCAAGCCGAGCGGGGCCGGATATGACATCGCCGCAGCCACGGAGGCGCTGCTCCAGCAGATGCGGCGCACGCGCACCAATTGGGAGTTCCTGGAAAATCTGACCAAGGGGTTGTGATGGAGCCTTGCCCTTTCTGCAACATCGTGGCGGGGGAGGTGCCCGCCCGCATCGTCCATCGCGACGAGCAGTGTACGGCTTTCTGGGACATTCATCCGCAGGCCCCTGTTCACCTGCTGATCGTGCCCAATCGGCACCTCGCCGATCTGAACGAGGCGGCGGCGGAGCCTGCTTTGCTGGGGCATATGCTCGGTGTGGCCGCGCAGTTGGCACGGCGGATGATCGGGGGCGGTTACCGGCTGGTGATCAACACGGGGCGGGAGGCCGGGCAATCGGTTTTCCATCTGCATCTGCACCTCTTGGGGGGGCGGAGGATGGGGTGGCCGCCGGGGTAGCGGGCAGCGACGACCGCCTGGCGGGTTTGGAGGAAGGAGGTCTCTGGAGGCGCTCGTCCGCGCTCTCTCCACGGCGGATAGCTGCCGACGGGAAATTTTGACTTGCCTCTGAGGCATGCTAAAATGAAATACGATTCGTCTTTCCTGTTTCAGGTGGCCTTATTGTTTATTATTCGACAGGAGGCGTTTTGTGAATGCGGAACTTATCGCGCGTCTTATCGTCATGCTTCTCTTTGCCATAGCCGGTATCGAGCTGGGCGATCAGCTTCAGCTCCTGCTCCCCGAGTTGGACGGCTATGCCCTCTGGTTGAAGATCGGTAGCAGCTTCGTCCTGGCCATCCTCGGCTTGTGGTCTGCCCCGTGGTTTACGGTGCGCCCTTTCCGCAAGTTGCTGAAGATCATCAAGCAGACGCCCGCGCCGACGCTGTGGTCGGGTATCGTCGGGCTTTTCATCGGCCTGGCCTTTGGTGCGATCGCGGCCTATCCGGTCTCGCTCCTGCCGGGGGGGCTGGGGCGCGTTCTGCCTTTCATCATCGCCGTGCTCTTCGGCTATCTGGGCATTCTGGTGATGACGACCCGCACCGAGTTGATCGGCATGCTGCGCGCCCGCTTCATCCACCCCGGCGACTCAAAGGGAGGCAAGTCGGCGCAGAGCACGCTCCGCCCCATCTTTCTGGATACGAGCGTGATCATCGACGGGCGGATCGCCGACATCGCCCGCACGGGCTTCCTCCATGGCGAGTTGGTTGTCCCTCTCTTCATCTTGAATGAACTGCAGCACATCGCCGATTCCGCCGATACCCTGCGGCGCAATCGGGGACGCCGCGGACTGGAGATTCTGCGCCAGCTTCAGGAAGAATCACCGGTGCCCGTGCGTATCACCGACGAGGATGCCCGCGGCGTGCGGGAGGTGGACGACAAGTTGATCACCTTGGCCCGCAAGCACGACGGCAGCATCCTCACCAACGACTACAACCTCAACCGTGTGGCGGAATTGCAGGGCATTCAGGTCCTGAACGTCAACGAATTGGCCAATGCGGTGAAGACGATCTTCCTCCCCGGCGAGACCTTCTCCATCCACGTTCTCCAGGAAGGGAAGGAGTACGATCAGGGCGTGGGCTACCTGGACGACGGCACGATGGTCGTCGTCGAGGGGGGGCGGCCCTACATCGGCCAGACCATCGATGTTGTTGTCAACAAGGTGTTGCAGACGGCTGCCGGGCGGATGATCTTTGCACGGCCCCTGTCGTAGCCTGACTTATCGCAAGGAGAAGAACGATGGCGATCAAGGTTTACAATTACCTGACACGATCCGTTGAGCCGTTCGAACCGATCCACGAGGGCTTCGTGGGGATGTACGTCTGCGGTCCAACCGTCTATTCCGACGCGCATCTGGGCCACGCCCGTCTCTACGTCTCGATGGATGTGATCGTGCGCTATTTCAAATACCTGGGCTACAAGGTCCGCCACGTCCGCAACATCACCGACGTCGGCCATCTGCTGGACAGCGGCGAAGATCGCATTCTCAAGGGTGCCAGGCTGCTCAAGCTGGAGCCGATGGAGGTCGTCGAGCGCTATATGGCCGACTTCTTCGCCGATATGGATGCGCTGGGCGTCAAACGCCCCAATATCTCGCCCCGCGCCTCCTGCCACGTGCCGGAGATCATCCAGTGGACAGAGGGCCTCATCAAGAAGGGCTACGCTTACGAAGTCAACGGCAATGTCTACTTCTCGGTGGAGAAATTCCCCGACTACGGCAAGCTCTCCCGCCGCAAGCTCGACGATCTGATGGCCGGCGCGCGGGTGGACATCCGCGAGGAGAAGCGCCATCCTGCCGACTTTGCCCTCTGGAAGAAGGCGGAGCCGGAGCACATTATGCGCTGGCCCAGTCCGTGGGGCGAGGGCTACCCCGGCTGGCACATCGAATGTTCGGTGATGTCCACCAAATACCTCGGCCAGCCCTTCGACATCCACGGCGGCGGGCTGGAGAACATTTTCCCGCACAACGAATGCGAGATCGCACAGGCGGAGGCTTATCACGGCGTCGATTTTGCCCGCTACTGGCTGCTGGTCGGCTCGCTGACCGTCAACGGCGTGAAGATGAGCAAGAGCCTGGGCAACTTCCTGACCATCCGCGACGCTCTCAAGCTCTACTCCCCGGAGGCCATTCGCTATTTCATCCTCAGCAGCCACTATCGCGGCCCGGTCGATTTCAGCCGCGAGGCGCTGCAGGCGGCCCAGCGCGGCATCGACCGGCTGCACAACGCCGTGCGCAAGCTGCGTCTGCGGATGAAGCAGGTTCCCCCCGCCGGGACGGCGGTGCTGGCCGACGTGGGCAGCGTGCAGGATTACCGCGTGGCCTTCCGCGAGGCGATGGAGGATGACTTCAACACGCCCAAAGCGCTGGCCGTCCTCTTCGACTTCGTCAAGGAGGTCAACCGCTATCTGGATGAACAGGAGCAGCCGCCGATGGGGACGCTGGTGGCCTTGGACAAGGTCTTCCGCGACCTGGGCGGCAAGGTGCTCGGCGTTGTGCCGGACAAGATGCGCACCGATCTCGATGAAGATCGGCTCGGCGCGGTTATCCAGATGCTGCTCGATTTGCGCCAGGAATATCGGCAGGCGCGGGACTGGTCGAAGGCGGATGCCATCCGCAGCCGCCTGGCCGAGATCGGCATCATCGTCAACGACGGGCCGGAGGGGAGCAGTTGGGAACTGGAGCATTAGCCGCACAGGGGAGGTGAGGGGCGATGCGCGAAACGCTCTACGGTCGGCAGGCGGTCCGTGAATCGTTGCGGGCGGGACGCAGGCAGCCCTATCGCCTGCTCCTGGCCGAGGGGATCGTCGAGTCTCCCGTCATCGAGGAGATCGTCGAGCTGGCGGAAGAGCGGCATCTCCCCATCGCCCACCTTTCCCGCCGCGAGATGGAAAGCTTCGTCGGCCCCGTCAAGACGCAGGGCGTGGCACTCGAGACGTCGGGATACCCTTACGCCGACGTGGACGATATGCTCGATGTGGCCCGGAAGCGGCGCGAGGCCCCCTTGCTCCTTCTCCTCGACCTCCTGCAGGATGTGCACAACGTCGGCTCCCTGTTGCGCACGGCGGAGGCGGCGGGCGTTCACGGCGTGATCCTCCAGGGACGGCGGGCAGCGGGCATCACCCCCGCCGTTGTCAACACCTCCTCCGGTGCCGTCGAGCACCTCCTCGTCGCCCAGGTAACGAATCTCTCGCGCACGATCGAGCGGCTCAAGAGCGACGAGGTGTGGATCGTCGGCCTCGAAGACTTCTACGGGGCCAAACCCTACACCGAAGTCGATCTGACCGTGCCGCTGGGGGTGGTCGTCGGGAGCGAAGGAAACGGCTTGCGGCGGCTGGTGCGCGAGCGCTGCGATCTCCTCCTCGTCCTGCCGATGCGAGGGCAGATCAATTCGCTCAACGCCGCCGTCGCGGGTTCCATCGCCCTCTACGAGGTGCTCCGTCAGCGCGGCTGGAGTGCGACGAAATAGGTCGAAATGCGTAGAAAAAGAGTCGGTTCACCATTTCGCCTCATCGATGAGAAAGGAGTCAGAAGATGGCAGTAGCGGCATTCCTGGGAGCAGCCTTTCCGGCTCTCGTTGGCGCTTTCTCTCTTGGGCTGATCATCGCCTTTATCGCCTATCTCGTGATGAGCCGTTCCCATCGCCCGAAAGCCGGCCGTACCGCCGTGTTGATATGGCTGGTCGTCTCCTTGCTCGCCTTCGGCGGGCTGGCGCTCGACCAAGCCTACACGACCGTCAAGTACGGGACGGTTGGGCTGGTCGTGCGCTTCGGTGCGCTGACGGGACAGGTCTTCGAGCCGGGCTTGCACTGGAAGGTGCCTTTCATCGATCAGGTCGCCATCATCCCCACCGTCGTCCAGTCCTACGAGACGAGCAACAATCCCGCCGAGTCGAACGCCGATTACCGCGACTATCCCGTCACGGCGCAGACGGTGGACGGCCAGCAGATCTCCATCCGCTACACCGTGCTCTTTCACATCCCTCCCGACAAGGCCGTCCACATCGTCCAGAACGTCGGCTACACTAACGAGGTGGTGGAGAACGTCATCAAGGCCTACTCCCGTAACCTCGCGCGGCTGATGGCGCAGAGCTATACCGCCGAAGATCTCTACAGCGGCGAGGGCATCTTCAGTTACGAAGCCAAGGTCCAGCAGGCGCTGGCCGAAGAGTTCGACAAATACGGCGTCATCCTCGACGATTTCCTGGTACGCAAGGTCGATTTCGGCGAGGAGTATGTCAACGCCATCGAGCAGCAGCAGATCGCGCAGGAGGCCATCGAGACGGCGCGCTACAACGCCGAGGCCGCGGAGTTCGAAAAGCAGCGGCAGGTTCGCCTGGCCGAGGCCGATGCGGAGCGCACCAAGCTGCTGGCACAGGCCGACGCGGAGCGGCAGCGTCTGCTCGCCGATGCGGAAGCCTACAGCATCGAAAAACAGGGGCAGATGTTGATGCAATACCCGCAGATCATCCAGTGGGAGTTCATCCACAACCTGCAGAACGTAACGTGGGGCTTCCTGCCCAGCGACAGCGTAACCCCCTTCCTCCCCTTGCCCACACCGACGACGCCGCTGACCGGCACGACGACACCCTGACATTCCCCGGAGCAAGGCAGGGGCTTACCAGGCCCCTGCCTTTTGCTGATGAAAGGAGCACAGATGCGCAAGGCACGCCGCCGTCTCGGCCTGATCATCGGGGCCGTTGTGAGCGGCTTTTTCCTCTGGATGGCGTTAGGTGATCTCCACCTCCGGGCCGTGTGGGAGGGCATACGCCGGGCCAACTATCTGTGGGTCGCGCCGGGGCTGGCGGTCTACTTCCTCTCCGTCTGGGTACGCTCGTGGCGCTGGGCCTTCCTTCTGCGAGGAGCCAGGCCGCTCTCCGGGGCCAGGCTCTTCCCGCTGATGGTGATGGGGTACATGGGCAACGATCTCTTCCCCTTCCGCTTGGGAGAGGTGCTGCGGGCCTACCTCCTGTGGCGTCGCGAGGCCATCAATTTCGGCACGACGCTCACGACGGCCCTCGTCGAGCGGCTCTTCGACGGTTTGACGATGGTGCTCTTCGTCTTCATCGGCCTGCTCTTCGTGCCGCTGGAAGGGACGCTGCGCCGGGCGGCGGTCATGGGGGCGGTGATCTTCATCGGCGCGCTCCTCCTTTTCCTCTGGCTGGCCGCCCATCCGCACCTGATGCGCCGCTGGGCGGAGACGGTGATCGCGCATCTGGTGCCACGCCGCTGGCAAGCGCCCCTGCTCGCACTGGTGGAGGGGGTGGTCGAGGGCCTCTCGGTCTTCCGCAGCCCCTGGGAAACGCTGGTGGCTTTTGGCCTCACGCTCGTCGTCTGGCTGCTGGAGACGGGGAAGTATGCCCTCGTCAGCCTCGCCTTCGGCATGCACCTGCCATTGCCGGTCGTCCTGCTGATGGCCGGCTCGATCAACCTGCTGACGGCGTTGCCCTCGCTGCCGGGATACGTCGGCCTCTTCGAAACGGGCATCGACATCCTCGCCTGGACGGGCGTCGATCCGACGGCGGCGGCCAGCTACATCCTCGTCCTCCACGCCTTGCTTTGGTTCCCCGTCGTCGCTCTGGGGTTGTACTACCTTTTCCGCGAGGGACTTTCGTGGGGGGAGGTGCGTCGCCTGGCGGAGGAGGGCGAGGCGATTGCCGTCGAGGAGGCTTAACTTGTCCTTTGCTTCCAACTGGGTATCATCGTGAGCACAGGGCAGGCATACTGGTAGGGGAAGAGATCGATGACGTTCCAGCTTTGGTTCCAGCCGCAGCCGTGGTCGTTGATCTACCCGCAGAGCGTGGGGGAGATCATCTACTTGCTTCTTTCTGCCTTGCTGACGCTGCGGTTGCTCTACGTGAGCCGCGCGGAATTCCGCCGGACGGGTGGACGCGGGGCGCTCGTGCTCGCGGGGGGGCTTGCGCTGCTCGTCGTCGGCAGCCGCTTCGCCGTCCTGGAGCGGACGGCCCACGTGCGCGGCTGGATGACGATCGGCAGCTCCATCGTCCCCTACACGCCGGCCCTTTCCCTCTTCGGCTTCCTCCTCGTGGCACTGGTCGCACTGCTCTTCGGCGGAGGCCCCGCCCTCATCGCCGGCCTGGTGGGCGGTGTGATGGCCGCCCGTTCGACGCCGATGTTGCTGGGTGATCTCTTCGCCTGGGGCTTCCTCGGCTGGATGAGCGGCTATCTGCTGCACCAGCGCTATCGGGAAGTTGCCTTCCGTATGCTCCGCCAGCCCGCCGTGGCGATCCCGGTGGCTGCCTTCTTCGCCTTCTCCGCCATCAGCCTGGGGCGTTTCGTCGCCGCCCTTCCCGGCGGGACCCTGGTGGCGCTGGATAACGTCCTGCTCTTCCTGCACGACGCCTGGCCGATCTGGTTCGTGAGTTCGTTGGGCGTAGGGCTGCTGTTGACGCTGCTTGGCCTTCTCTTGCCCGCGCTGCGCCCAGCCCCTTTCGAGGTGGTGCCCTCGCCCTTCAGCTGCTCGCTGCGGGCACGGTTTATGATCCTCCTCATCCCCTTGCTGCTGATGGGGATGATCGGTTCGGTGCTGGCTGTAACCGACCGCTCCATCTACCTGGCGGAAAGCCAGAAACTGTCGGCGATGGAGCGGAGCGCCGAAAGTGCCCGGCGGGACATCGTCTATTTCCACTACACCGCCTCCAATCTGATGAAGCAGTTCGCCGCCGATCCGGCGCTGCTCCAGCCGGAGGAACGGCAGGCGGCGCTGACCTTCGACCTCAGCGTGCTGCCGCTCTTCCAGCAACTGCTCCTCGTCGATGCCGACGGGCAGGTCGTCGCCGGTGTCCCCCGGGAGACGGGGCTCGTCGGGGAGGAGGTGGAAGCTGTGCAGAAGGCGCTGGCGTTGGGCATCGCCTCCACGACACATCTGATCGAGGTGGCCCCCGGCAATTACAGCCTCTCCTTCGTCGAGCCGGTAGGTATGACGGAGGACGGCGCTGCCTATGCGCTCGTCGGGCGGGCCAATCTCAACACCAACCCGACGATCCGCGGGGCGCTGGCCTCGCTCGGCGGGGATGGCGGCGACCTGACGGGCTTCGTGGTGGACGAACGCGACCTGATCGTCATCCACGCCGATTCGGCGCTCCTCCTGCACCCCTGGGCGATGAGCAATCCCGCGCCGGTGGAAAAGCCGAAGGCGGAACAGGGGCAGCTCTACATCGACATCTCGCCGCAGGGCCGCCGCATTCTCACCTACGTCTATCCCGTCGGCGGCGTGAACTACCACATCGTCCTCCAGGTGCCCTTCCTGGAGGTGCTGGAGTTCGCGACCGTCATCGCCAATCCTCTCCTCGTGGCGCAGCTTTCGCTCGGCTTCCTGCTTCTGCTGACCGTCCCCCTCCTCGCTTCGCGGATCACGAAGCCGCTGCACACCCTGGCCGAAGCGGCGGGGGCGATTGCCCAGGGGCGGCTCGATCGCCCCGTCCACATCTCCGGCGAGGACGAGGTGGCGCAGCTCGGACGGGCCTTCGAACAGATGCGCCTTCGCCTCCAGGACCGGTTGAACGACCTCTCGCTCCTGCTGCGCATCTCGCAGTCGATCTCCGCCTCGCTGCGCATGGACGAGGGAATGCCCATCATCCTGCGCGGGGCGATGGAGGAATCGGGGGCCGAGGTGGCGCGTTTCCTCCTCTTGGACGAAGGGGGGGGCATCCAGCAGACCTTCGCCGAGGGGCGTTCGGATGCGGCCTTCCCCGGCCTCGACCGCATGCTGGCCCGCGTCCTCGTCCGCCGTCGCTCCCCGCTGGTGATCAACGATCTGGAGCAGCAGCGGCTGGATCGTCCCGCCGGGGCGCTGCGCAGCCTCGCAGCCATCCCCGCCCGACTGCACGGGAAGACGGTGGGGCTGCTGTGGGTCGGTTCGGCGACGAAGGAGACCTTCGACGGGGCGCGCGTCAGCTTCCTGAGCACGCTGGCGACGCACGCCGCCCTGCTCGTCGAAAAAGCCCATCTCTTCCAGTCGGCGGAAGGTGGACGTCGACGGCTGGCTGCCATCCTTTCCAGCACGACCGATGCCATCATCGTTACCGACGAGGAGGGGCGGCTCCTGCTCATCAACCCCGCGGCGCAGAGCATCTTCGGGCTGGGCCGGGCGGCTTACGGCCAGCCGATCAACCGTCTTTCCCTGCCGGAACCGCTCGTCGAGGCCCTGCGTCCCCCCTACGACGATGACCGCACGCCGCCGACCGTGGAACTGCTCCTCCCCGACGGGCGCACCTTCTACGCGAGCATCGCGCCGATCGCCGGACACGATGGGCGCATCATCGGGCGCGTGGCGGTGATGCGGGACGTTACGCACTTCAAGGAACTGGACGAGATGAAGTCGGAGTTCGTGGCGACCGTCTCGCACGATCTGCGGGCACCGCTGACCTTCATCCGCGGCTATGCCTCCATGCTGCCGATGGTGGGTGAACTGAGCGAGAAGCAGGAAAGCTACCTCGACCGCATCCTGGAGGGGATCGACCAGATGTCGGTGCTCATCGAAGACCTCCTCAACCTGCGGCGCATCGAGGCGGGGGTCGGCATCAAGCTCGAACCGTGCAACCTGGGGCTGATCCTCATCGAGGCAGTGGATTCGATGCGTGCGCGTGCGGCGGCTGCCGGCCTCGTCCTGCGTCTGGAGCCTTCGGAAGGTTCGGTAACGATCACCGGCGATCACACGCTCCTGCGTCAGGCGATCGGCAACCTGGTGGATAATGCCATCAAGTACACGCCCTCCGGCGGGGAGGTCTCGGTGGGATTGAAGGTCGATGAGGCCCACGGCGAGGTCATCATCCACGTGCGCGACACGGGCATCGGCATCGCGCCGGAGGATCAACTCCGCCTCTTCGAGAAATTCTACCGCATCCGCCGCCGCGAGACGGGCAATGTGCCGGGGACCGGCCTCGGCCTTGCCCTCGTGCGCTCGATCATCGAACGGCACGGCGGGCGCGTCTGGGTGGAAAGCGAACTCAACAAAGGCTCGACCTTCTACATCGCGCTGCCGCTTCACCGGGAGGCGGCGGCGTAGCTTAGCGCCGCAGGTGCATCGGGTATTTGCTGCGCAAGCGGCCTCCGCCACGCTTGCCCCATCCCAACGGGAAGCCCTCGACCGTGATGAGCACCCAGCCGCGCGGCCCCTCGTCGGCCCAGAAGCCGCCCTGCAGATAGCGGGCAAGCCGCGGATCGTCCACGGCCAGATCGCAGCGGGCGGCGGCCTCGTCCGGCGCGAGGGCCATAGCCAGGGCGTGATCGGGGCCGATCTTGCCGTGGCGCAGCGAGGCGACCCACCACCCCGGTCGCAGGATGCGCAGCCCCTCCCAGTGGCGAGGCTCCATCGGGACGATGTAGAGATGGTCGTCCTTGCTCAGGTAGAGTCCGGCCTCCGGCGGCGGGATGCGCAAGGCCGCTTCGAGGCTTTCGCGGTACAGTCGGCGGATACGCCCCGGTACACTTTGCCCCTCCCACCGCGCAGGGAGCGCGCCGCTTTCCCCATCGCGCCGGAGGAGGGCGTAGAAGTGGCCGTGCCCGGCGGTCTTGTGCGGCCAGAAGCGTCCCGCCAGGCGCAGCGCTTCCGGTGCCCCGATCCAGTCGGGACGGCCGCCTTCCATACCGGGCAGGGCGGGCAGGGGCACGATGCGAAAATCGGGGTGGCCTTCGAGGAAGGCCGCGATGGTCCCCTCGTTTTCCTCGGGCGCGAAGGTGCAGGTGCCGTAGAGCAGCCGTCCGCCGGGGCGCACGAGCGGGGCGGCCCGGTCGAGGATCAGGCGCTGACGGCGGGCGTTGCCCGCGATCGTCGCCGTGCTCCAATCGCGGATGGCCTGCGAGTCGCGCACGAAGGTCCCCTCGCCGGAGCAGGGCGCGTCCACGAGGAGCGCGTCGAAGAGACCGGCCCATCGTGCCGCCAGCCGTTCGGGCGTCTCGTTGGCGATCATCGCGTTGGTCACGCCCATGCGCTCGACGTTCATCGCCAGAATGGCGGCGCGTCGGCGGGAGATTTCGTTGGCGACGAGGAGGCCCTCCCCCCGCATCCGCGCGGCGATGTGGGTCGCCTTGCCGCCGGGGGCCGCGGCGAGGTCGAGAATCCATTCCCCCGGCTGCGGGTCGAGGAGGACGGCGGCGGCCATCGCGCTGGGGTCCTGGACGTAGTAGAGGCCCGCGCGGTGGTAGGGATGGGTTCCCAACGGAAGCCCCTCATCCTGCAGGAAGCGGCCTTCCTCGCACCAGGGGACGGGGCGGGTGGGCCAGGGCAAACGCGCGGCGAGCGCTGCGACGTCGCCGCGTCGAGGGTTGAGGCGCAGGCCGATGTCGCGCTGCAGGAGGGCGGCGAAGAAGGCGTCGGCCTCGTCGCCCAGCCAGCGGCGCATGCGGGCGATGAATTCAAGCGGCAGCGCGGCCATACCAGCGGTCGAGCGCGTGATGGAGGTCGCCGATGAGCGGCGCGTCGGTCTGCAAGATGACGTAGACCGGTATCGTGGCGAGCAGGGCGGCCATCCGTCCCTTGCCGGTGAAGGCGCGGAGGAAGTGCTCCTCGCGCAGGGCGGGGAGGAGGCGGGGCGGGATGCCGCCGCCGAGATAAACGCCGCCGCGGGCCAGCACCTTGAGGGCCATATTGCCGGCTTCCGCGCCTAACAGCGCGAGGAAGAGATCGAGCGATTTGCGGCAGGCGGGGCAGGGGCGTTCGGGATGGGCCAGGGCCGCCGCGACG
>JALXBP010000001.1 GCA_026991395.1 Anaerolineae bacterium | reverse complement strand
TGGCCGTTCGTGAAGCCGACGGCCCGCAGCAGGCCGATCTGTCGCGTCTGCGCACGCACCGCTCCGGCCACGGTATTGGCGATGAGGAAACCGGCCACCAGCACCGCCATCATCGCGAAGGCGAGGATGAAGACGGCCTGTATCTGCAGATCGAGGCCCACGTAACGGCGTATCTTCAGCCAGGTGTAACCTTCTATCGCCCCTTGCGGGAAAGCGCCCCGCAGGGCGCGCAGTACCTCCTCGGCCTGCTGAGGCTCCCGCAGCCGCACGCCCACGTCCCAAGAGTCGGGCGGCATCGCGCCGGTCAGCGTGCCGCTACCGAGGTAGACCCTGGCGGGCTGGCAGTTGGGATAGGCACAGAACTCGGAGGTGATGAAGGTGCCCGAAACGGTGAACGCCTCGTGCCGATCCCCAACCCACAGGTTCACCTGATCCCCCAGGCCAAGCTCCAGGACACGGGCCAGATTGCGGTCGATGGCGATCTCGTTCGAGTGCGGCGCGGGCGCTTCCCCCTCGACCCAGAGGAGGCGGGCGATGGTGCGTTCAGGCACGAACTCACGCGCGAGGACATCCACCTTTTTCCCGTCGGGGGCTTCCAGCGCGAGGCGGAAGGTCGGCATCGGCGCGGTGGCCTCCACCACCTCCGGCTGCTCCTGCACGGCCTGCGCCAGGGCCTCGGCGGAGACCTCGTCCGGCTCGGCGGAGAGCCAGATGTGCGCCCCGTGCGTCCGCTCTATCAGCCGGTCATAGACCCGAAAACCGGAGGCGTAGGCCGTCAGTGCCAGCGTCAGGAGGAGCGCCGAGGCGGCCAGGGTGAGGAAGACCAGCCCCTTCTGCAGGCGGTGGCTGCGCAGATTGGCACGCACGGCACGGAAGACCGCTCTCATTGCTCGACCTCCACCAGTTTGGCGATGACGCGGGTCGGATCGCCGCCGCCCGCCATCTCCATCTCGGAGACGAAGCGGCCATCGCGCATGAAGATGATGCGCTGCGCGAAGCTGGCCACTTTGGGATCGTGGGTGACGAGCAGGATGGTCTGCCCATCGGCGTTGAAACGGCGCAGCAGGGCGAGAACCTCGTTGCCGCTGCGGGAGTCCAGGTTGCCGGTAGGCTCATCGGCCAGCAGGACGGTGGGCGCATTGATGAGCGCACGGGCAATCGCCACCCGTTGTTGCTGGCCGCCGGAGAGCTGGTGCGGAAAGGCGCGCCCCTTGTCGGCCAGCCCCAGCGCCTCCAGCAGTTCCTCACGCCGCCGGGCCACCTCGGCAGGGGGACGTCCGGCCAGCAAGCCGGGCAGGTCCACGTTGTCCGCCACGGTCAAGTTGGGGATGAGGTTGTAGGCCTGGAAGACGAAGCCCACCGTCCGACGGCGCAGTATCGCACGGCGGGATTCGTTCAGGTCGTTCAGGCGATGACCGTCGAGCACCACCTCCCCCTCGGTAGGGCTATCCAGTCCGGCCAGCAGATGGAGCAAGGTTGACTTGCCGCATCCCGACGGCCCCATGACGGCGACGAACTCGCCGGACTGCAGCGCAAGCTCCACGCCGCGCAGGGCATGCACGGCCACACCATCGGAACGATAGACCTTGTGCACATTACGGGTTTCCAGAATAGACATACGAACCTCCTTGCATAGTCCCCGTCGATCTCTCGACATCGGTTACGCCTCTGCGTCGCTCTCCGGCGACGCACCGAAGACCTCCTCACAGCGATCCAGCCACCTCAAGTCGGCCTCGAGGTGCAATTGCAGCCCCTCCGCCAGCAGGCGCAGGCTCTCATCCTGGGCGGTCAGCAACGGGGTGAGATCGGCCAGCGCCTGGAGCAAGGTCTGGCGCTGCTGCCAGATGAGCGAGGTGAGATCGACCGCATGGCTGCGGTAGGCGAGCAGCAGCTTGAGGTAGAAATCGACCCGCAGCCGGGCCGAGGGAGCCGCCGGTTGTTGTAGCCACTCGACCAGTGCGGCACGCCCCGCCTCCGTGATGGTGCATACCTTGCGGTTGGGCAGCAGTTCCTGCGAGACCTCCTCGCACGTTACCAGGCCGTCCCGTTCCAGGCGGGCCAGCGTGCTGTAGATTTGGCCGATGTTGACCGGCCAGGTGTGCCCCAGCATCGCCTCGAAGGCCCGTTTGATCTCGTAGCCATAGGCCGGAGCCTGAGCCAGCATCCCTAAAATCGCGAATTTGAGCATAGTATATACTCCGTATGTAGTACATACGGAGTATACAATGACTTCGGCCATCTGTCAAGGGCGATCCGGGGCTTTCGAGAGGGGCGCTCGATGCGCGGAGGGGGACGTGCTACCGGTCAATCTCGCCGCGGAGGGGATGGCCTGCTCCCCACCGCTTCCGAACGGGGAGCGAGCTATCCGGCATCGTCCACGATCGCATAGGTAGCGCCCTCATCATCCGACGTGAAGAGGATGGTCGAGGGATGACCCTCGACGCAGTATCCGGGGTTGCAGCGATATTCGACGAACCAGCGCCCGCCCTCTATCCAAAAGTGGGCTGCGTGATAATCATAGTGCCCCCCAAGGCCGCAAGGGCCGAAGCGGGCGGCGTAGTCCGTCCAGCCGTCCGCTTCCCAGGGGGCAAAATGGCGTGCCTCGACGCCCGGACGCCATACGAAGAGGTGCGAACTGCTGTAGACGACCAGCCATTCCCCCACCCACTCCGGCGCAACGGTGATGCCCTCTCGCGATTCGTCCCTGTACGCCCCGAGGCGCATCGTGGAAGAGCCGTGTTGCACTTCGAGCACCCGCTCGAAAGTCGGGTCGGGGAAGCCGTCCTCGCGATAGATCCGCTCCGTTACCCGATAGTCCCCCAGTTGATAGCGGCTTTCGGCGAGCGGCGAGGAGAAGCAGCCGGACAGGCCCATAGCCAGGATGAAGAGGGCGACCCAGTGTCGGTACGCCATGTCGATGTGCCTCCCCGGTGCCAAGGTGCAACGAGGCAACTCTCGGCCGGGCGGTCGGGTTCAGCACCAACTCTCGCCTGACGTGTAGCTCGCCCGCCGAGCAGCGCAGCCGGATCAGGCTTCCTCGTCCTTCGTCTCTTTCGGCGTCCACAGATACCGAGCTAACGTGCAATATTCCCGAAAGCCCAACCTGCGATACACGCCCAGGCCCATCTTCGACGAATGCAGGATGGATACGCGATACCCCATTGCGCGGGCATCGTGCAGCGCCGCCAGGGTGATCTGCGTCCCAATCCCCTTTCGCCGCGCCTCCGGTATCGTCGCTACGCTGTAAATACCAGCAACCCCCGCATGCAACAGCATCTGCGAGATCGCCACCGGCTGCCCCTCTTGCCAGCCGACGTAAGAAAAGAGCGTTCCCTCAGGTGCGTGACGGAAAAGTTCGCCCATCGCCCGGGCAACGAAGCCGGGCACCTCGTACACCACCCTCCAGATCTCGAGGAACCTTTCCCAGTCATCCGCGCTACCAACCCGTCGTATCGTCAACCCCGGCACCGACGGCAGGTCTTCCCTCAGCTTGTCCAAATCGAGGGCCATCCCCGGAGGTCTTCCCGCCGCCGCGAAGCCGTGCTGCTCCAGCCGCTCTTTCAGGTCCCGAGGCTCCGAGGAAGGCCACACCTCCCACAGAATCGGCACGTGACGCTTTTGCGCCTCGTTAACGATCCTCTCGATCGCCGATTCGGCCCGCGCCGCACTGAGTCGAGTGCGCAAGACGACATTGAACAAGGGATAGGGAATGTCGGCGATCGACCACGTTATCCCTTCCTCGTCGTGCAATTCTGTGCGCGGCCATCGTCGGAAGGCGGGCACGAAGCCAAGGGGGTTCTCTTCGATGGCCCTCGTCAGGGCACCGACAGAAGTGTCTCGCAAGATCTGATTCATTTCCTGGCCTCCTTTCACATTCACTCAAGCTACTGCGAGTGGCGACACCTCAATCTTTCCCCAGAACCCGGCGCACGCCCCGACGATAGATCGAAAGCATCAACAAGGGGAGCAGGATATCCGAGGAGAGATAGGTTACGCCGGGCAAAAGCGACTTTGGCTGAGGTCGATCCGGCTGTACTTTCCCCTCCGGCAAGACGACCTCGGCCACCGTGAAGGTTTCCCCCTGCGCCTGGTCCAGTTCCGTCTGGACGTTGCCCTTGCTATCCACGACCTTGCATCCCTGAACGAAGTCGCACTCGAGCCGGATGTCGTGCCCCTGCGGCAAATACTTGAGCAGTTTGGGGGCCACCGGCAGGAACGAGAGCATGGACAAGAGACTGTTCGGGAGCATCGTCCGAAGGTGGCCGGTGCCTACGGTCTGCACGGTCGGGACGCCCAGCCAGGCCGTCTGCTGATTGACCATCTCTCCGAACAAGCGCCGTCCCGTGTTCTTCAATTGTCTCCCCACTCTCCCGAAATCATCGAATGTTACCCGCTCGCCATTCTGGAAGATGAAGGTCGGGTTGGTCACATCCGGCGGGCAACTGCTGATGATCATCAGATCGACCAGACCGGCATATTGTCGCCACAGACGACGATGGGCCGTATCCCAGCAAATCATAAACCCGATGTCGCCCAGATCGGTCTTGGCGACGGTTATCCCCTTCCGGCCCCGAAAATAGGCGCGTTCCCAGCCCCAGGGATAGTTCTTGTCGTACCGCCACATCCGCCCATCGGGCGCAAACAACAGCAGGACGTTATAAATCTCCTGCCCATCCAGCAGCATCAGACTACCGGCCAGATGGAGGTGATAGTCGGCCGCTGCTTGCCTCATCCAGGTTACGGTTGGCCCATCGAGGGGTTCGGCCCGCCGGAAATTCTCGTCGGTATATCCATAGCCGACGTTGAATAGTTCGGGCAAGACTACCAACTGAGCGCCCGACCGAGCGGCTTGCCTGACCAGCCTTTCGGCTCGCCGGAGGCGGTCGGCCGTCGGTGCGAGGCCCGCGTCCATTTGAATTGCTGCAACGCTTACGGTGGATGACATCGGCATCTCCTTTCCGTCCCTCTGATGTGAACGAACTGCTCTGCAAGAGGCCCATACCCCGCGCTATCGGCCACCAACCTCGACGAAAAGCTCGGCCTCGGCAAACCCTTCACGCTTTTTCTCGATAGACCGGGAACCGCTCCTGTATCATTCCGATGATCTGCTCCGCCTCGATCTTGCTGCACCCCTCTCCCCATCGCACCCGCCTTCCTCCGACCTGCATCGCTATCGACGGCCTGCGTCCCGATAGCCGCCACGCCTCGTGCCTGACCAGGTCCGACAAGTATGCCCGCCATCCCTCCGCGCGGTAGAGGCTCAACCCGCTCACTTCGTCGGCTCGGTACTCGCGCGACCGTTCCCACCGCCACAGGCGATGGCCGATCTTGAGCGCCCAATTGCTGACCTCGACGATCTCCTCGCCCCTCAGCCGCCACAGCAGGAAGCAGCCCATTGGCGCACTTAGCGCAGCCCAGATACCCAACACAACCAGCGCTGTCACGACGGTAGCGCCGATAACGATCCCTTGTGCGACACCGGCATCGAGACGACCTTCCACCATTGTGGCGGTGAATGACCTCACGAGGGCGGGGATCGCGAGCAAGGGCCAGATGCCCAGCGACCACCACAGGACCTGCCAGAAGACCAGCAGGAGAATCCAAAAAGGCTCGCGGCGTCCGGGGATGGTGATACGGAGCGAAGTCCCTCGATCTTCAACCGTGCATCGTGGCCGAGATGTCATATCATCCTCCGAGGCGGGATGGGCAGGCGAGCGAAGGGGGGCGCATGTTGCTTGCCGTCTTTGCCATCGCACCACCATGGGGAGGGGCCTGCAAGGAGGACTCGCCATGGGGTGGGCGAGGCTTCCCTCCCTTCTCACCGGCGTAGCACAAGGGGCAAGTACACCCGTCTGATCGACGCTCGGGGTTGTGCAAGCAGGGCCTCCACCAGTTCGTCGACATATTCGCGCCGGTGAAGTGGTTCGTCGTAGTTCCAGGCGGTGACGAAATGGACGATGGCTCCGTCGAGCGTGGTCGGTGTACCGCTCACCGTCAGGGTCGTTGTCAGCGGCAGGGGGACATACACCCCCTCGCGTGCCAGGCTGCGGGCGGCGAGTTCTGCGTACACGGCGCGGGCTGCGTCGATCGTCCGTTGCGTGTCGGTGTAAACGCTGCCGAACTCGCGCCCGTGGGCGTCGTCGTTCCGGGGGCTGGTGGGATTGTAGTCGCAAGCGTAAACGCTATCATCGCCCAGCGCAGGGATGGTGTGCGTCCCCCAGGGAGCGGGCGGCGTCAAAGCGGCCAGTGCGTCCATGCAGTCGGCGTGGGAATAGGCGTCGGCCAGGGTGTGCAAGTAGGTCGCAAAGGCCATCAGCGAGCCGCCCGGTATGGGCATACTGATCGTTACCGTGCGGGTGATGATGCAACCGTCGTTCTGCACCGCCTGCATCAACGTGTGATCGGTCAGGCGGCCCCAGGCGTATGCCTCGTATCCCACGAGGGTGTCGGTTTGCCCCCAGGCCCAATCGTGCAGCGCTTCCAGGTCGCTGCCGTTCAAATGAGGGAAGTGGAAAAAGGGCGAATAGGGGCCGAAGCGAGTCGTAACCGCCGAGGTGTCGGGGGCGAAGCTGTTGGTGGGCCAGATTTGGTGGGCGTGGTTCTTGCCGAGGCAGGCTACCAGGGGGTTGGGGGGATCGTAGAACCCCGCGTTCCCGTAGGTGTAGGAGACCGGCGTACTTGGCAGCACTTCCGAATCCACCAACTGATCCCAAATGCGCAGGGTGTGGCTGTCGGTGATGGTGAAGCCGGCGGCGATGGCCAGCGCGTAGGTCAGGTCATCATGCACCGTGCTGATGCGCTCTTCGGGAAAGGATTGGGTCGGCGGGTAGTAGGTCCCGTCCCGGTCCCGGAACCCCAGGTCTTCCTCGGCAAAGCCCAAAACCGAGGCTGTCCCCACCGTCAGAAACAATCCCAATGCAATGACGACATAGGCCACTGTTTGGCGTCTCATTTTTACCTCCGATGTTCCTTGTGATGTCCAATCGCGCATGGGCAGGTCGACCCCCTCGGCGAGACGGCGCGCCTCGTGGTAGCGGAACCGACAAGCGGGGAGCGCCGACTCACGCCGTCAGGTTAGTGTTTCAGCACCAGCGGCAGGTAGAGGCGATATTTCTCTACGGTGACGGTGGTGATAGCAGTATCCGTCGAGTGACCGGTATCGGTAACGGTCAGGCTGAAGGTGAGTACCGTCCCGGCGGTGAGGGGTGCGATGAAGGTAGGCGAGACGGCCATGGCGTCGGAGAGGGCAACGGTGACGCCGCCTGTCTGCACCCATCGGTAAGTCAGGGCGTCGCCGTTCGGGTCGCCGCTGGCAGAGCCGTCCAGCGTTACCGTGTCGCCGGGATCGACCCTCTGCGGTATGCCTGCATCCGCCGTGGGCGGCGCATTGTCCACCGTGACTACCGTGGACGTCCAGGTCGGCGTGGGAATCTGAGTAGCGCTGATCGTGGCGGTGTTGGTCAGCAGCGTGCCCGCAGCCAGACCCCAGGAAACCGTGACCGGGAAAGTAACGGTGAGGCGCTGACTGTTGCTGATGGTCAGACCAGAAGCCAAGGTGGGGGGCGCAGTGCCCACAGTGCCCGCCCCGACCGGTTCCAGCGTGATGGGACCGAGGAAGTTCAGCCCGGCGGGCAGGGTGTCGGAGAGCAGGCCGTGGGTGACGGTCAACTCGGTACTGGTGACAATCACGGTAAAGGTGATGGTCTGTCCGGGCAAGGGGGTCGGGTCGTCCACCTGCTTGCTGAGGGTCAGGCTGTAGCCGATTTCGAAAGCGCCGATGTCGCAGGCCGCGCCAACCGGCCGGGTCGCGCCGCGCTGGTCGGTTGCCGGGCAGTTGGCGTTGGTTCCGGCGTCGATGGCGGGGCTGCCCACGAGCAGAGGGAAAACCTGTTTGCCGGGACCGCCGTAGTCGGTCAGCGCGCCCAGTTTGGGGTCGGAACCGATGATGTTGCCGTGTACGCCGTTCACCAGACCGCAGTCGCCGTAGCTGATGTCTTCGATCAGGTTGTTGGCGGAACCGCGGTCAACATTATTGCCATAGCAGTCACCACCGTTTGTGCTGTTGGCGATGATGGTGTTGGTCAGCGTGGGGCTGGAGTTGTCGTTGTACATCCCGCCGCCCAGGGATGCTGAATTGCCGGAGAAGGTGATGCCCGTCAGCGCGGGAGTGCCAGAGGAGTTGTACATCCCGCCGCCCCGGGATGCTGAATTGCCGGAGAAGGTGGCATCGGTCAGCGTGGGACTAGAGTAGTAGTTGTACATCCCGCCGCCGTTGCCGCTAGAAGCTAAGTTGTTGGAAAAGGTAACATTGGTCAGCGTTGGGTTGCTGTGGTCGTTGTACATCCCGCCGCCATTGTATGATGCCGAGTTGCCGGAGAAAGTGCCCCCGATCAATACGGGGCAACTGTTGTGGTTGTACATTCCGCCGCCGCCGGAGGAGGAACTGATACTGCTGACCGAATTGCGGGAGAAGACGACATCCATTAACACGGGGCTGCTATAGTTATTGTACATTCCGCCGCCGCTACCTATAGGAGCTGAATTGGCAACGAAGGTGACGCCAGTTAGCGAGAGGTTGCTGCTGGCGTTGTACATCCCGCCACCGTTTCCGCGCGTCGAATTACTTGAGAAAGTGACATCGGTCAGCGCGGAGCTGCTGTCGTAGTTGTACATCCCGCCGCCACAGTTGTCGGCAAAATTGCCGGAGAAAATAACATTAACCACGGTGGGACTGCCGATACTGTTGTACATTCCACTGCCAACGTCATTGGGAAAAGAGTCGTTGGCTTGCCCGGCGGTGACGGTGAAGCCATCCAGCACGGCGGTGCTGTCTGTGCCGCTGCCGGTGACCACGTGCCAAGCGTTATCACCGTTGATCTTTGCCGTGTCGGTGACCACGCCGTCGGCGTCGGTGGTGTCGTTCTGGTCGATGTCGCCGCTGAGGACGGTGATGTTGATTGCCGGGTCGCGCTCGGTGCGGGTGATTTCCGTGCCGTCGAAGCCGCCGTAGAGGGCCACGCCGTCTTTGAGTTGGAATGTGCTGGCTGGGTAGTCGTTCGTCTGCCCCGCGCCTTCGTCCGGATAGTAGACCCCTTCGGCCACCCAGATTTCGGTGCAGGCGGCATCGGCGAGAGCATCCTGCACGGTGGTGTAGGCGTCAGTCCAGTTCAAGCCGGTAGCCGCGCCGGTCGCGTCGGCATCCACATAACAGATGGGACCGGCTGCCTGTGCCGGGAGGGAAGTCAAGATGGTAGCCAATCCTGCGGTCAGCAGCAGAGCTATCGCCAATGGGAAAAGCCACCACAT